>WLLZ01000044.1 GCA_009700485.1 Actinomycetota bacterium | reverse complement strand
TGCTGAATTTTGGCATGCGCGCATTCGCGAAGAACTTAGCCTCTCAGCCGAAGATAACCCGGATATGGATGCGCTGATCTCCAAGCAGGGCTATCGCGGGTCGAGGTACTCATTTGGCTACCCCGCGTGCCCCGATCTGGAGCAACAGACCGAGATAGTCAAGCTTTTGGATCCAGCTCGCATTGGCGTCGAACTTTCAGAAGAGTTCCAACTTCATCCGGAACAGTCAACGAGTGCAATCATCGTGCACCATCCAGAGGCCAAATATTTCAATGCCACCTGATTCACCTAGTGCGGTGCTCTTCGATATGGACGGCACCCTGCTCGACTCCGAACCCCTTTGGTTAATTGCCGAGACCAACACCATGCAAGTAATGGGATGTGACTGGGACCAGAACGATCAAGAGCATTGTTTGGGTGGCCCAGTCGTTCGCGTTGTTGCATATATGCGCTCGAAGTTGAGCACTACTGCGGCCGATAAATTTGATAGCGCATGGGTAGAGGCCTATCTCATGGCTCAGGTACTCGAGCAATACGGACGCTGTTACATACCGTGGATGCCAGGTGCACGCGATTTGGTTGCCAGTGCCCGCGCTTTCGATCTACCGCTTGCACTTGTAACTAATTCACCGCGTTCCATAGTCGAGGGCGCACACCGTGGCATCATTGCCGATCTTGGATATGACCCTTTCGGTGTGGTTGTCGTAGGTGACGAGGTCGGTCAACCGAAACCGCATCCGGAGCCATTCCAAACTGCGGCCTCGCGGCTGGGGGCAACGCCGAGTGACTGCCTAGCGGTTGAGGATTCCCCAACTGGAGTGCTTGCTGCAATTTCGGCGGGATGCCACGTTATCGCTATCGAGCACCTAGCGCCCTTGGCCGAATTAGCCGCCGCCAGCCGGGTCAAGAGTTTGGCTGGTCATAGCTTTGAAAGTCTATGGAAGCTTGCAACCACGAACTGATCTACTTCGCGAGCCCTCCGCGGACGGGAATCACGGCCCAGGTACTCACCGGTGGGAGCACCGGGGGAGTCCCTCCCCAAGCCGGGCACAGGTTTCGATAGCTGCACCAGTCACATAGTTTCGAAGTAGTGGGTGCGAAGACACCACTGGTCGCAGCTGAATTGATCGCCGCCCGCAAGGCGAGGATCTTTACTTCGGTGGCTTCCAGATCACTTTCGGTCGGCTCGTAGCGCAGTAAACTTTTGCTGCCCAAATAAACCAACTGCAACATCTTTGGTACAACACCGGTAAGGCGCCACCAAGCCAGGGCGTAAAAGCGCATTTGGAACATCGCCTTGTCCTCGTACCGTGCACTCGGGGCCCGACCGGTTTTGTAATCCACGATGCGAATGTCACCAGCCGGGGTGCGATCAACCCGATCGATAAAGCCTCGAATGGTGAAATTATCGGTGATCTCGACCGAGATACCGAACTCACGTTCATGGGGTTCGAGGCGTTGCGGGTTTTCCAAGCCAAAATAACTATCAATGAAGGTGGCCGCTGGTGCGATTACCGCTTCGGCGACCAGAGTCGAAGGTGCATCCTCCGCTATGGACAACTCAGCTCGAAGTACAGCCGCGGAAGCAGGCTCGGCGAGTGAAAGCTCCTCCCAGGATCGTTGCAGTAATTTCGTTGCTGCCGCGACCGTGCGTTCTTGCACCGGTAGGTCAAATAGCAACTCCAGAGCCCGATGCACCATGGTGCCGCGCAACGCGGCCGGTGAGGGCTCTTGCGGCAATAGGTCAATTGATCGAAATCTAAAGAGCAATGGGCAGGTCATGAAGTCACCTGCGCGCGAGGGCGAAAGCGAGGTGGGGTAGTCGGCGAGTGCACCGGCCGCCTCTATTTGCGTCATGGCCGCAGCCTAGGCCCAGGAGCACCTACTAGTGTTCGACGAATGGCACGTGCCCACGCACCGTTTTCAACCGAGCCGGTCTCGGTTACCAATAGCGCCCGTAGCGGACCATTTATCGCTGGCGATCTCGTGCAGTTGACCGACCCAAAGGGGCGGATGCATACGATCACGTTGGTGCCCGGTAAATCCTTTCATAGCCACCGCGGTGCTATAGAGCACGATGAACTCATCGGGCTGGCTCAAGGGTCGGTGATTTCGAACTCCGGCAGTACCGAGTATTTAGCCCTAAGGCCACTACTCGATGACTTCGTGCTGAGTATGCCGCGAGGTGCAGCGGTAATTTATCCAAAGGACTCGGCGCGAATTATCGGGTTGGCCGGACTCGGGCCCGGTATGTCGGTGGCCGAGGCCGGAGTTGGTTCAGGTGCCCTTACCTGTTCGCTTTTGCGCGCTGTCGGCGACAGCGGCCAAGTCCATAGCTTTGAACGTCGCGCAGATTTTGCGGAGGTCGCCACCCGAAATGTTGCCACCTGGTTTGGTGGCCTACCAACTTGTTGGCGATCGACCGTGGGCGACCTTGAAGACAATCTCGATGTCACCGGCCTAGACGCGGTAGTTCTAGACATGCTGGCGCCGTGGGACTGCCTGCCGATGGCAGCCGCAGCACTAGAACCAGGTGGCGTATTAGTGGGTTACGTCGCAACTGCCACGCAACTGTCCAAACTCGTTGAAACCATGAGATTAGCCGGCGACTGGACCGAGCCACGGGCCGAGGAGTCGCTGGTCCGAACGTGGCACCTTGACGGGCTGTCGGTACGCCCTGACCATCGCATGAGTGGGCACACGGGCTTCTTGGTGGCAGCCAGGCGCCTAGCCCAGGGCGCGATCATGCCGATCCGGCGACGCAGGCCGGCCCCTGGTGCTTACGGAGCGGATTACACGGGGCCGGGCTCAACCAGCGATCCCGATGCCCCCTAGCGCCCCAAGACTGCCCCGGCGCCCCACGCCCAGCCCCCGCGCCCACCTGCTCCCGCGCGCCCACCTGCTCCCGCGCGCCCACCTGTTCCCGCGCCCGCTCCCGCGCGCCCACCTGCTCCCCACGCGCAGCAAATCCTTGTACCTGCTGGAACCGTCAGATATCGGCCTAAATTTGACGGAACGAGAAGGTTGAAGGCCCTTCGATGACGGAACGAGAAGGTTGAAGGCCATACGATTACTGACTAGGCGCCCGGCGTCCCGCGCCCCGCTCTCGGCGCCTACCTGCTCCCGCGCCCACCCGCCGGCGCCCAGCTCCCGCCCCGGCAATCCTTGTACCTGCTGGAACCGTCAGATATCGGCCAAAATTTGACGGAACGAGCAGGTTGAAGGCGCGGTATTGACGGAACGAGCAGGTTGAAGGCCATGCGATTACTGCTTCGGGGCGACAAGACGCGCCCAGCCGTGTCGCGGAATAGCTCCCAAAGCGGTTAAAGTCGGAGCAGGCAGGCGCAAATCAGTGGAATGACGTAGGAGGCAACATGTCAGAAGCATCGGGATCATCTGCGTCGCCTGCTGACCTTGCACACCTACGCGGTGAACTAGCGGCGCAAAAAGACCACAACGACCGCCTCATTGGTACTTTGCGCGATGCCCGTGAGCAGATCGTCACCCTAAAAGCAGAAGTAGATCGGCTTGCCGAACCCCCGAGTGGATATGCCGCCTTCTTGTACCTTCATGAGGATGGCACTGCCGACATTATGGCCAGCGGTAAAAAGATGCGGGTAGGGGTGAGCCCAAGTGTTGACGCCGAAGCGCTGCAGCCCGGCCAAGAAGTAATGCTCAACGAATCGATGAACGTGGTAGCGGTCCGCACCTTCGAAGACATCGGCGAAATCGTGACCTTCAAGGAGTATCTCAGTGACGGCGACCGCGCACTTGTTGTCGGACACACCGATGAGGAGCGCGTGGTGCGGGTTGCTGGGCCGCTGCGCGACTCAAAGATTCGCCCCGGTGACTCACTGCTCTTCGATGTGCGCGCTGGCTACGTCTACGAGAAGGTACCGAAGGCTGAGGTTGAAGAGCTAATCCTCGAAGAGGTTCCTGATATTGACTATGGTGATATTGGTGGGTTGCGTGAGCAGATCGAATCCATCCGCGACGCGGTTGAACTACCATTTATGCATCCCGAGTTATATGCGGAGCATGCGCTCAAGGCTCCCAAGGGCATTTTGCTTTACGGGCCGCCTGGCTGCGGTAAGACACTTATAGCGAAAGCCGTCGCGAATTCATTGGCCAAGAAAGTTGCCGAGCGGACTGGGCGTGAGGAAGGTCGATCGTTTTTTTTGAATATCAAGGGCCCAGAGTTGCTCAATAAGTATGTTGGAGAGACTGAACGTCATATCCGTCTTGTTTTCCAGCGGGCGCGCGAGAAAGCATCGGAGGGGATGCCGGTAATCGTTTTCTTCGACGAAATGGATTCGCTATTTCGCACCAGAGGATCCGGGGTGTCGAGCGACGTAGAGAATACGATCGTTCCGCAGTTACTAAGTGAGATTGACGGTGTGGAAACTCTCGATAACGTGATTGTAATTGGCGCCTCAAATCGCGAGGACATGATTGATCCAGCCATCCTGCGGCCCGGGCGCCTTGATGTCAAAATCAAGATTGACCGACCCGATGCTGAAGCAGCTCGGGAGATCTTTAGTAAATATTTGGTACCGACCTTGCCGATTCACGCCGAGGATCTAGCTGAACACGGAGGCGATGCTGTTGCGGCTTGCACCGCGATGATTCAAAGGTCGGCGGAGTTTATGTACTCCGAGGCCGAGGAGAATAAGTTCCTCGAAGTCACTTACGCCAATGGCGATAAAGAGATTCTCTATTTTAAGGATTTCAACTCTGGCGCAATGATAGAAAATATCGTCTCCAGAGCTAAAAAATCTGCCATCAAAGACTTTCTCGCCACCGGCGAAAAAGGGATTCGAGTGCATCACGTATTGGATGCCTGCGTCGACGAATTCCGTGAAAACGAGGACCTGCCTAACACCACCAACCCTGATGACTGGGCCCGGATCTCAGGTAAGAAGGGTGAACGGATTGTGTTCATCCGCACCCTTATTCAGGGGAAGAAGGGGAGCGAGGCAGGACGGTCGATCGCCACCATCGCAAATACCGGCCAGTACCTTTGATCCCATGAGTCCAAGGTGAGCGTTCATCGGATCATGGGGATCGAAACCGAATACGGGATCTCGGTCTCCGGGCAACCAATGGCTAATCCTATGGTTGCGTCCTCGCAGATCGTGAATGCATATTCAAATTTCGCACTGCCCGGGGTCAGGCGCGGTCCAAAATGGGACTTCAATGCCGAGTACCCGTTGCGTGATGCCCGCGGGTTCGACATGTCACGTGCTGAGGCAGATCTATCGCAATTGACGGATGACGATCTTGGCATGGCCAATGTCATTTTGACCAATGGGGCCCGCCTATACGTCGATCACGCCCACCCCGAGTACTCCGCGCCTGAGGTAACGAATCCAAAGGATGCGGTACTTTGGGATCGAGCAGGCATGATGGTGATGGATAAAGCCGCGCGCTTGGCAGCTTCCAGTGCTGGTGGTCGGCCAATATTGCTTTACAAGAACAACACCGACAACAAGGGCGCGTCCTACGGGTGCCACGAGAACTACCTCATGCACCGTTCGACACCATTTGCCGACATCGTCCGCTCGCTAATACCGTTTTTTATTACCCGCCAAGTTTTCACCGGTGCCGGGCGCCTCGGGGTGGGCCAGGATGGACGCGAGCTGCGCTATCAAATCAGCCAGCGTGCCGATTTCTTCGAAGTTGAAGTTGGTCTTGAGACCACGTTAAAGCGGCCGATCATCAATACCCGCGATGAGCCACATGCCGACCCAGAGTTTCACCGCAGGCTCCACGTGATCGTCGGTGATGCAAACCTCAGTGACACCGCGACCTATCTGAAGATGGGCACGACCGCGCTGGTAATTTCAATGATCGAGGACCGATTTCTTGACGGCCACGACTTCATGCCGCAAAACTCGGTGCGTGAGATCCACCAGGTGAGCCATGATCCAACGTTGACACATCAATTAACGCTCGATCACGGTCGCCGGCTTAATTCCATCGAAATCCAACGTGAATTTTGGCAACTAGCCAGCAAATATTGCGACGAGAAGTATGGCGCTGATCTCGACGAGCAAACCCGTGACGTACTGGCTCGCTGGGAGAAAATGTTGGATCGACTGGCCACTGATATTTGGTTGTGCGCCGATGAGGTGGACTGGATCGCGAAACTGCAGTTGCTTGAGAGCTACCGGAGTCGCGATAACCTAAGTTGGGATTCGGTAAAGTTGCAGGCAATCGACCTGCAGTACGCCGATATCCGCCCTGAACGCGGGCTTGCCGCGAAACTTGAGAGCCGCGGCCGACTAACCCGGATGTTTACTGACGAACAAGTTATGGCCGCGGTAACAGACCCACCGACCGATACCAGGGCGTATTTTCGCGGTGAATGTATCCGCAGGTACCCAGAGTCCATTGCCGCGGCATCTTGGGATTCAGTCGTGTTCGATATCAGGGAAAGTCAATCACTGCTGCGGGTCCCGACCCTCGAACCGAATCGCGGCACCAAGGCTCATGTCGAGTCACTGTTGAACTCCTGCTCATCCGCACAAGATCTTGTTAATGCTTTGAGTTCAAATCCTGGTGATTGAGGCCCAGCAGTATCCGCCCAGTCAAATGGGTCGTGTGAGTTAATATGGGTCTGGTTCACAGGGCTCAAGGATGTCTCAGGAGCGCCTGTCAGGTAGGGGCACTCGATACGGATAACCTATGACCATGCCCAAGCAGGAGAAGGCCGAGCGCCGCACTGGACGTGATACCACGTCTGAAGAGATCGATACTAAATCAGCCGAGCCCACCAGCAGAGCTAATCTGGATGCTGATGTGGATTCGATCTTGGACGAGATTGATGAGGTCCTCGAGGAGAATGCTGAAGACTTCGTGAAGTCATTTGTCCAAAAAGGCGGGCAATGACCGCGCATCTGGGCCTCCCGCAGGCATATCTGGCAACCGGGTCATCATCATTTGCCGACTTCCTCGCAGCTCTTTCCCCTGACGTGCTCCCAGGTCGCATGACAATGAACTCTGCCGATGCCAACGCTTTGGCGCCACATGGCACGACCATCGTTTCGCTACGCGGTGATTTCGGTGCGGTGATGGCTGGTGACCGCCGGGCGACCATGGGTAATGTGATCGCGCAACGCGATATCGAGAAAGTGTTCGTCGCCGATGAGCACTCGATGATCGGGATCGCCGGCACCGCCGGTATCGCGGTTGAGCTCGTTAGATTGTTTCAAGTTGAACTTGAGCACTATGAAAAAATCGAAGGCCTTTCCCTCTCCCTTGACGGCAAAGCTAACCGGCTCGCTACCCTGCTGCGCGGTAATTTAGGGCTTGCGATGCAAGGTTTGGCTGTGGTGCCACTACTTGCGGGGTATGACCTCAGCCGTGGTCGCGGCCGCATATTTTCCTATGACGTCACCGGTGGTCGATATGAAGAACATGATTTCTACGCTGTTGGGTCCGGCGCTTTTTTTGCCCGCGGATCCTTAAAGAAGTTGTACCAATCCAGTATCAGCGTTGACGAAGCGATAGCGATTGCGCTCGAGGCACTTTATGACGCAGCCGATGACGACAGCGCAACGGGCGGGCCAGATCTTGCACGCCGCATCTTCCCGGTGGTTGCGGTTGTCAGTGCCGATGGCGTGCAGATTGTTGAGGAGTCCGATATCGCGGCCAAGTCAACAAGACTGGTGGCGCAGCGAATGAATCGTCCCGATGGGCCAATGGCGAAAGTCATAGAAGGTGCTGCGCCATGAGCGTTCCGTTTTATGTGTCACCCGAGCAAATAATTAAGGATAAGGCCGACTTTGCGCGAAAAGGTATTGCCCGCGGTCGAAGTGTTATCGTTCTTGAGTACGACGAAGGGATCTTGTTCGTCGCAGAGAACCCCTCGATGGCTTTACATAAGATCAGTGAGATTTACGACCGTATCGGATTTGCTGCCGTCGGTAAATACAATGAATTCGAAAACTTGCGGGTGGCTGGGGTTCGACTTGCTGATATGCGTGGCTATGCCTATGACCGAAGTGACGTCACCGGCAGGAGTCTGGCAAATGCCTACGCCCAGACCCTCGGGACAATATTCAGCGAGACTCCAAAACCTTATGAAGTGGAGATCGTCGTCGCGGAGGTCGGTGCAACCGAAGACCTAGATCAGTTGTATCGGTTGAGTTTCGACGGGTCGGTGGCTGATGAGCATGGCTATGTGGCGATGGGTGGCTCGGCTGAGGCCATCAGTGCAGCCTTAGCCGACGCCTGGCGTACCGGTCTTACTTTGGTCCAAGCAGTTAAGATGGCGGTTGACCTCTTGGGGAAATTCGGGTCCGAGGAGGTCCGCGTCCTCACGGCGGCGCAGTTAGAAGTGGCGGTACTTGACCGTAACCGTCCTCGTCGGACTTTTAGCCGCATCAGCGCCAGCAAAATGAGTGAGCTCATCAGCTGATTTTGGCCTATGGTGTTTTCATGGACCGGCGGATATTCGGCATCGAGACCGAATATGGAGTCACGTGCACCTTCAAGGGGCAACGACGCCTTAGCCCCGATGAAGTGGCCCGGTATCTGTTCAGGCGCGTGGTGGCCTGGGGTCGTAGCAGTAATGTCTTCTTAGCCAACGGATCTCGCCTTTATCTAGATGTTGGCTCGCATCCAGAGTATGCAACCGCCGAATGCGACAGCATCGAGCAACTTGTTGTGCATGATCGCGCGGGGGAGCGCATCCTTGAAGGTCTCGTAGCCGATGCACAGCAGCGATTGCATGATGAGGGCATCAGCGGCGATATTTACCTGTTTAAGAACAACACCGACTCAGCAGGCAACTCCTATGGATGCCACGAAAACTATTTGATCGAACGGCACGGAGAGTTTGGTAAAATGGCCGACCAGTTAATTCCATTTCTGGTGTCGCGGCAGATCATCACCGGCGCGGGAAAGGTGCTGCAGACCCCACGTGGCGCCCAATATTGCGTGAGTCAGCGCGCGGACCATATCTGGGAAGGGGTGTCCAGTGCCACTACCCGTTCCCGCCCGATTATCAATACCCGCGACGAGCCACATGCTGATGCCGAGTTGTACCGCCGGTTGCACGTAATTGTCGGTGATTCAAATATGAGCGAAGTCACCACTTTGCTCAAAGTCGGCACCGCGGATCTCGTGCTTCGAATGATAGAAGCCGGTGTGGTGATGCGCGATATGTCTTTGGAGAACCCGATCCGGGCAATCCGCGAAATGAGCCACGATCTGACCGGGCGTAAGACCGTAAAGTTGAGTACCGGCCGAGAGTTGTCGGCCCTGGACATCCAGTGGGAGTACTACGAAAAAGCCGCTGATTTCGCAGATCGTCGTGGACTGGCCACCGATGTCACGATCTCCCGGGTACTTGAACTTTGGGGGCGGGCGCTCAAAGCCCTCGAGGGCGATGATCTGTCACTTATTGATCGAGAAATTGACTGGGCTATCAAATTGCGCCTATTGGAGCGCTACATGGCCAAGCATGATCTGACTTTGGCCTCCCCACGAATTGCCCAGTTGGATCTCGCGTATCACGATATTTCACGTAACCGCGGGCTCTTTTCGATTATGGAGCAGAGGGGTCTAGTGGATCGAGTTTCTAGGGATATTGACGTTTTTGCGGCCAAGTCGATCCCTCCCCAGACCACCCGCGCCAAGTTGCGCGGTGATTTTGTGCGGCGCGCCCAAGAAAAGCACCGCGATTTCACGGTGGATTGGGTGCACCTTAAGTTGAATGACCAAGCCCAGCGAACGGTTCTGTGCAAGGACCCATTCTTGGCTGTGGATGAGCGCGTTGAGCGCCTGATGGCCAGTATGTGACAACAGGTTAAGATCATTCAATGCGCATACACAAAACGTCTTTATCACTTGCCGCAGTGGGTGCCCTAGGTATCAGTTTGCTTTTGTCCGGTTGTTCGAGTGGTTCAACTAGTGAGCCAATAAAAGGCAGTGTACCGGCCACCGATGCGGCGTCAGCGCCCTTTGCCACCACCGATTGCGCTTTGGCGCAGCCCCCGGTGCCAGCGCAGTCAGCACCAATGGAGGGTCAAGAACTTGGTGGGGTAGTGGTGCAGTTGGACCCAGCCGGGGTACCAACCGTCACCGTAGCAGCGACTGCAACCTCGGCCATTGAACTCGGCTCTCTTGATCTAGTTGCCGGTGATGGTGCGCCTGTTGCATTAGGTGCAACAGTCGAGGTTAACTACTGCGGTATCGGCCTGAGCAGTCGAGCCATGTTCGACTCTTCCTGGGCTCGAGGTGCACCCGCGTCGTTTCCGCTTGATCCAGGTGGCTTGATTCAAGGCTGGATAGATGGCCTCCCCGGGATGAAAGTGGGCGGTGAGCGCCTATTGCTGATCCCCGGTTCTCTCGGTTATGGAGCCACCCCTCCGCAGGGTTCTGGGATTGAGCCCGATGAAACTTTAATCTTTATTGTGCAAGTTACCGCAGTTTCTTAACCGACCCTGAAACGGAGTTGAGCGTGAGCACTAAGCCTGAGATCGATTTCATTGAAGGGCCCGCACCCACCGAACTGGTAATCACTGACTTAATTGTTGGCGATGGCGCCGAAGCGGTGCCGGGTGGACGCGTCGAAGTCCACTATGTCGGCGTTGAGTTTGAATCGGGCGAGCAATTTGATGCCTCATGGGATCGCGGTGAATCAATTACCTTCCCACTGAACGGTCTTATTGCCGGTTGGCAGGAAGGCATTCCTGGGATGAAAGTTGGGGGCCGCCGTCAATTAGTAATACCACCGGCACTGGCTTACGGTGCTGCAGGTTCAGGGCATCGACTCGCCGGTCAGACTTTGGTCTTTATCATCGATCTGATTAACGTCGGGTAGTTATTCGATGGCGTCAACGCGAATTGACCGTACTGAACGCCTACTGAATCTTGTCTTTTGCCTGATGGCGAGTCGTCACGCGGTTCGCCGTTCCGATATCAGAGTAAGTGTGCCCGGCTACGTAGACGCCCCGAGCGATGCTGCCTTCGAGCGGATGTTCGAGCGGGATAAAGAGGAACTGCGGGGGATGGGCATCCCCATTGACACTGTGACCGATGTCAATGGTGAAGTTGAAGGTTACCGAATTTCACTTGTGGATTACGAATTGACGGGCTTGTCATTTACCACCGAGGAGCTCGCGGTACTCAGCTTGGCCGCAAGTGTTTGGGATGAGGCCATCATTGGCCCAGCCGCGACCACAGCACTTCGTAAGCTCGAAGCAGCACAGGATGCAGGTGCCACGCCTGCGGATAGTTCACCGCTTGTCAACGTGCGATGGTCCGAAACCGATGCTGCCATCTTGCCGTTGTTCACCGCGGTGCGCGAGCAAAGAGTTGTCACCTTTGATTACCGATCCGGGAATGCACAGCTTGCGAACAGGCGCCGGGTCGACCCCTGGGCGGTGGTTGCCCAGGAAGGGCACTGGTATCTGGTTGGGCACGATAACGACCGCGCTGCCAACAGGGTCTTTCGGCTATCCCGAATCGTCGGAACAGTTCAGGTTTTCGCCGAATCACAAGAACATCCGATGCCAGCTGATTGTCAGGTCCGAGCGTTGATCAGCGCCCATGAGCCTGATAGTCCGTTCCAAGCCAGGATCTTTGTCCGCGCTGGGCAAGGGGCTGAGCTGAGGCGCTTTAGCAAATCGAGCAAGAAACTCGACCCATACGCGGCGGGTGAGCTGTTGGTCGGTGCCCGTACCAGTGAGCAATTGCAGTCCCTGGCATGTGCAGCTGGGGCGGGTGCGCAGGTGCAGGAGCCAGGAGCTGTGCGTGATGAGGTGCTCGCCTCGCTGCGGCGGATAAACCAACTTCACGGTGGCGAAAGCTCATGAGCGCGACAACAAATGCAATTGACCGACTCTCACGCCTCTTGGCACTAGTGCCCTGGCTTAGTGTCAACGACGGAGTCACAGTTAACGAGGCCGCAAGACACTTCGATGTCTCACCCGAGCAACTGGAGAAGGATCTTTGGCTTCTTATTGTTTGCGGCCTCCCCGGTTACGGCCCCGATCAATTGGTCGATATTGACTTTTGGGACGACGGACGCATCCACGTTCTCGATCCCCAGACTTTGCGCAAACCCCTTCGTATCTCACCAGCCGAAGCAATGTCATTGCTAGTTGCACTTCGACTACTTGCGCAGGTACCTGGATCCCATGATCGCGCTGCGCTCGTGTCGGCAACTCATCGTCTACAGCTCGCGGTCGGTGAAGTTGACGCGCCGGTGGTTCTGGACGACAACGAAGTTGATGCAATTTTATCAAGTATCGCTAAAGCGTTGGAGGACAATCGACTACTTCACCTTCGCTATGGGGGCGCAGCAGGGGACATAGTCACTGACCGAGATGTTGAACCCCTACGGATGGAGTCGACCGATGGCCGCACCTATCTCGAGGGATTTTGCCGATCAGCCGGCGCGGTTCGGACCTTCCGCATAGATCGCATAGTCGAGGCGAGTGCCGGTGCAATTATCGAGTCAACAGCTGCCCCCAGCGGCGAAGTTTCGGCTCCAATTCATACTTTCTCCGCGGTTGTCACCCTGCAACCGCAGGTGAGGTGGGCCCTGGATGTGCACGCCATGCGGGTGGTAAAAGAACACCCGGATGGCAGCGCCACAGCAAGTATCGCTGCCCATGATGGAGCCTGGCTGGTCCGGCTGATTATGTCGCTGCGGGGCTACGCTGAGCTGATTGAGCCGCCGGATCTGCGAAATCGTGTCAAAATTGAGTCGGCCGCTGCCCTGGCAGCATATGATCTAGGCACGCTTGTCGGTTCCGCCGACGGGCAAGACCAGGAGGTTTAAGCATGCCAAATCTAGGTGGCGCAGAGTGGTTAATCCTTATTGCCATTATCGCTCTTCTATTCGGCGCCAAGAGGCTGCCTGATGCAGCCCGCGGCTTGGGTCGGTCAATGCGGATATTCAAGGCCGAAACCAAGGGCTTGGTCGGCGGTGAAGTGACCGTCTCAGCAGCAGATCAAGAAGCGCCAGCCATTTCGGCCGCACCCGCTGCAGCGCCATCTTCGGCGGAGCCGGAGCCCCAGCCTGAGCAGGTTGCTGAGACGAAAGGCCCATCCGCGAGCTAGTTTCTAAGGAAGTTAGCGGGACAACTTTTAGATGGCAGGCGATAAGCAAGTTAAATCGGGAGCGATGCCGCTCACCGATCATTTACGTGAGTTGCGCTCAAGGCTTCTAAAGGCCGGAATCGCCATCGCGCTCGGCATGGTCGTCGGATGGATCTATTACCCCCAATTATTTGGCTGGCTAAGCGCTCCTTTTGAATCTGTCGTCGAACAAGCGCGGGCAAACGGGCAGACGGTAATTTTGGCTCTAACCGGGGTTGCTGATCCATTTGTTCTACAGATGCAAGTTGCTGCCGTGGCCGGGATCATCCTCAGTTCACCCATCTGGCTCTATCAGCTCTGGCGCTTCGTTACACCGGGATTACGCCGAAATGAAAAGTACTGGGCCTTGGGTTTTGTTGCCGTAGCGACACCACTATTTGCGGCCGGTGTAATGCTCGCCTACACCGTGCTGCCCTACGGAATGCAAATTCTATTTGGCTTCACGCCGGCAGGTGTTGAAAACATCGTGTCGGTAGATCGATATCTGTCTTTCTTCATTAGAACCATTCTCGTTTTCGGCGTTGGGTTCCTCGCACCGCTCATGATCGTGCTCCTCAACTTCGCTGGAGTGCTAACAGGTGCGCGCCTAGTTTCTTGGTGGCGTTGGATTATTTTTATCGTCTTCATATTTGCAGCGGTGGCCACCCCAACCGGGGATCCAATCAACCTGCTCCTGCTCGCGGGACCTATTTTAGTTTTGGTAGTCATCGCGATTCTTGTCAGTCTCGCTAATGATCGACGACGCGCCAAACGTCGCCCTAAGAGCGAAGATTTTAGCGAATTGAATGATGATGAGGCATCCACCATCGATGGACTTGATGAATTGAGCTCGATAGATGAGGTTGATCCAGTAGATGATCTTGATCCAGTAGATGTACTTGATCCAGTAGAT
>WLLZ01000043.1 GCA_009700485.1 Actinomycetota bacterium | reverse complement strand
GAGACCAAGCGAAACAACTCCCAGCACGGCGGCCGACTTGATGACCATTGTGCGCTTCATGCATCTCCTTGATTCCATGGAAATTGACGGCGAATGCCGACACATTCGTGCCACCCTACTTTGTCCACCATTCGTTGGGAAATTGAGAATCCAGATAGTCGCTTGTTTGTAACCAGACCGTTATATTGGGGTTTTCCGTCGGCGGTCTACGTGTCCGCGAGCACCCGAGCCGCCACTTCAGCCAAAGTCAATCGGCCGTCGGTGGCTTGGCGTCGAAGCCAAGTAAATGCTGCGGCCTCGGTTAATCCCAGTTCGCTTTGCAGCCACATTTTGGCCCGCTCCACCACCTCGCGGGCGGCCACCCGCTCCTGCAAATTAGCAACCTGGGCCTCTAACTCCTGCAACTGCGCCCATCGAGCTATCGCCAACTCAATCGCCGGGGTGAGATCACTGGCACCAAATGGCTTAACGAGGTAGCCCAAAGCCCCGGCCGATGCCGCTTTTGCTACCACCTCGGCCTGGCTAAAGGCCGTCACCATGACCACCGGTGCCAATTTGGCGGCCACGATCTCCTCGGCCGCACTAAGTCCATCGCGAATTGGCATGGCTACGTCCAAAAACACTACGTCAGGGCTTAGCCTGCGGGCCAAAGCCACCGCCTGCTCCCCATCACCGGCCTGCCCAACTACCTCGTAGCCGAGCTCGCCAAGCATCTCGACCAAATCCATCCGAATCAGTGCTTCGTCCTCGGCGACAACTACGGTGCGGGGGCCAACCAACACTTCTCTCCCGGTCATAGTTAAACCATAGTTACGCGGATCGTGACCCCGGCGGTGGACCGGCTACTCTTGACCCTGCGCCCCGGTACCCCAACCGGCAGAGGGAGCCGACTCAAACTCGGTCCAGTGTGAGTTCAAATCTCACTCGGGGCACAGACAAAACTTCTCACTTTCATGCCGGTAGACCTATGAATGATGAGGGCACCATATGACGACTGGAATTGTCCTGGTGACCGGATCATCTTCGGGGATCGGACGAGCAACGGCCTTGGAACTTGATCAGCGTGGCTTCTTAGTTTATGCCGGGGTCCGCCGCGAAGTCGATGCGGAGGAGTTAAAAGCGCAGGCATCGCCTCGACTTACTCCTTTGATACTGGATGTGACTAAACCAGAACAAATTTCCGCCGCGGTGGATTATCTGGTGAGTGTTCATGGCGACACCGGCATAGACGCCTTGGTTAATGTTGCGGGGATTGCTGATTTTGGGCCAATCGAAACCCTCTCGATTGACCGGCTTAGACAGATCTTCGATGTCAACTTCTTTGGAGTGGTGGCCCTTACCCAAGCGATGATTCCGCTCTTGCGCATGAGCCATGGCCGTATGGTGAATGTCGGTTCCGTTGGCGCTCACACCACGATCCCCTTCGGATTCACAATCTGCTCGTCGAAACACGCATTGGAATCGCTCACGTCTGGGCTTCGGATTGAGTTAGCGCCTTGGGGTATCGATGTCATAGCCATCGACCCGTCATCAATCGCCACCCAGGCGGCAAGTCAGATGGTGTCGCAAACGCAGGCGCTCATTGCAAGCACCTTCTCCCAAGATGACAGAAACAATTATGAATCGAACCTAGTTGCCATGGCCACATCCATGCGCGAGCAGGAGATGTCAGGAATGCTGCCGGAGGGGGTGGCAAAAGTAATAGCTCGGGCACTCACCGCAAAGCACCCGAAGTCTCGATATCTAGTGGGACCGCACGCGCGCACCCTGGTGGGGCTCAGCAGGTTGCTGCCAGACAGACTTTTCGATCGACTTAAACTCCGCTTGGTCGGCATTCGGATGAAGCCCACGGTTAAAACTTCGCGCTAGAGCCCTGCCAGTACGCATTCGGCGGTACTAGCAAGCACGCTAAACCCGTCCTCTTCCGGCAAAAATGCCTCAACCACTCCATTATTGAGCACGAGGGCATAACGCTTGGATCTAATGCCGAGGCCAAATCCGGAAGCATCAACATCCATTCCGACTGCCTTCGTGAAAGCTGCATCTGGGTCCGCGAGCACCAGAATCTCGCCTGCTCCTTGGTCTTTGCCCCAAGCATCCATCACGAAAACATCATTGACCGAAATACAGGCAATGGCGTCAACTCCAGCGGCAGACATACTCGAGGCCGACTCTACGAATCCGGGAAAGTGCACCTTGGAGCACCCCGGGGTGAAGGCCCCCGGTACCGCGAACAGCACTACACGACCGGCGCCAAGGACATCGATACTCGACAGGGCTACCGGAGAACCATCGACCATCATCCGAACTTCGACCTTAGGTAATGAATCGCCAACTGAAATGCTCAAGGGGATGTCCTCTCTAGGTTTAGCGGCACTTTACCAAGTCAGCGCAATTCCTGCACGTGCGCACCGGCCCCAACCCGATAGCTATTCCAATTACCTGCAAAAGTTCGCCCGAGTGCCTTCGCGCGGACTTCGACCGCACCGGTGTCGTAATTCCAGCGTACGGTGCCACTTACCGGCAGATTTTGGTACAGCCGGTAATCCTCCAGTTTAATAACGATTGGTGCCCACTCGCGGGCCGACCAGGATCCCCCGCGCAACCCCAAACCTTTGGATCCGGTCGCCTGAAGGTATCTATCAATTAAATCGAGGGCGGTCTGAGTTACTCCTACCTCAAGGTCATAAATCTTGATCGGGTATTTGCTCACGGCGACTATTGGTGGGATCACTGCGGCGCACTGGCCACCCTCCCCCGCGAGCACCGCATCTTGATCGGTGAAAAAGTCTCGGACAAGCTGCGACGCGCATTTATAGACGTCACCCATGGCCGTGACATGGGTGGAGTTAGCCATAGTTACGTGCCTTGAACGTGCAAATTGGGCTGCAACTAACTCACCCTCCGCAACCGTCGTAATCGTGTCAAGCTCACCGGACAACACCAAGGTCGGGATATTGGGATACCTGCCACCCGGTGGCCCGGGTATCTTCCAAGGATTGCGCGTAGCGATGGGCCAGGGCATACATAGTGACTGCTCGCCAATACCAGAGTTCAAGTACTCCGCAATTTTAAAGGGGCCATAAAGGTTCGGGTCGATATTCTTTTGCGCCGCGACCGCATCAGCATATTGCTCCTTTCGAACAGCTTTAGGCTCGGACATGTCAAATAGTTGTGGATAGTCATGACATGACACGGCGATATTCAGTCCTGAACTGTAAACGGACACCGGCTCTGCATCGCCTTGATAGATGTACTCCGCTACCAACCGGCCGAGCGGAAGGTGATCACCGCCTAGCAATGCAAGTAAGGCCGCATTAAACTCGCGGTAAGTAGTTGAGCCGTATGTTCCACCGAATGCCACCCCCGTCAAAGTGCGCGGGCTTATTCGTACTAGGTGCATTCTGTTGTCGGCTCCCGGCGCCACCACCGATATAGGTTTCGCGCGTACCTTGGAAAGTACCCGGTTCAACAGTGCAATCGTTCCGGTCGAACCGCTGCCGCAGCCATTGGTGCGCTCGCACACAACGGTGTAAGCATTACGTAGCGCGGGCCCCTGAGTCGGATACCAAGCCGATTCGCCAGTAACCGGATAAGCGCCGTCAAGTACCAAACTGTGAACTAACTCCGGGTGGTGGCTTGCGAATACCTGAGCCACAAAGGTGCCATATGAGTCTCCATAAACATCTACTACCCCAAGGTTCAAAGCGGTTATCAGGGCGCTGAGATCACCTGCCACCAACTCCGTTCCATAGAGATCAAAGCGATCGCCGAGCCCCTTGGCACAGGCGGAAATTGAGGCATCGGGGTCGCAAGCGACCGGGCTTGACTTGCCGGTACCCCGCTGGTCTACAACTAAAAGTGCTCGGTCGGCGAGAAGTGGATGCAGCATCTCGGCATAAAGTTGCCCGGAGGCAACTGCGCCGTAGCCCGGACCCCCCTCGATGCCAACGACAGCCGGCTTCGAAACCTTTCCGGATTTCGGAAGTACCACGGCAAATGCCAAATCGAAACTACCAAGTGAGTTATCGCGAGGATCCCACGGCCTTTTCACCGTTCCACACCAAGTAAGTGACCCGGGGGACGTCACTTCATCGCAACTTCTCACAGCTACGGAACCAATTACTTTTGTTGAATTCGCAGGACGCGCCTGCGCACTACCGATAACAGCACTGGCCGACAACATGCCGGTGGTCAATGTGATGGCAAGAACACAACTAATGGCACGGCCGCGCATAGGCCTAGTATGAACTAAAACCCTAAACTCTGCCTTAAATTACTGGGTTGTGAGTCGAGACTTCACTTCACTGATGCGCGCCAGGAGGCCATTTACGAAAGTCGAAGATTCATCGGTCGAAAGGCTCTGCGCCATATTCACAGCCTCGGAAATAACAACCGCGTCAGGCACGTCGTCACTCCAGAGAACTTCATAACAGGCCAGCCGAAGGATCGATCGGTCAACCGCTGGCATGCGCGGCAAAGTCCAGCCAAGTGAATAGGTGCTGATAACCTCATCAATGTATTCACCGTGCTCGATGACCCCGTGAACAAGCTCTGACACATAAACATTCAACTCAGGATCACCATCCTCTGAGCGCCTAACCACCTGCGACTCGAGTACTTCGAGTGCTGGTAAGCCTCGAATATCAGCTTCGTACAAGATATCCAGGGCCCGTTTACGGGCCTTACCGCGAGCAGACACGTCTAATTCACGCGACCAAGATAGGACCCATCGCGGGTATCGACTTTGACTTTAGTGTCTGACTCAAGGAAAAGCGGTACCTGAATAATCGCACCGGTCTCCAAGGTTGCTGGCTTAGTGCCGCCGGTGGACCTATCCCCCTGCAGCCCTGGCTCGGTATAGGTGAGCATTAATTCAACCGATGCCGGTAGTTCAACGATGATTGCAGTCTCCTCGTGGATCGAGATGTTTGCCACCTGATTTTCGAGTAGGTACTTTGAGGATTCACCGACGACGGCATTAGGTACCGTGATCTGCTCATAATTTGCAACGTCCATGAAGACCCAATCATCACCATCGCGGTAGAGGTATTGCATGTCGCGACGGTCGACGCTGGCGGTTTCGACTTTGATGCCGGCATTGAAGGTTTTATCGACAACTTTGCCTGAAAGCACACTCTTAAGCTTGGTACGGACAAAGGCCGGCCCTTTGCCGGGCTTCACGTGCTGGAATTCGATGACGGTCCACAATTGGCCATCGATATTCAAGACGAGCCCGTTCTTTAAGTCATTCGTGCTTGCCACGACGTCATCTCCCGCTATTTGTTGTTGCCTTGAATTCCAGGTTCATCCGACCACGACCAGTTCGCGCGCCAGTTCAGTAAGGACCCGGCTTTCCTTCGACTCCACCACCAAGGTGTCTTCGATCCGCACACCACCTTGATCTGGTAAGTAGATACCAGGCTCGATGGTTACCGGGGTGTTGGGTGAAAGGGTACCCGTAGACCGGGCATTGATCATCGGTGCCTCATGAATCTCCAAACCCACCCCGTGGCCGAGCCCGTGACCAAATTCACGGCCGTACCCCGCGTCCTCAATTATCGATCGGGCCGCCGCGTCAATGGTCTTGAGCGGCACCGCGGATGCACAGGCCTTTGCCCCTGCCAATTGGGCCGCGGCCACTAACCCGTAAATTTCTAACTGCCACGGCTCTGGATCTGCTCCGACGAGCACCGTGCGTGTCATGTCGGCGTGATAACCCGCCACCATGGCACCGGCGTCAATGACCAAGAGCTCGCCACTGGCCAAGGATCGCGACGTGGGCTGATGGTGCGGGATCGCCGAGTTCGAACCGGTGGCCACTATGGTCTCGAAGGCTCGATCTTCGGCTCCGAGTTCACCGAATAACTGTTCGAGTCGTCGTGCGGCATAAATCTCTGTCATGCCTACTCGAAGTTCGCGAAGTAACTGCGCCATGGCCTCTGCGGTGATTGCACCGGCCCGGGTAAGCAACTCAAGTTCGTGGTGATCTTTAATGACCCGCAGCTGCTCGATCAAACCTGAGGTAGCTACAACCGACAATAACTTCCCGAGTTCACGCTCAAGCAACACCGGAATCTGATCATCAACCCCGATGGAGGACAGGCCCTCACCCGCTAATCGCGCCACCAAGGCAATGGCACAGGATCGATCCTGGTGCACTGGAAGGTCCGGGCACTCACGTCCAACTTGCGTTAGATAGCGCCCATCGGTGCATATTAGGTCACGACTTGGATCATCACGTGACACGAACAGTGCGGCATTACTGCCACTGAACCCACTCAGGTATCTGATATTTGGCAGCACGGTAACAAGTAGCCCAGGTATGTCAGCACTCATCAACCTTCTTAGCGCATCGCGGCGAGCAACCGACATCAATACACCTAGCCCTTGGTCATGCGCGCAACAGCATGTAGGGCAAGTCGGTACGACTCAATGCCAAATCCAGCAATGACCCCGTCAGCGACCCCAGAAATAACTGAAGTCTGTCGAAACTCCTCGCGTGCCGCTGGGTTAGATAGATGAACTTCGATCAATGGTGATTCGACCAAAGCACAGGCGTCGCGCAGCGCATAGGAATAATGGGTAAACGCCGCTGGATTAATGATCACTGGCGAATTCGAATCCGCGGCCTCATGCAACCAACCAATTAACTCGGCTTCATCATTGCTCTGACGCACATCGGCGGCCAAACCCAGGGTGAGCGCCTCGGCGGTACATAACGCGACTAAGTCGGCAAAAGTGGCCGTGCCGTAAATAGCGGGCTCGCGCGTACCTAGTCGATCTAAATTCGGACCATTCAAGATCAATACGCTGGCAGCCATGACGTGAGCCTACGCGGTTACCGCCTCGTAGGCCGCCAACAGCAGCTCTGGGTCGGGGCTGGCCCACTCCACCGGGTGCCCGATCCCCGTCAAAATGACGAAACGGAGCATTGCGCCCCGGGCCTTCTTATCCACCTGCATGGCAGCTAACAACTGCTCCCAGCGGCCTGACACATAGCTGGTGGGCAGGCCAAGTAAACCCAAAATTTCACGATGGGTGGCAACCTCGGCGTCCCCTAGTCGGCCACCAAGCCTGGCCAGCTCAGCAACGTAGATCATGCCTACCGAGATGGCTTCACCATGTCGCCAGCGGTAATCCTCGACCCGCTCGATTGCGTGCCCAAAAGTATGGCCGTAGTTAAGGACTTCGCGGCCAAGGGCCGGCTGCGACGAACTTGACGAAAGCTCCTTGAAGTCACCCCCCACAACATCGGCCTTCACTTGGACTGCGCGCCGAATGAGGTCAGCCATTAATGAACTTCTTGGATCACAGCAGGTAGTCACATCACGGCGTAAGTCAGCCAAAATAGTTGGGTCAGATGTCAGCCCAATTTTTGCAACTTCAGCCATACCAGCCACTAAGTCCGGCCTCGGCAAAGTAGTCAAAGTGTCGAGATCGCCGATGACTCCGACGGGGCTATGGAATGCGCCAACAAGGTTCTTGCCTGCTGCACTATTGATCCCCGTCTTACCACCTACGGCGGCGTCGACCATCCCCAGCAATGTTGTTGGGACGTTCACATTTCTAATCCCGCGCAGCCAAGTTGCAGCAACGAAGCCCGCTAAGTCGGTGACCGCTCCCCCACCGACTGCGATCACGGCATCGTTTCGGGTGAACCCTGAATCCCCTAGCTTTTGCCAGCACTCCTCGAGCACGGCTGCTGATTTCGCGGCCTCGCCCTCTGGTACCTCAATTAACACCACCAGCTCGCCCTGATCGACGAATTGCGCGCGAATAAGCTCAACCCACCGCAAAACCGGCCGCTGATAGATGACCGCCAATCGGCCGGCGCCGGTAAGCATCGTAGGGAGCAAATTGATGCACCCGGCGCCTATATGAACTTCGTAGGAGTGCTCCGCGCGCACCGTTATGCAAATCGACTCAGTCATTTCCATGACCCCCAACGAGCGCCGCGACCTCATCGGCCACCACCTTTAAAGATTTGCCGGAAGTGTCAACGATGTAGGTGCTGACGGCTTCATAAGTTGGAGTGCGCTCATCCATCAGGGACTTCAATTGACCGCGCACATTCCCAAGAAGTAGCGGGCGGGCAGTGTTCATTCCGACTCGGTTAACCGCATCAGACACATTTACGCGGAGCCAAATAACGCATTGCTGACCAAGTAAAGCGCTGGTGCTCGCATTCATCACTGCGCCGCCACCCAGCGCAACTACCCCATTTTGTTCGCGCAAAGCACCAGCGACAGTCTCTTGCTCAATGCGGCGAAATTCGGCCTCGCCAAGGGTCACGAAGATATCCGAGACACTCATACCCGCGGAATTCTCAATTAGCTGATCGGTGTCAACAAATGGGACATTAAGTCGACTCGCCACCCGACGGCCAATACTGGACTTGCCAGCGCCGGGTGCTCCGACCAGCACGAGCACGGGTTTAGTCGTTGGCACCGCACTCGAAGTCATCGGATCTGTAAATTGGCTAGATATGAATCATGGTTGCGCTTAGTTTCGGCAACGCTATCTCCACCGAATTTCTCTAGCATGGCATCGGCAAGTACCAGGAGCACCATGGCTTCAGCCACAATACCTGCGGCCGGTACCGCACACACATCCGAGCGCTGATTGATTGCCGGTGCCGCTTCACCAGTTGCAACGTCAACGGTGCGCAAAGCTTTTGGGATCGTCGAAATCGGTTTCATCGCAGCGCGCACACGAAGTACTTCGCCGGTCGACATCCCGCCCTCGGTGCCCCCTGACTTACCTGATGTTCGCACCAGACGATCATCGGCATTGACGATTTCATCTTGAGCCAAGGACCCGCGAACCGCGGCCAGCCCAAAGCCGTCACCGACTTCAACACCCTTGACCGCCTGGATACCCATCAGCGCACCGGCAAGTTTGGAGTCCAGCCTTCGGTCCCAGTGCACATGGCTTCCCAGACCCGGTGGCAGGTTATAGGCAACTATCTCCACTACCCCGCCCAAAGTATCGCCATCTCGATGCGCATTCGCGATCTCTTCGACCATGGCGGCCGCTTGGACTTCGTCAACACAGCGCACGGCGCTCTCGTCGATGCGGCCTCCGTCAGTTATTGCCGGCACCACGCCACCGGCAACCTCAACCGAACCAATGCGAACGACATGGCTCAAAACTTCGATGCCAGCGACCTGGCGCAGGAACGATCGAGCCACCGCACCGAGTGCGACCCGGGCCGCGGTCTCGCGTGCACTAGCGCGTTCGAGTACCGGTCTGGCGTCGTCGAATCCATACTTTTGCATACCGACTAGATCAGCGTGCCCAGGCCTTGGCCGGGTAAGTGGAGCATTGCGGGCCAACTGCGCTAGTACCTCTGCATCAACCGGGTCGGGGGCCATCACGGTCTCCCACTTGGCCCACTCGCTATTACCAACTTCGATGGCGATTGGGCCACCCATTGATTGCCCATGGCGGACCCCACCCAAGAAGCGCATTTCATCGCGCTCGAATTTCATCCGAGCCCCACGCCCAGCTCCTAGTCGGCGCCTAGCCAGGTCAATATCTATATCGGCGGTGGTCACCAAGATCCCGGCGGGTAGCCCTTCGATGATTGCGACGAGGGCCGGCCCGTGGGATTCACCTGCCGTGAGCCACCGCACCATGGGGCCATCCTTTCAGATAGCGAGCAGGGCGCTGACCACGACACCGAGTATCAAAAACGGGCCAAAAGCAATCGGGGTGGAACTTTGGGCCTTTTTTAGCATGATCAGTGCCACCGCCCACACCGCACCAATGCCAAATCCAATGAAGGTGCCCCAAAAAAGCCAAGACCAGCCCAACCAACCCAAATAAAGCCCCGTGACCGCACCAAGTTTCACATCACCCATGCCTAAGCCACTTGGCGCAATTAAGGCCATCACTAGTAGGGCGCCAAATACCATGACGGCCCCGAGCACCGCGCGCACCAGTGAACCAGGATCGCCGGAGCTAATAGCACTTGCCGCAACCGCGGCCAACCCCAGGAGAGCAGCGATCGCCACCAAATTATTCGGCAATCGATGCTCGCGCATATCTATTACCGACAGCGCTAACCCAAACCCCGCGAAGATAAGCCAAGCCGCGATTTCAAAAATCACGCTCATCTCAGAGGGTTCTGCTCAAGCTGCATCGAGCGCCGCCCGCATCTGTAGCACCGGAGCATCCTGCCCAGTCATCAGGTGCACTTGCTCCGCCGCCTGCCAAAGCAGTAGATCACGACCGCTAGCAATGACTTTTGTGGGCCAGGCGCCGGCTAACGGAGATGGCCACGGGTGATAAGAGACATCTTGCAAGGCTCCTGCCCCAGCCCCGACGAAGGGAACCCAATGCGCGGCAATATCTCCGGGCAAGGTGCTGATTACTAGATCCGCTGTGAGTAAATCGGCCGCCGGCTCAAGGTCCCGTGGGTTCGCGGTGACCCCAAATTCAGCGGCCACCGCGCAGAGATCTAGCGCCGCAGCAAGACGGCGCGCACATACGGTTATTGAAGTAACACCCATTGCGGCCGCTGCAGCCACCGCACTTCGTGCTGTAGCTCCGGCACCGAGAATTGTTGCGGTCGCGCACCCTTGGAGGCCCGCCGCATTAAGGGCTTGGACCATCCCGTAGACATCGGTATTCACACCAAGCAAACCACGCCCGGTCGGGATCACCGTATTTACCGCTCGCACCCGCCTTGCCAACTCGTCCACTTCATCAAGGTGCTCAATGACCGTCTCCTTGAGTGGCATTGTCAACGACAGGCCAGCCCAAGATTCATCCATGTCCGCAAGAAACTTCGGAAGTTGTATTGAATTCACATCGAGAGCCTCATAACTCCAGTCCAGCCCCAAAGCTTGATAGGCCGCCCGATGAATGACCGGAGAAAGGCTATGAGCTATTGGCGAACCGAGCACTGCTGCTCGCATCCCGGGTGCACTACTCACTTGTTGACTTTGCGAGATTAGCCTGGAACTGCGCTTTGAGCTGCAAGAACTTGTCGTATGACTTAGTGAATTTTGTGATGCCAGCCTGCGGATCTACCGTCACGAAATACAGCCACTTGCCACTCGCCGGAGCTAATGCAGCATCGATCGCTGCTTCACCGGGTGAGTTAATTGGTGTGGGAGGCAGGCCCGCATTTAGATAAGTGTTGTATGGCGACTCAGTAGACAGTTGCTCCGCATTGAGTAAAATGTCATTTATCCCCAACGCATAAGACACGGTTGAGTCAAGTTGAAGTGGCATATCAGCATCAAGGCGGTTGTAAATCACGCGAGCTACTTTGGCGAAGTCATTCGGCAAGCCCTCAGCCTGCAATAACGATGCGATCGTAAGAACTTCATAAGGTGTTCGGCCAACCGCCGCCGCCCGGCTTTCGAGCCCAACATCCGCACTTGTTTGAGCGAATCGATTGATGAGCACACGCAGCACATCAGCAGCGGTCTCGTCACCAGATAAGTCATAGGTGGCGGGAAACAAAAAACCTTCCGGGCGGTCCTCGGCGTAAGTCGGTAAGTCAAGTTCGCCAGGGGCCTTGAGCGCATCTTTGAAATTGGCCTTAGCAAGGCCCGTAGCTTTACTTGCAATAGCGACGGTTTCATCCAGCGTTAGACCCTCAGGCAACACCATTTGGTTTAGTTCGCGCGAAGTTGGGTCCAACATCAGCGCTAGCGCTAAAGCCCCACTCATCTGATCGTGCATGATGTACTTGCCAGGTCCTATGCTCGACGCGCGCTCGTCGGCATTGACGGCCGCCAAGAAAGATTCCACGCTCATGACGACGTCAGCCGTCCGAAGTTTCTCGGCAATCACCCGGAGGGAATCCCCGCGTTCAACCACGACTACTACTTCAGCTGTACCTGCGCCAACATAATCTGAGGTAGTTGTTGAACCGCGAAGTACTGAGAAACCTCCCCAAATTAGGCCGCCTAGGCAGACAAGAATTACTATAAAGACGATGCGACGGCTAATGCTGCGCTTATTCGCCGATGGGGGCAGCGAACCCGAACTCATCATGCTATTCAGCTGGCTCACTGGATGCCTTCCGCGAAGTATCCAAATATGACTGCAGTAGCACTACCGCAGACGCACTATCGATCACCGCTCGCGAGGAGCGAACCGTGCGCCCCGCATCGTGTAATCCGCGTTGGGCCTGCACCGTTGTCAATCGCTCATCGAAGAGCTCAACAGGCACCGCCACAGCAGCTGCCACCTGGGCCGCCCACAATTGAGCCGATTGCGCAGCAGTACCAGCCGTACCATCCATCTTCAAGGGTAATCCGATAATGACGCCGACCGCTTCGTACTCGGTGATCAGTGCACCCAATTGCGCAATAGCACCTGGCCCTGCGGCAATAGCGTCCAGCGGAAAAGCCAGAACCCCACCCGGGTCACTTCGGGCAACTCCGATGCGGACACTGCCGACATCGCAGGCCATATGGACCCCGGTCACCCTCAGCCGCCTTGCCGCTTCGCAATCGCAGCTTCAACGAGTGCAAATGCCTTAGCTACACCGCCTACTTCGGGCCCACCGCCCTGCGCGAGATCATCCTTACCGCCCCCGCGGCCACCCACCCCGGCAAGTGCAATATTAAGTAGCCAACTTGCCGTTAGCCCCAGTTCGATCGCACGTGGATTAGCCGCGGCCACCATTGAGACTTTCTCGTCCGTAATGGCACTGCCAATTAGTACCACTGGAATCTCGGGACGATTACGACCCCGCACCTTAATTGCCAGTTCGCGAAGATCGCCGGCGCTCGTACCAGCGGGTGCTTCAAATGCCCACACGCGAACTTCACCGATTTCACGGCCCTCACCGATAATGGCATCGATCCCGGCCACCAATTGTGCGCTCTTAACCTTGGCTAGATCGCGTTCAGCATCCTTCAGTGCAGCGATTGTGCGTTCTATGCGTTCGACTAACTCTTCACTAGGTGCTTTTAGCAAATCCGTTAGGCGATTCACTAGAACATGCTCACGTGCTAAATAGGTGTAGGCATCAGCACCGACAAGAGCTTCAAGGCGCCGCACCCCGGTACCGATCGACCCTTCAGATAAGAATGTCACCACACCCAATTGCCCTGATCTCAGGGCGTGCGTGCCACCACAAAGCTCATGGGCCCAGTCACCGACTGAAACCACGCGAACCTGATCACCGTACTTTTCACCGAAGAGCGCCATCGCTCCCATAGCTCTAGCCTCCGGCTGAGTCATTAGCTGCGCACTTACTTCTAGGTCATCAAGAAGCACTTCATTGACACGGGCTTCAACTTCTTGAAGTACTAAAGCACCGACCGGGGTTGGGTTCGGAAAGTCAAATCGAATTCGACCCGGAGCGTTCTCCGAACCCATTTGTGTTGCGGTGTCACCGAGACGCTCGCGAAAAGCCCGGTGGATCAGGTGGGTAGCGGTGTGTGCCCGCGAGATGGCCTTACGCCGAGCGACGTCTACTTCGCCAGTAACGACCGCACCTTGCACGATCTCACCGACTACTACCTCGCCACGGTGCACGAACAATCCCGGGACCGGCACTTGTACGTCGTAGATCTCAACGACCCCGCCGTCGGCTGTGACGATGCGGCCGTGGTCACCCAATTGCCCGCCGGCTTCGGCATAAAAAGGGCTGCGGTTCAAGATGACTTCAACGTGCTCACCAAGGCCAGCTGTCGGCACCGTGACTCCATCGCGGAGTAACCCGATAACTGTTGCATCACTCGCGGCTTCAAGATAGCCGGTGAATTCTGTAGTGCCGCCAACCTGCAAGATATCGCGATATTCGGTGGTAGCGGTCAAGCCCACTTTGCGATCACGCGCATCGGCCTTTGCGCGTTCACGCTGCTGCCCCATTAATTGACGGAAGGCGTCTTCATCGACCGCTAGGCCTTGCTCGGCGGCCATCTCAAGGGTGAGATCAAATGGAAACCCGTAGGTGTCATGAAGCGCGAAGGCCTTGGCCCCCGGCAATGTGTTGCTGCCGCGATCCTTAACCTGCTGCACCGCATCATCAAATATTGTCGTGCCGGTCTTCAACGTTTGCAAGAATACGGCTTCTTCACCAGCCGCGATCTGTCTGATGCGGTTGGCTTCATCGTTTAGTTCTGGGTACTGCGGCGCCATAGTCAGCACGGTGGCATCAATCAACTCAGGCAT
>WLLZ01000042.1 GCA_009700485.1 Actinomycetota bacterium | reverse complement strand
TAAGCCGCAGCGAACGGCACACTTCGATCGGGAGCCGATAAGCCGGCCGCCCGCGTAATCCGGGTCAGCAGCTCAGCCACCGTTCTCGGTTCACCATTTGTTACGACGAGTGCTCGCCCGCGAACAATGGGGTCAGTTGCGCTCTCCACCGCGGCAACCAGCGCCGATGCCGCATTGTCAATGTAAGTCGTATCAATAAGTGCCACACCGTGATCGATTAAGAACAATCGGCCGGCCCGGGCTCGCGTGACAATGCGTCCGATTAATTGCTCGTCCCCTGGGCCCCACACAAGATGCGGGCGAATTGCAACGACGGCAAAGTCTGGGTTCTCGCTGGCCAGCACCAATAGCTCTGCGGTTGCTTTAGTTCTGGAATATGCACCGCGTGCGGCCAATGGGTCCGCCGGCAGCGCACCATGGCCAATTATTGGAGCCCCTGAATGCGCCACCGATGGTGAGGAAACGTAGACAAAACGTTCAGCACCCGCAGCCTTGGCCACTTGGATGGCAAGTTTCGTACCTTCGATGTTGACCCGTTCGAACTCAGCCACTGCTCCAGTGATTGACACCTTTGCGGCCAGATGCACCACGGCCTGAACACCAACCATCGCACGGGTTAGCGCTTCGACGTCAGTGATATCTCCCCTGACTTCGTCATATGGCAAGCCACTTGCCCGCCGCTGAAACACCACCACTTCGTGGCCTCGGCTCGCTATCGCGTGCGCAGTAACAGCACCCAGCAACCCGCTAGCGCCGGTAACGAGAACGCGCATTACCGGTGCCCGGCCAATATCGAATCGGCCCATTTACTCAATTCCGCCCGATCAATTTTTGAATTGTGCCGAATATCAACAGGCAACTCTTTCCGTACAAGCACCGCTGCGATATCAAACTCAGGGACTTGCTCGCGCACCAGTTGCACTCGGTCAAAATCCAGCAGCCCATGAGCAATATTTTCCGGTGAGGTGATGACGATAATTAACTGTTGATTACCGGTAGGACCAATCCCTACCGCAGCCGCCCACTGCACAAATGGCAATTGCTGAATCCGTTGCTCTATCCCCACCGGGGTAATCGGGCCACCAGCGGTAACAATCAGGTGGGCCATGCGCCCCTCGACCCAGAGCCTGCCACTTGTTTCCAAATGCCCTACGTCACCGGTGCGGTGCCAGCCATGGTCGCGAGAGGCCAAATCATTCGTGGCCCACAGTCGGTCATAACGATCACGCATGTGACCTGCTTTAACGCATATTTCACCGGTTACGCCAGCCTGCGAAGTTAGGGCGCCTCCGGCCCTACCTTCAGCGTCAAGGGCACTGATCATGATTTCGACCCCGCCCACCGGAGCACCGACTAGAACTCCATTGATCTCAGTAGCCAATTCGATTTCAGGAAGACTGACTTCACTAACCGGGAGCACTTCGGTCATCCCGTAGGGGGTCCGAATATCTGCATTCGGTACCAACTGTTGAATTTGATGGAGTAACTGAACGGGCACCGGCGCCCCTGCCGCCAGGACCAACCTAAGTGAATCGAAACTGTGTCGCTGGCTCGGCGACAAATCACCTGCCGTTGCAATCACATTGGTGAGCGCTGCGGGTGATGCCCAAAGTAAAGTGCCATCGACCGCAGCAGTCGCATCAGCCAATGCCGCGGCTTGCAGAGTGCGCGGCTTGGTGACATCCATATCGGGTATTACCGATGCCACCCCCAGCGTTGGCCCAAAAACCGCCCACGGAGCAAACGCGGCAACAATCGCATCACTCGAAGTCATCGCATAATGCTGGCGGAGCACATCGCGGGTGCCCGCCACCTGCGATTGCCGATAGACAACTCCCTTGGCCGGACCGGTAGCCCCGGAGGTGAACACCACAACCGCGTCAGCTGATTCGGCCGGCTCCGGTGGCATTGGCGCCTTAATTTTCGCGATCTCAGCCAGACTTTTTACCGAGCAGCGCAGTCCGCGGATGCGCACGGTACGTGCCAGTGCAAGACCCGGCGTGATTGCGATCACGTGATCAGGTGCGGCACCGCGAAGTGCCCGCCGCATCCCCTTTACCCCTAACCCGGCATCCGCGATGACGACACATGCGCCAATGCGCCAGCACGCGTAGACCGTCGCTATCAAGTCGGCCCCGGGTGGGATTAGCAGTGATACTCGGTCACCGGGTTTCACCCCGCGCGCATGAAGGCCAGCGGCCAAATGATCCACGGTGTCAGCTAGTCGGCGCCAAGTAACTCGACGGCCCGCACCCGACATCTCAACAAGTGCGGTGGCACTTGGTGTGCGCTCAGCCCTCTCATGCAACCCATCCCAGAGTCTGGTTCGGCGTGGAGGATGTGGTGCGGCGGCAGCCACCGGCGCCGAGTTCTCCTGGTGGCCGCGTTCCAGCCCTGATACCCATCGCAGTAGATCAGGAAATACTCGCTCGTCATCCTCACTCACCAGGTGCCTTGCGCCCTCATAGCGATGAACATCAGCATGCGGGACCCGCGCCATTAAGTCACCCAGATAAAGATCACTAAACACCGGATCACCCGGACCCCAGAGCAGCAACATCGGCACTGCAGTGAAATTGGCCATGTTCGACGCAATCACATCGAGGGTCTCGGCACTTGGATGGCCAGGCTCTAGTGGAATGTCTGCGACGAATGCCCCGATCGCGGTGCGCCGAGCCGTTGACGCATACGGCGCCCGGAAAGCCTTTGCCGTCTGCTTACTCATCCTCGACCCACTCAAGGCTGTGGTCCCACGTAAGAATGCAGTTGTGCGCACCGTATTAAATTCTAATAACGGACCACTTCGAGCCAGCCGAATCAACGTCGGCGCGCTGGCCCCGGCAGGTTGGTGAACCGCGGTATTGAGTAGGACCACACCCGCCAACTGCTCTAGGTGATTTTGGGCCCAGCCCAGCGAAATTGGGCCACCCCAGTCATGCGCTACCGTTACCACCGGACCGGTAATACCAAGTTTTTCAGTGAGAGCGCTTAGGTCATAAATACGATTTGCTAACCGCCGCGTGGTTCCGGTGCGTTCCGAAAAACCCATCTCAAGTTGATCAACCGCCACCACGCGAACATCGGAAGGGGCAAGCTCCACCAATTTTCTCCACAGATACGACCAGGTCGGGTTTCCATGGATGCACAGCAAAGTTAAGCGCGCGTTCTGATCAGAGTGCTGCGCGTATGAGTCAAGGAGATGCCAGGTGCAAATTCGCCCGGAGTTATCGGGTGCATCAACTAGACGCGACCAAGATCGCTCTAGGCCGGGCAGATCGGCCGGCGGTAAAGTCGCCGGCGCGAGCGAGTTCACCAAGTAATTTCGATTACTGCTGCATTCAGGCCGGAGCCGATGCCCATGCAAGCAATACGTTGCCCCGCAACTAAATCAGCGGCAAAATGCGCCAGCGTAAATGGAACCGAGGCCGGCCCAACATTGCCGCGAGTCGGAAATGTCACGGGTACTTTGGTCTTGTCAATTCCAAGAGCGTCAACAATTGAAGCTGTATGCACTTGCGATACCTGATGAATGATGTAGCAATCAAGGTCTTTCCAGTCAAAGACCTCGGTTGCTTCAGCCCAAGCTTCACTGGCAAGTGCTACGCCAGCCTCAAGTAGGCCACGAGCATCGGTGCTCATCCCATTAATATCGCCAACGCACAACTTATTGTGCTCGGTTGCCGCGCGCGATACCCCGCCGACAAATCGGTGACCTTCGGGATGCTCACTGGCCCTACCCAAGACCATGGCCGCTCCCCCGGACCCAAGGGTAAGAGTCGCAAAGTTTGCTAGTACGTCCTCCTTGGTGGTGCCAGGATCCTGTAGCCGGGTGATTGTCGACTCTTGTGGGCGCCGACAACCTTCACCGTCGACAATAAGTGCATAATCAATTTGGCCGGAGTCAATGAACATTGCCGCTAGTTGCATGCCGTTAATGAATCCGAGGCAGGCATTGGACAAATCAAAGTTCAAGCAAGCCGAGCTCAATCCCAATTGCGCGTGCACATCGACCGCGGCGCTCGGCTCGAGGGCATCACGGCAAACTGACGTGTCGATCAGGAGTCCTACCTGAGTTGGATCCACTCCAGCGTCAGCCAGCGCTTTCGCCCCGGCCATCGCCGCCGCGTCTGCAAAGGTGACGTCCTCCGGCCACCAGCGGCGTTCAGAGATACCGGCCAGCAGTTCGAGCATTCCGGGCCGAAGGCCAAGCCGCGCGTAGGTGTCGACTAGTTGCGCATCTATCTCTTCTGAGGTGACGACAATGGGGGCATCAGCCACCGCAACGGCCAAAATTGCCGTATCGACATAGCGGAATGTGGCATTGCCAGGCATTTAGGTCCTTTCAATAAACGACGAGTCAAGCCCCCACAGCCTGCCATGCCCGACACGGTCGAGTGATTCGGGACCGCTAATACCCCCAATCGGCCGTGGTGACGTACGGTGCCTATGTGATGACCCGGCGCTGGCACCTGCGCTTTGCCCTGCTGGCGACTACGGCCACCTGCTTCACCGCAATTGCTGGTGGTTTGAATCCGGCCGCCGCCGCCGACCTCACCAGATACGCCGAGCAACACCTCATCTGGAGAAAATGTGCGGGTGAAATGCAATGCGCCAAATTAACAGTGCCCCGCGATTATGCCGATCTGGCCGCCGGCGATATTCAAATTGCGCTCTCCCGGGTGCCGCATTCCGGCACAACTTTCCAAGGCTCCATAGTGGTAAACCCGGGCGGGCCTGGTGGTTCCGGCATCGACTTCGCCAGTACAGCCGCCGCCATCGTCGCCCCTGAGGTGTCACAGCAATTTGACATCGTGGGTTTTGATCCGCGCGGTGTGGCGGCCTCGGCTCCGGTCACCTGCATGAACGGATCGCAGACCACCCGCTGGCTGCTGGCGGACCCAACTCCCGATACGCGTATCGAGCAAGACATTTTGATGGGACTTGCTCGCGAGATAAGCGCCGGGTGCTTGCAATACTCCCCACGAATCGCCCCGTTCATTTCAACAGCCAACACGGTTAACGACCTAGACATCTTGAGATCAGCACTCGGCGAGCAAAAACTTAATCTCCTTGGTTTCTCCTACGGCACCTCACTCGGGGCGCTCTATGCCCAGAAGTTCCCGAGCCAAGTTGGCCGTATGGTGCTCGATGGTGCGGTGGATCCAAGTTTAAACGGAATGGAGATATCGAAGGGACAATCCGGAGGCTTTCAAGGCGCCCTTGTGCGTTTCGCCAAGGATTGCGCCAACCGAAGCAACTGCCCCTATTCCGGTGAGGTGAATGATGTGCTCAGTGGCATCAACCAACTCCTCGCAAGCCTTGAGAATCACCGGCTCCCGACCAGCGGCTTTGAGCCCCTAAATCAAGCCCAAGCGGTGACCGCACTCTTTTGGAGTACGTACTCCCCAGACTTCTGGGGCACTTTGCGGTCTGCGCTCAGCCAGGCCGAGCGCGGTCACGGTGAAGACCTCCAGTGGATGTCCAACCAGGCCACAGATCGAATTGGCAAGAATCGTTACGGAAGTAATCAGAATTCGGCCTTCTATGCGATTTCCTGCCTGGACGCGCCCGCGACACCGGGCCGAACCGGACTTGCTGCTGCAGCAAAAGCGTGGTCTAAAAATGCCCCGGTGCCTGAATTGGCGAGAGCGATGTCTTGGGGAAATGCGCCCTGTAGTTTTTGGTTTGATCACTTAGGAGGTAAGCCAGCGGCTGCTACCTCGACAACCACCGCACCCATCGTGGTAGTCGGAACCAGATTTGATCCGGCCACGCCCTACTCGTGGGCGATAGCGCTACATGAGCAATTGCCGACGAGTTCGCTAATTACTTACGAGGGCGACGGGCACACCGCGTACGGTGGAGGTTCAGCATGTGTAGACCACGCGATCGATGAATTCTTGTTGACCGGCAATGCCCCGGCCAGCGGGAAAACCTGCAATTGACTTTGACTAACTGTCTGGATCTTTTGGCTCATCACCTTCAGCAAGACTCTGCAGGAATTCTTCAACCTGAGCGGCAATCTCATCACCGGTGGGCACCCCACCCTGCGGGGTCAAATCTGATATTCCCCCCGTGGCGCCTTGCTGCATGGCATTTAATTGGTCGTATTGCTGCTCCAGCGCAGCGACCACCATTGCGAACTCGTCATTGCCTACTAGTTGCTCCGCTACTTCGGTTTCAGCCCGATCTGCAGCCGGCTGCAGATCTGCGGTTGGCACCACCAGGCCGGTAAGCGCCGCCACTCCGTTAAGAAGGGTTTGCGCTGCGCGTGGAAATTCAAATTGCACCAAGTAGTGAGGTACTTGCGCGGTGATACCCATAGATGGGATCCCGTGCTCCCCTAAATACAACTCAAGCATTGCCCCCAGATGGCCTGGTACTTCGATCTCACCGAGCACCGAGGTGTAGGGGCTAAGTAGCGTGGGCTCATTGCCGTGCACTGTCACGGCAAGGGGCCGGGTATGTGGAATAGGCCAAGGGATCGCCGATAGGCCCACCGCAATTCTCACCTCAAAGCGACGAACCAAACCTTCAACCGCAGCCATGAACCGCTGCCAATGATAATCGGGCTCCGGGCCAACTAGCAAAAGGAACGACTCCCCATTCGCATCGGTGACTTCATGCAAAGTCACCTGCGGCATGTCAACAGAAGCGAAATGATCGACAACATAAGTCATGCGTGGGCGTCGGGCGCGGTAATCGAGAATCTCATCAATATCGAATGACGCTATCAACGTGTGCTCGCAAGTTTCCAAAATATGTGCGGCGGCTAGGCGCACCCCGCCACCGGCGTCAACGAATCCGGAGAAGGCGTAGACCAGCACCGGACGTTTAACCATGGAAGGCTCTTGGTGAATCGTGTACAACGACTCAGGTGACCGCACGACTTACCTCCTAGGTACCAGTTGCTCCGCAGTAAAGTTCGTTCGCATCAATATTGTCCATCAACTAAACGCAAGCGCCAAAACCACAGAGCCAAAGTTCGCTCAGAGCGCACGCGGGCTCACAGGTTAGTCACTTGGCTCTTGCCCCGTGGCCGCCTTGGCCGCCGCCTTCTTAGCGGCCGTCTTTTTGGCTGGGGTAGCCGCCGCCTCACTCGCAGTCTGTGCCATTTCAGGGGCCACCGAGGCAGTCTGCTGCGCTGCCTTCTTCGCAGACGCGCCCGCGGCATCGGCGGCGGAGGCGGTATCGGCTGCGGCGCCATCAGCTACCGACGCCACCGATTTAGGCCAAGTATCAGTAACGTCAGATAGCGCGGAGGCGCTGCCGCGCCGTTTCCAAAGAACTACGCCAGCGGCTGCACCAGCAGCCGCCGCGAGCAATAGGAGCACTTTCTTCATACTGGTGTCCTCTCACGATTAGTTGGAACAAGGAGACGCTAACACCTTTAGGTGATGGCGCGCTTGGCTACTTTGACTATCCCGGAGGTCGAATTACCGGCCTTCAGGAAACCAACGAACTTTTCGGTCACCTCAGAACTCGCCAAGAAGGCATCGCGCCTTTCCGGGGTCAAGCCCATCGCGTATTCGCACACCCTGGCCCAGGCCATCCCCACCGCTTTGGTCAGCGCGCCGGCAACCGTCGCCGAAATTGCCGATCCCGCGATGGCACCTCCCGGCACGAATTTCAACAGACTCGTCACCGCATACCGGCCCGCCATGGTTGCTCCGCCGGTCAACACCACCGAACCCGCAATGGCCAACGCACGAGTTTTACTCGGTGGTAATCCATAGGCCGCGGTGATGCGCGCGATCATGGTGACTTGATTCGGCACCAGCAGTGCAGCATCGGCGAACGGGATTGGCGTGGCTCCTATCCCAGCCGCCAAGGCAACCGCTTGGTTAATGATGCCAGCGACGGCTTTTTTTTTACGTCCAAGATCAAGTACCTGTGCGGCGGTCAGCGCACGTTCGGCCGCAACAGGAACGACACCATAAGTTTCGTCTAACAATTTTTGCAATCCAAAGACTGGCGACGACGTGAATGCGTCAACCAAGGCGTTGGTTATGACCACTCGACCATCGGGTGCCAAAGGCAATCCCAGGCTTTCGATATAAGTCGCAAATTCAAGTGCTTCTGGATGCACCTGACCATCACGGGTCGGCACCTGGGTCATAACGACAATCACTGGTAGCCCAAGATCATGCAAGGCCCGAACGAATCCTTCCTGCGCCTGCTCGAAGCGGCGATCAGACCACCGCACTAAGTACCAGATTGCATGAATCCGCTCATCAATCGCGCGCTGCCCATGATCGCTTACCAATTTGCGAAGGCCCTCAAGAATTGCGTTTCCCGAAGTTCCGGTCTCAAACCCTTCGGAGTCATAAAGGCCTAGGAAACCATCAGGGTGCCGGTAATAGATCAAACCCTTGGTTACTGATTGGCCAACCCCGGTGCGCGCCACATCGCGGCCGAAAATCGCATTGACCAAGGTGGATTTCCCCACTCCGGTCTTGCCGAAAACTGCTAGGTTGAAGGTACCCAGGGACGCGAATGCCTCGGCTAATTTCTGCTCAAACATGGTCTCGACCTGTGCCTGATCCAGATCAGGCACTTTGGCACTCGAATCATTGGCCACCACCTCACCGTACCCGGGCCGCCCTGATCCCGCCTCGGGACGCCCGGGTTAACGTTGCCTAATGGTGATTGGCAGAGGTGGGCGCGCACTTTTGTCACTGACCATCCTCTTCACAGTTTTCGCCGTGGCAATAGGCGGTGGCTGGTGGCTACTTAATACCGCCAAACAGCGCGGATTCATCGGACCGGCTCCGGTGCCTGCGAACTACCGCGAGTTACTCCTCGATGCTGCGACCCGCTGCCCCGCCATCCCGGTGGCCGTCTTCGCGGCCCAGATGGAAGCTGAAAGCGGCTGGAACCCGGACGCGTCTAGTAGCGCCGGTGCTCGAGGGATCGCCCAATTCATGCCGGAGGTGTGGAAGGCATACGGGATAGACGCCAATCAAGACGGCAAAACAAGTATTTGGGACCCAGCTGATGCACTTGCTTCCGCTGCAGAACTTAATTGCCGCAACCGGAGGCTGGTTAAAGATATTTCAGGTAACCGCTTAGAAAACACGCTGGCCGCATATAACGCTGGCTATGGCGCGGTTACGAAATATGACGGAGTACCACCCTTTCCCGAAACAATTAATTACGTGAAACGAATACTAGATAATTCGAAAGTCATTACCTGGTAGCTAATCGGTATTAAACGAAGTTGGAGTTCGACTAAATCGCGGCGCCGGTGCTGGTTGCACCTGACCGTTGACCGTTAAGAAAGTTCGGCGATATGCCATCTGCGGGTGCAGCGGGGCTTCATCCATGGTTAATACCGGAGCTACGCAGGCATCCGTCGCAGCGAATGTCTCCGACCATGCATCTTGGGTTCGGGTTGCAATCACCTCCGCAATCGCGGTCCGCAACTCGGCCCAGTACGCGGGGTCGTATTGAATTTCAAGCCACTTAGGGTCCAGCGCACAAATACTTACAAATTCTGCAAAGAAGGCCGGCTCAAGGCAGGCAACGGCGAGCCACTTGCTATCCGCGGTTGGGTACACGTCATAAAACGGAGCGCCCGTATCAAGGATATTCACTCCGGCTTCAGGTGACCACAGCCCCTGCGCAGTGAGTGTTCGCATCGTGCTGGTCAGCAGCGCACTGCCATCAACCATCGCCGCATCGACCACTTGACCCAGACCTGAGCGCTGCGATTCCCATAGCGCCGCTAACACGCCAACAAGTAGCAACATCGCGCCGCCACCGTAGTCGGCAAGCAAGTTCTGGGGCGGAGTCGGGGGTTGCCCGCGCCTGCCGAGATGCGCCAATAGGCCAGCGACCGCGATGAAGTCAAGGTCATGCCCGGCTCGGAGCGCATAAGGCCCATCTTGACCCCAGCCGGTTATGCGACCAAACACCAGTTTTGGGTTCCGGCCAATGGCGCTCTGTGGACCTAACCCCAAACGCTCCATCACCCCAGGCCGGTATCCCTCGATCAATAAATCGGCGGCATCAATAAGCTCGAGGGCGGTGGCTAGCTCGACTGGCTCCCGCAAGTTCAAGTTCATTGAGGTTCGACCGCGGCGAGTGATGTCGAACTCCGGGCCCGGAAAGGCAAGGCGTTGCACCGGTGACTCTATGCGCACCCCGGTCGCACCTAGATCAGCAAGCATCATTGCGGCAAACGGTGCTGGCCCGATGCCGGCCATCTCAACAAACTTCAAGCCAGAAAGTGGACCTGCCATCCTTGGCCCTCCAATAACGAGTTTCGAACCTGGGCGAACCCTTGGGCCATTGTGGCAGCCACCGCGTTAGTTCCTACGGAAAATAGCGCAACGCGCCCGACCATATCTTGCCAGCCCATTTTGGACTTACTGGATCAGAGCAATCGACTGCAGATTCTCTAACACCAAACGACCATCGCCCGACCACAAGCGCCTGGTCTCGCTGGTGAACCCAGCATCGGCCCCCAGCAGGAATGACTCAAAAATGAGGGGCTGCTCGGCTGGCAATAACTCTGGGTTCATCAATAGGTGGGCAGCAAAATTAACAGTTGCCATCGGCCGCATCTCAGTCATTGGCACCAGCGCCGTGGGCCACCAAGCATCGACCACCGCAAATACTTGCTCGGCCGACCAACTGCGTTGGTGCGGAAACCGCACCCAGCCAAGGGCCCTAGCCGGACCGCCGCCCATCGGCACTCCCTTAATAAGGCGTTGTTCAATGTGGCGCGAAAAGGGCGGAGCGAAATCAGGAAGCACAAGCACGGGAACCTGAGACCAATCAGGAACTTTCGGAGCGGTGATCGTGGACCAAGTCGCGTACGGTGGCGGGTCAACTAATTGACGCACCACACCGGTAATCGCTATTACCTGGGCGCACAAGGCGCCGGACTCATCGGCCACCGACGCCGACCAAGTTGACATCGCGGAGCCGCGGCGGATCAGACGCGTGGTAATTGTTTGTGAACCAACGAGAACTGGCGCGTAGATCTGGCAGCTGATTGAGCGAATTAGACGTTCAGCATCACCCTGAGCCAAGACCACCGAACGAATCATGGACCCTATCGGCAAGCCGCCCCATGCTCCACGCCCCTGTTGCCAACCATCTGGCACCACCCATTCGAATACGCCATCCCCTAATTCGGAAATAGCCGTAACTTGATCGAAATCTGCAGACATTTATGCCCTACTCACCGGTCGCGACCTATTGCATCCATGACACTTCAAGGGTACTTCCTTTATCGGCACCAAGTGGAATCACTGTAATTCGTTCCATGATGCTCTTCTTCATTTCGCTAACGTGGCTGATCACGCCTACGGTGCGCCCATCGGCTCGTAATTTTAGGAGTTCAGTCATTACGTCATCTAGCCGCTCTTGATCTAAGGCCCCAAACCCTTCATCCACGAAGAGCACGCCGATATCAACGCCGCCAGCGTGTGATTTAACGGTGTCGGCAAGGCCGAGTGCAAGCGCAAGAGATGCGCAGAAAGTCTCGCCTCCCGACAGTGTCTCGGTTCTCCTATTTGTTTCTGAAACCAGATCGGCGATCTCTAAACCAAGGCCTAATGAGCGTTCGCGGCCGGTGGCTCGTTCGGTGTCAACAAGTGCGAAACGGCCCGCCAACATGCCGCTCAGTCGAATATTCGCGGCGGCGATAACCTCATCAAACATCTGCTGAACCACATATGCCTTGAGGGGTTGCAGCAGTGAATTCGCTCCCCGCCCATTAAGCACGTCAGCAATACGAATGATCGGGCCGATCCGTTCGGCCAGTTCATCTACCTCAAGTGCGGCAGCTGCAACCTCCGCTCCCAGTGATTCAACGGCTTCAGCCAGCTCAAGTAAATTGGCATGTACCACAAGTAGCAACTGTTCATCGGCCACTAACGTCGCTAATTGACTCTGCGCGGTGGCTAGTACTTCAGCATCAACCTCGACCCCTGACGACGCCAAGGCCTGCATAGCGCTCGTGTGTGTCGCAGCGGCCTGAGTGGCTGCAACGCTCGTAATGCGCACCTGTTCTATGGCCGCTCGAGCCGACTTAAGTAGGTCAATTCGCCCAGTGATGTCGGCGCCAGAACCCAACGCAGTGGCGATCTCGGCAATACCACGCTGATATGCGTCAACCTGCTCCTTTATCAAGGTGCGCAGTTCGGCGGCCCGCACTATTTTCTTGTTCAGCTGATAATTTACTTCGGCTAACCGTTGCTGTAATTCACCCAGTTCAAGTTCAACGTCCGCCGCAGAAAACTCCTCAGCAACCGATGTTTGTATTTCGTCCACTAGCCCATCTGCCATTACTGTTTCAACGAGTGAGATCTGCCGCTCGATCTGAATGCGAGCCTGGCTTTGAATATCCAATTGTAATTTCGCGTCAGCTAGGGCACGCTCAGACACCGGCGCCACCACCGATTGAGTTGGAACTGGATGCTCGAGTGAACCGCAAACCGGACACGGCGCACCAGCCACCAGCCGCTCACTCAATTCGCCGGCGATACCGGCTAAGCGCTGCCCAAATAAGGTGCTCTGGAACTCGTCGGCACGAATGAGCTCGGATTCAACGCGCTGGCGTTCCCCATTTAACTGCACCGCGATGGCCTGTAACTTTGCCGGGATGATCACCGATCGCTCAGCTGTCAACTGATCGGCGGCGCCTTGTAATTCGGCAAGTGCGACGGCAGACTCATCGGCGCTTAATTTCAGCGCAGGCAGCTGCGCCGCCCGCTTATCCAGATCTGCCAGCGCACCAATCGCCTCGTCTAAATTCTGGATGGCCAAATCTGGATCAGTCTCAGCAATCTCGGTATCGACCACCTTTTGGTGCACCCCCAAACTCTCGACAGCTTGGGCATGGGCGGCGATGGCGAGGTCAAAATTGGTGGCAGCTGAAATCGCATCCGACTCAAGGTCGTGTGCTTTTTTTAGATTCTCGACAACTTCGTCTTGCTGCACCTTTTGGGTTTGCACATCAGTTAGCCGAGCTTTCGCCGCTAACACGGCCCCCCGCTGAGCCGCCTTGATCCTTTCGAGAGTTGCGGTTACCGACGAACTTGACTCGCCATTTAGGGATTCAATGTCAGAAATTTCCTTCTCGTAGCCCGGGTGAGATGCGGACTTACCGGTAAACCGCCCAATCAATTTCTGCGAAGCATCCCGCATCTTGCCCTGGGCAATTTGCCGGTCGCGTTCAGCCGCTCTGCGTAGTTCGTCAAATTGCTCTTGAATCTGTGAGTAGAGGCTGGTAGCGAAGATTTTTTCCAGAATTAATTGCCGGTCGTTGCTTTTTGCTTTCAGGAAAGTTGCGAACTCCCCTTGCGGCAATACCACCGTCTGCTGGAACTGGTGCTTATCCAACCCAATCACGCGACTTATCTCAATATCTGCTTCACGGTGCCGGACCGAGATTGACTCCCAAGAGTGCTCACCGATCGCACGCCAGATACCGGTGGTCGCAGGCACCGTCGTCACGCCTTCGCCCCGGATTTTCGAACGCTCAAACTCCGGGGTGCGTCGAACTTTGTATCTGCCGGCGGCGGTGCTGAACTCTACTTCTGCATATGACTCGCTCTTTGAGTCGGCGAACGCCGAGCGCAGCCGTTGCTTATCTGAAGTTGAACCTGAAACATCTGCATAAAGTGCGAAGACAAGGGCATCTAAAATCGTTGACTTACCGGCGCCGGTAGGGCCATCGATGATAAATAGCGCACTCCCGCCTAGGGAATCGAAGTCAATAACGTGTTCCCCTGGATATGGCCCAAGGGCCCCGAAACTCAGTTTGTGAATTCGCATCAGGTAACCCGGTCGCGTACTAGTTCATATATCTCACGCAGTAATTTAGCCTCGTCCGTTGCTGGCGGGGCACCTGTAACTTTCGAGTAGAAGTCTCCTATTAATTCCAGCGGCTCCTTGCCGCGAGCATCGCCGCGCTCAGTAATTGCGGATTCATCCCGCCCTTCGGGTTCATACAGCTTGCGCAAGGCATATGGGAATACGACATCGAGGCGGGCATGCATCCGATCGGGAGATTGAGCGTCGGTCACCACAAGTTCTACGAAATGTTCATGCTCATCTTCATATTTGTCACTTAAAAGGTCTTCGATGCGGCCTCGCAGGCGGCTCATTGGTCGAGGCTGAGGTATTTCCACCGGCTCTACAACCGGCTCGCTCCCAGCCTCACCGATATCGACAATTAGCGCACACTTGATGTGCCGTGTCTC
>WLLZ01000041.1 GCA_009700485.1 Actinomycetota bacterium | reverse complement strand
TTACCTCGGTCGAAGATGTCGATGGGGTACTCCTTTTTGATGAGGCGGACGCCCTATTTAGTAAGCGTTCAGGGGTTTCTGATGCCCGAGACCGGTACGCCAACCTAGAAGTGGCCTATCTCCTGCAGCGGATGGAGTCATTTGACGGGCTCGCCGTCTTGACCACGAACCTGCGGGCTAACCTCGATGAGGCCCTAATCCGGCGCCTGGACGCTGCGATTGATTTCCCGGAGCCCCAGGCCGAAGAAAGATATCTCCTGTGGCTGGCGTGTCTTAAGGGGAATATGGGGCGGGTGGGGCAGAATCACGTCCAACGGTTATCAGTGCTTCCCCTGACCGGCGGGTCTATTCGGGCGGCATCGGTGTCCGCCGCTTACTTGGCTGCCGCTCAAGGGGAACTTCTAGGCCCCGCACATCTCCTCCGCGGCGTGCAGCAGGAGTGGAGCAAGCAAGGTCGGCTTTCCTTCCCCACGACCGAGTTTGAAGAGAGTTTCACGGAGGCTGCACATGACGAACCTGATCAACGAATTTGATGCCCTTGGGCAAAACAAATACGTAACTCAGGGCAAGACCGCTGCAACAAATATGCGCCATAAGGGCTCGAGCGCCGAAAATGATCAAATCGGCGACGACGTAGAAGATATTCAGTTCGATACGACGATGGATCCGCAGATCGATCCTGATCGCGTTGATCCTCCAATTGACCCTTCCAGTGCATCGCTCGCTACCCGCCCGCTTATCTGGATGTCTGACGCGTTAACTGACGTAGTCCCCGGGCAAGCTGTCCGAATAAAGGTAAGCGTTCGAAATGTCGGAACGATTGTTGAAACTTACGATTTAAGTGTCTTGGGTCCGGCTCGCACCTGGGTGTCAGTGGCACCATCTGAGATATCGCTTTTCCCAGGTGATGAGGGCACAGCTGTTGTTACCATTAAGCCACCGCGGACCCCAAATATGCTCGCCGGCAGGTATGAGGTGGCCATCAAAGCGACTTCTCAGGTCTTGTGGGCTGAAAGGGCCGTCGCGGAATTCAGCGTAACTGTTGCGCCGTACCATCAATTCAAGGCAGTAATTGCGCGCAGCACCTTGGAACTTAAAACCAAGACATCGACTTACCTTCAAATTGTCAATGAAGGAAACTCATCGACGAAGTTTTCTGTTGACGTAACAGACCCGGATGGCGTCTTTCAGGGCTCATTAGATGCCCCCACGTATGTACTAGATCCCGGACAACCAGCCTGGCTAAAAGTGGAAGTCACCTGTCCGGTTCACATTATTGGTAAGCAAGTGCACGGGGCAGTATTCGCCCACGTCAACCAAGTGCTTGATTTGGCCACCAATACGCCGGTGATCGGGTCAAAGCCATTTGTGCAGCGCGTGGCAGTGACGCAAAAACCAGTCATTCGTTTCAGACTTGGCTGGTTCGGACGAATACTAATCATCTTCCTCCTCCTCGCTTTGGTCGCTGCATTCATCCTTTCTCGGTTTTTCAGCACGGCGCCTGAGTCAAGCGCGGGGGCACCTTCGTACCCAACTAACTTCTCCGCAGTCATGAGCGGTAACTCCAATGTTGTTCTCACCTGGGACCCAGTAACTGGAGCCACGGGTTACCACATCTATGCGGTGGGTGAGGCCGGGAGTTCTGCCTCCCCTTCTGCGGCTGCGACAACCGCACCGGCCCCCGCGACAACCGCACCGGCCCCCGCGACAACCGCACCGGCCCCCGCGACAACCGCACCGGCCCCCGCGACCACCGCACCGGCCCCCGCGACAACCGCACCGGTGAACTATGTGCAACCTGCCGCTGCTACCAACCGCACGAATGCCGTGATCTTGTCAAGTACGTACGCATTGGACTCATCGGTTTTTGTGTTTGAGCCACAATACAAGAACGGGAAGAACTCTAAGAATAACGCCAAGAAGCAAGGCCAAAAGTTCCAAGAAATTGCAGCGCGACTACCTATGGTGGTACCACAAGGTGGTTCGGTATCGTCCGCGTCACCGAGTGCATCGAGTGCATCGAGTGCATCGAGTGCGTCGGGCTCCTCTAGCGGGGCGTCAGGTTCGGCGACACCCTCGTCGACTGTTTCCTCCTTGAGCTCGGCATCCACCGCATCATTGGATTTGTCTAATCCAACTTCGGCTTGCCAAAACTGCTCATCGGTGAACTCGTTGCCAGCAGGCTCGACTCGGTATGAGGTTTCAGGAGCTAAAGCTGGCATTTTGGCCTGCTACCGCATTGTGGCACTCAACGGAAATGACAGTTCCCTTTACAGCGGTGCGGCATGTGTGCAGGTGCCAACGGTCGAGCAGGCCGCTGCCGCTGACAACGCCGCCGTCGCCGCGGCGGCAGCCAGCGCCGCTTCAGCATCACCGTCGCCGACAGCTATTCCGGCGTGCGCCCCGGTGAAATTCAAGGTGTCCGCGATGAGTTCAAGTGCAATAGGCATTGTGTGGCAGGCACCCACGAAGTTACCAAAAGGCGCGGCAGATGATTACTGCGATTTAACGATTCCAATTACCGGGTGGGATATTCAGCACCAAATTCTTACCGGATGGTCATCGATCTCGCCGGCACCGCAAGTCAATGACACTGCGCTGCAACTCAGCGGTTTATCCCCAGATACCGAATATTGCTTCAGGATGAATAGCGTTACGGCTACTGGTCCGTCCTTGTTTAGCAAGGAAGTGTGCGCAACAACAGATGAGGAAGTCGTGGCATCGCCTTCTGCGACACCATCGAGCAGTGCATCCGCAAGTGCATCAGCGAGTCCGACTGCAGTAACCGGTGATACCGCTGTGCCCGCCCCTACTAGCTAATTTCGCCAAGTTGCTCTAGCGTCAAGATTTTGGAGTTTTAGTAGGTGTCGGGCTTGCGGTTGAAGGTGCCGGTGTTGGGATAGGTGAACCGGTCGTTGTTGGTGATGCAGAAGAACTGGCTGACGGGGTTGGCGACGGGCTAGGGGTGGTGCCCGGTGCCGCACAGGGGATCGCCGAGGCGCTCGGAGTAGCTGTTGCAGACCCTGACGGGGAGCTAGTGCCAGCAGGTGCCGATGCTCCCGAGGCCGCCGAACTTGGCGCTGCCGAGGCGGCTGAACTTGGTGCCGCTGACGCGCCGCTGCTTTCGCCCCCAGGCCGAAACGGATTGAGTACCGAGACTGTGTTAATACTTGGACTCTGCAGGAAGTTCAGTGAGCTGATGGCGACCGCGCCAAAGTTTGGGTCAGGGGTAATCACGTAGCGTGACGGATACACCGAGTCAATTGCGACGGTCACGCTGGTTGCGTACGTGGTTGGAAAACTCATTATTTGGGTGTAGAGCTCATTGCTGGTCGGTGCTTCAAGTAACACGGTGTCGATGGTTCCGCTAGGTGAAAATGTCATGCTGATATTTTTCGGTTGGGCAAGGGCTTGAACGTCGAGGTCACTATCTTGGGTGCCGGGTGCGATGATAATTCTATCTATTGGGTAGCACTGCGTGAAGGTAAATGTAATTGTGGTACCAACTCCGAGGCCGTTCATCTCCGCACTAGCCCAGTAATCGACGGAGCTGGCTTGGTTAAGGCTGGTTGGAGTGGTTCCCGGCAGTGATGAACTCGCGACAATACTTGAAACCGACGTTTCTTCTCCAAGTTTCGGAAAGATGAACTCGGAAATAGTTTGACCGACTTCCTCAAAAAAAGCTCTTGTTGTAGTTGCCATTGGCCCCCAGAAGAAAAACCAAATGAGGAACACTATGAGTGCAAGAATTACATAAAGCAAGTAGCTTTTTCGCCAAGCCTGCCGAATTGGTGATGAGGTTGAATCACCTGACTTACCGGCCCCGGTGGTCTCTTTTATTACTGGCGGCACCGGTGCAAGGCGATAGGTGGACAGGTAGCTTCCGCACCATTCGCAGTAAGCATGGTCAATCGGATTTTGATGGCCGCAATGAGGGCAATCTACCGCGGGGCCACGGGTTTCTCCTTCAGTAAGAATTGAGCGTCGAGTGCGTTGTTGTGTCTCCTGTTCCTCTTGTGGGAGCTCTGCAACTACGTCAACTGTTGGATGCGCAGGGATAACATTGACAGTCGCCTCTTCAGTTGCGACAAGTGCGGCCGTAGGTGAGAGGCCATCGTCGTCGGTGGTGGCTCCTGATAGTTCGGTGCTTGGATTCGTCTCATTTGGGTCGGCTTTTTTCGGCGCTTTAGGGTGCCGCCAAAAGGCCCACCAAGGTATGGGCTTGGTATCAACCGGCCCATCGTCAACGCCGTCATCCTCATGATGACCAAAGTGCAAGCCGTGGAAGTGATGATGGGGGTCGTCCGCTGGCAGGGACTCTGCTTCGATATTCGCCTCAGGTGCTTGCGTTTCGGCTGGTTCGACCACCACGGCCGGCTCGATTGGCTCCGGTGCGGGTGGCTTTGGCTCCGGCACCGTAGAGGTTACTTCTGTGGGGCTCCAGGATGGCTCGCCCATGAACTCTAGGTAGGCACCACATGTTGGGCAGTAAGGGTTCCAGTTAGTTACTGTGCCGCATCGCTTGCAGGTGATATTCGGGTTACTAGGAGGCGCCTCGGGTGCGGGGGCAGACTCTGGCGCCGGGTCAGTGTCTGGCGCCGGGTCAGTGTCTGGCGCCGGGTCAGCATCTGTTTCCGGGTCAACTGCTGGCGCCGGGTCGGCGGCAGCGGCTGGCTCAGGCGGCGCGGCGGGCGTGGTTACCTCAGCATCGGCGGGGGCATTTTCGCCACCCTCATTCGGAAGGGGCGAATCACTCATGATGCAACCACAACACTCAGCTGCAAATGAGCAGGCGAATAGTCCTTGATGAGTTGGATGATGTTGTCGATCGAGTTCGGGCTGTCTTTACTTGGCGTGATGGTGACAGTAGCGACCATGGGTGCCGCATCGGGCCAAGTCGCTGGGTCGGTCGCTGTGGTGCTCACTGTCACCCCACCGCCTTCCTCCAAAACGATGTTGTCCAGGTCGTATGGGAAAAAACGTCCTTGCAGTGAAGAAGGTGTTCCGCGCCATGCTGACATTGCCACGGCGGTGGCGACCGAATGCCTAAGCCCCGGTATCGACAATTCATTTTCGGTATGCGAATTTACCCAGGTGGACAAGTACCGCAGGAAATCGTCTGGGGTAATTGTCGGGTCAAAGTATGAATCTAGGCAATCAAGAGTGCTGATAATGGGTGCGAGTACTTCGTCAAATGCAGGCATCATGCGTTGAACGAATGTATCTTGCGCAAGCATCGGAGGTACAGATTCAATCAGCGGGAAAGGGGTTTCCAAGTTTTCGATATGGCCGCGTTGACCAGTTGGAACAATTTCTGTGCCCATGACTTGCATGGTGCCGCCACTGGACTCGCTCACTCGATAACCTCAATCTGGTTATCCATGTTGAAAAGCAGTTGTAGGGATTCGGGCTGAATGCGATCTCCAGGCTCACCTCTATCACCGGTTACCGGATCAACTGCGACCAACCTAATTAAGTCCGTATAGGCAACCCCTGGCACATTTTGAAGGATGCCGTAGATGTCACCGACTACAAGTGTCCTGCCGAATGGCCACCCCGCCCCGTTGTAGCCACCATTTACCGGGTGCAGGAAGTTGGTGATCGCAGCGTTCGCGTCGGCGGTGACGCGGGCAGCATTGCTGTTGTCCTTGGCGGCCAGCCGGACCATTATTGAGACACCAATGTATTTGGGTGGCTCAATTCTCACGGTCGTGCCGATCAGGCGCCGCAAATCTAGATAGGCCTTAAGGTCGTTTAGTACCTCGATCGGCGGCTGCAAAGCCTCGAAAGCAAATGCCCCGTCAGGCACCTGCGGAACCACAAGGACCAAGATGGTGCCAGGCTTGCCCAAATCAGTCGCGTCTACGCATTTTGTTCGCACAATTCCGGGGCTGGCTGCGCGAACTAACTGTTCAAAATCTAAAGAAGTTACAGCTCTATTTCTAGACCTAACGGTGAGGGCGGCCCGATCTTTAAGACTTTCTATCGACTCGGGGTCGACGCCGCCAACAGCAGCTTCGATGCTCTCAACCTTTGCAACTGACGCGATATTGGTTCGCATAACGGAAATTGCACCGCGTTCGACGTTGCCTTGGATGCCGCCGCCAACAAGGTACTTCGGCACGCGAACAGTGCTGCCGCTCATGGGGGTGGCTCCGTAGTAGCGCGGGCTCCCATCAGAATTTCGAATCATCGGGCCGAAACGCAATTGGCCCTTAATGTCATCGACCGTGAAGCACAAATCCGTTGAGACTGACTCAGCAAAGCTCTCGACGCGTGTCCAGGTGGCCCAACCCTCGGGGCTGCTGACCTCGATGGTGAGTGTGTCCTGCCCGGAAACCAGCGGGAACCGATTTAGCTGCAGTATTTCGCCGGGCGTTCCAGTCACGGTTCCAACAATCTCGTTGGTAATTGGTGTGCACTGGGAAACGTTGGTTATCCCGCCGATGGTTGCAATGTCGATGCTTTTTATTTGAGGGGAGGATGTGTATCGAGGTTGATCGTCTATTGCCTCAACGACTCGCACCCGGATCCACCCTGCTGACAAGCCAGAAAATGACGAGAGGGCATGCTGCTCTACGTAGATATCAATGGTGCCTCGCTGGTTCAATCCGCCCGTGGTGTCCTTGAGAAGATGGATTCTGGTCCACTGCTGACCATCCCAGCCTTCGGCGATTAGCGGTGGGCGAAGCGGGTCCACTCCGATGCCTTCGATGCGGCAATCAACCGATATTCGAATAATACAATTCGGAGCCGCTTGGGTCAGGCCCACATAAAGTGCATCTCCAACTTGTGGCACGTCAGAGAAGCAGGAAAACTCTGAATGCTCCGCAATGCTTTGACCCTGAGGTACCGCTTCTTGCCCAACAGCTTGGGTGAGGATATGTTCAAGTGAAACACTAACGAGATCAAGGTCGGTCTGTGTCGAAAAACTAATTGGCGGCTCCTGTCCGCGGCGAGCGGTTGAAACCAGTGTTCCCGCAGGGATCAACACGTTTGTCGCCTTGGGCACGGCGAGCGAAAATTTAACCGGAGCGATTGCCGCTGATGGTGGCCGAAGCTGTTCGCCCAGCAGGTCTAAGAACTTTATGTAGTTGAGGTCTGGCACCCTGTTGAGTCGATAGATGAGCTGATCGACCATGAAGGCGAATGTCTCGATCAGTGTCACGCCCGGGTCGGCCACATTGTTGTCTGTCCATTCGGGGCACCTCAGTTGAACAAGACGCTTCGCCTCATCTACTAAGTCCTGAAATGACCGATCGTCGAGATTAGGTGCTGGAAGGCTCATTGATCTTCCTCCCTGGGGATCACATAGAACGGAACGAGCAGGTTGCGGGGGTCGTAATTACCCTTGATTCGATAGGTAACCTGAATATTAATCACAGTTGGATCGTCTCCGTATGTGGCACTGACATCAAGTATGTCAGCCCGAGTTTCCCAGCGGCGCAGTGAAGCTACTACCTGCGCTTGCACCTGCCCGAGGAGCTCTAATGAAGTGGAATCAAACAGTAGGTCGTGGATACCGCAGCCAAAATCAGGGCGCATGGGGCGCTCGCCGTAGGCCGTCCCCATTATCAACCGGATTGAGCGGTCTATGTTGTCGGTGCCGCCGACCATGCGAATGCCGCCTTGGTCGTCGATGCCCATCGGGAAGGCGAATCCGCTACCAACGAAATCCTGCTGTGGCATTTGATTCACGCACCCAAACTAACGATGCCACCGGCAATATTAATTTCGCCGGCAACCAGGCTAATTACGTCGGCTTCGATCGAAACTGAACCTTCGGAAGCAAGATTTATCTCGCTTCCGGTCAGGGAGATGGCTCCTTCTGTCGTGATCTCGACGGCGCCCTCGGCGGTAATCGAAACGTCAGCACCATTTATTTCGACGGCCCCTTCACCACTCAGAGTGACTTCGCTTGCGTTGATGACCACCGCACCTTCAGCATTTACAGTCACTTCGGAGTCACTATTGATAATAATTGGCTGACCTTCAATCGTGGTGATGCTAATCCCGGTTTCAGGGGATAATCTAACTATGCAGCTGGCGCCGAAAGTTGTTTGAATTGTCAGACTTGAGGCATCGGGATTGTCATTGAAAAGAAGTTGGTGACCTTCACGCGAAGTGAATGCGCGCATCATGGGAGTGCCCTCAATTAGTTCGGCAGCGGGTACAGCTCCCAGTCGATCGGCGCTGTACAACCCACCCAGAACGTATGGCGAGTCGAGTTGGCCATTTTCGAAAGCGACCAGGACCTCATCTGTTGGCTCCGGCATTATTTGCATGCCGAGGCCCTCGCCAGCGCCGGCTTGAACAACGCGCGCCCAAGTGCTGATGAAGGTTTCAGACAGCCATGGGAAGCTAAGCAGCACGCGGCCGAGAAACTCAGGGTCTTCGACATCTGTGACAATCGCCGGGTAAACCCCGTTGAGTTTGAATGTGGATTCCGCAGCCCCTTGCAAACCCATCAGGGTTCTGTCTTCATAGCCCGCACACATTATTTGCGTCCGATAGCCGAAACTTCGTGGCTCGAAGGTGTGAGTTGCTGAGGTGACCGTGTACTCGCCGGTGAGGATGCCCGCCTTGCTAATGCTTATCGCTGAATTGGGCATCAGAAATGGGTTGCCTCGCACGATCGCTTCGATGTTGGAGTACGAGCCGGCCAATCGAAAGCCTAAACCAACAGATGCAGCCTCCGTTGCCGCTTCATTCTCGGCAATTCGTTCCAGGCTCACCAGCTGCGCGGTGGGCCCACCTAGCTCGGTCGCCAATTCTACCGGGAGCAAGACGTTTGCGGAGGCATCACTAATTGCCGGCCCCTCGCCAATGGCCGGAATCGCAAGTGATTGATCCCAACCCCTGGTGGAGGCACTCGCCGTTAGGCCAGACCCTGAGACGGTGGCGCGTAGTGAGATGAGCCCGTCGTCGCCGATCACGATGGCCCGTGGTGACATCTCGACACCTATGGGGGGAGGGGCGGTTTCGGCAGGGGCCATTAACCCCCAATACAAAGTCGGCAGGCCGACAGCTGGGTCAATTGAGATATAGGTGACGTAGCCAACCTCTCGAGCTAGGCGCACAATAAAATCCCAGTCACTTTCATTTGACTGAACAACCATCGTGTACGGGACTTCGGTTGGCTCGGCGAGAGTTGCGATGCCATGTTCAAGGCCAACTGCCTCAACTATTTCTGAGTACAAACTGAGGGGGAAGCCGGTGGTCTTGCGGCCATGCAGCATCTTGTGCGCAAGATCGTATGCACGAACGACACTTCGCACCCCAGAGGTATGGTCAAATCGGAGTTCGATCGATTCGACTTGGCCACTAAATAGCGGAACGCCAATAATGTCCTCGCCGGAAATGGCTCGTATCTCAATTAGGACCCCAGCGACAAGGCCATTTTCCATCAGCACGCCCTGCCCGGAATCCACGAGTTCAATTTCGCAAAGCGAAGGCAAAAACAACTGCGACTCAACAGTGATGTTACTGATCAACATCGCGCTTTGCTCAAGAAGAGGAACTCCGTCTACCAAAACGTGTAGTTGCACGCCAGCGGTATTAAAAGGATTAGTACTCATTTCCCTTTACCTGGCTTGCCCTTCGGGGTTAGTGGATTGCGCATGCGTGATTCGGGTGAAGAACGTGCCGAAGTCTTTATTAGTCCAGTTTCAGTCCGTTGGGGTAATTCGTCAGGTGCCGGGATAAGTAGTTTGCGCCCTGGATCGACCCGCAGCGGATCGTCAATGTCATTAGCCATCGCGATGTCTCGCCAGCGGTTAGGGCTTCGGTACGACCGGTAGGCGATGTGCGCCAGAGTGTCTGCCTCGTGGACAAGTGCACTCTTGCGCGGCATCTCACCGCCCGACGTGGGATTTTGTAATGCGTCGTAAACGGGGTACTGCTGTAGTTGTATCGAGCCCTCAGCTCGAATTGGTTGGCCACCGGCATTAAACCTCGTGAATTTCAGATTTATGTCGGTTACATATGAAACGGGGGAGATGAAGTCACCCCAGACGAAGACAACGAGCGGTGAACTTCCGAAGCCCAATAGCTCACTCATAACTTCAACTTCGCAAAGGGAAAGTAACCGCTCAGTTGTTGGTAAAACTGATTGCCCAGCGGGGCCGTTACCAAGTGTTTCGCCGGCTGTTGAAGTATTTTCGGTAAAGTTTAAGTCAGAACTGGCGCCGTCCAAGATAAAGTTAAAGCTCAGGTTTGTTGGATTTGTGCCATTCCAAGAAGCTGGCCCGGACCCAGATGCCGTGGGGGAGGGGTCGACGGTCCACGCGGCTGATTTCGTTACGGTCATTGAATCCGGTGGCACCCAAAACGTAATTGACGGGAATGGCCCAAGCATCCCGACCGCTTGCGCGGTAACACTGTTGAGTGAGGTACCAAGGGCGGCAGTTGTCGGGAGGGTCCACGAGGTGAGGGCTGCGAGTGCGCTTGCGAGACCGGTTGATTCCCCACTACTACCGGGAAGTATTACTAACTTGCACGGCTGAACCGCCTCGGCGGTATCGATGCCAGGAGCAAGGCCGTCGGTATCGAAGTAACCAGAGTGGCTGAATGTGATGCTTTCGGTAATTACGGGTGGCGTTTCTGTGCCAGTAACAGTGGTGAATTGCGGTTGCGTCCAAGTTACCGGGTAAGCATTACGAAAGTTGTAAGTTGCCTGCTGGAGAGTGCCGGAAGGGTTTAGATAATTTATCGAAATACCGACGGTCGTTCCACCGTACTGCTGGGCCAATGCGAACCACTCTGGGATCCAACCTGATTGATTCGGAGTCCAAGGCCGCGAGAGGGTCACATTCCCGTATGCCAATTGACCAACGAGTTGAAATCTTGAAAGCTGGTACCCGCCAACTGCAGCATCCTGTGCATTGAGTGTCGTGTCACCCATTTGCAGGCTGTTCCAGTTGGCACCGAGGTTCTTATCCCCACCAACAAGGTCAACGCTCAGGCTGAACCCAGCAAAATTGGTTGCTGTGAACCCTGGATCAAATGGCATTGGGCTAGTCATGGCTTAATACTCCCGCATCAATTTGGATCGGCGCTCGCGATCTTTGAGAAGATCAGCACGGAGCATGTTTCTAATTAACGGATAAAGCGCGTTGGCATGCTGCTCTAGCCAGCGCGCATCGGAAGTGAAACTTGTCGGTGGTGGTGTAACCGCGGGTGCAGCGCGTGGCGCTTGCTCCTTACGCTGTTTAGCTTGCGCTATCTCCTTGGCGGCAGTTGGATGCTTGGTGCCCTGCGCGCGAGATCTGCGCTGCACTTGTTCAGGTGCTGAAGGCTGGCCAAATGGTGCTGGTGGCGCTGAGCTGAATTGACCAGCAGCACCTTGGCCCCCTTGAGTTTGACCGCTACCTATACGGCCTGACCAGGTCGGTTGGTTTCCCATCGTGCTGCCGAGGGCGGCCGGTGCAGCCACGGTTGGTAGCCGCCGTGGTGAAAGTACGACTTCATCGGGCTGGCTTTGTCCGCGGGCCAGCGTAATTTCCTGTGCTCCGGTGGCGCTGCGAGTAGGGGTTTGGCCCTCGCGTCGAGCCGGGGTCATGTCGGATGTGGTTTGTGCAGCTGCCGATGGCATGGCAGGTGTGGGTGCCGACTCCGACGTAGACGTTGACGAAAATGAGGACAAAATCGTTGGCGAAATCGTTGGCGAAATCGAAGACTTAGGTGACGACGAGACAAGGGTTTCTGCGTGCAGCGCGCTGGCTTCAAGTTGTCGCCCAAGTGGGGTGTTCTCAGGTGGCAATGTCTTTCCGTATTGCTGCTGTTGAACCACGTGTGTTAGTTCATGGGCGAGTATTTGACGCGACTTATCTGAGATCAGCGGGGTTGTCCCGGGAATGTGTATCGCACCTTCATGGGCAAAGGCATCGGCATTTAGCGCTTGGGCTTTCTTATCGACGGCAGCACCCCGATGCAAAGTTACCGATGCTGGGCTAGTACCGGCCACCGCTGAAACGGCAGCCCGCACATCGGCTGACACCGCATGTTGCTTTGGCGCTGGGGCTTGGCCTAAAGATTTTATGTTGTCTTTGGTAATGGTTGGAGTTTCACTTGATGAATCTCGAAGGGCTGTTGGCAACTCGGCTGCCCGGGAGGGCGCAGCCAGCGGTGATGACGCTACGGCGGCAGTTGCGGTGGACACATACGGCGTGCCTGATGCCCGCCGCTGCACACCAGTAGTGGGCGCTTGCGCAGAGGTGCCCGAGCTAGAGGTGCCCGAGCTAGACGTGCCCGAGCTAGACAAGTCGTTTTGCCGGCTCAGCGCGCTAACACTCGCCGACACCGAGGGGCTATTGGTATCCGAAGGCGCTTGTGCTCTTGGGGTAAGCGGAATCTGTAGTGAGTCTTGGTCGAGCTTCGGTGATGGGAGTTCGACGCTTGTCGTTGGTGATACTGGTGCTGTTGGCGCCGCTGCCCTGGCTGTATCGGGAGCCGTAGGGGTAGTCGCCCTGGGAATCACCTGGGAGGTGGGCGAAGTAGTTGGCGCTAGTTGCGCAGCTTGCGTGCTGGTTGTTGGCGCTTGGCTGCGTGCGAGGAGCGCGGGCTCGGGTGAGTCCAAGCGAGGTGAACTTGATGTAGGTGTGCTGGTGACCGGTGTGCTCGAAACCGGTGTGCTCGTGACCGGCGCACTGGCGATCGGTGTGCTCGTGACCGGTGTGCTGGTTGTTGGCGCTTGGGTGCGTGCGAGGAGCGCGGGCTCGGGTGAGTCCAAGCGAGGTGTGCTCGAAACCGGTGCGCTCGAAACCGGTGTGCTCGAAACCGGTGCGCTCGAAACCGGTGCGCTCGAAACCGGTGCGCTCGTGACCGGTGCGCTCGTGACCGGTGCGCTCGTGACCGGTGCGCTCGAAACCGGTGCGCTCGAAACCGGTGTGCTCGAAACCGGTGCGCTTGGAGCAGGCGCGCTGGCGACCGGACCAATTGTTCGTGATCTAGTTATAGCTGGAGCTGCGCCCGTTGGCACGGTCATATTTTGGGGTGCCTTGGCGGTGATTGGCTCTGGCTGTGGTGCCGGGTTGCTAATTACCGGTGCCTGGCTTCGTGCGGTAAGTGTGGGTTCAGGTGCGCTCGCACTTGGTGCACTATCGAAAGAGCCACTTGGCATGGGGGCGGGCAAACCCCTTGTGCGCTGGGTTAGTGCACTGCGCGGCTCTGGAGCAGTTACCTCTTTGACGGGTGCGCTCACTTGGGTGCTTTCAACCGGCTTTGTCGGCGGGATGATCACTGCTTCGCGCACAGGAGTGGCACCGGGCCGCGATCGAACGCGAAGATCTTGTGTTCGCGACGGCTCACTTGTTGGCTTATCGTCCATAACCGCAGAAATGTCTTCGCGACTTAATGGTTTCGCATCTGCCTGCTTGGCCATTTCAGACGGAATCATCGGCCCTTGGCTGCGTGACTGTGATTGGGGTTGTGATTGGGGTTGGGGTTGCCGTTGGGCGCCCGGCGCACCGAGTCGATGAGCCACCGCTTTCTGGTGGGTGCCCTTTGGCGCCGTGCGGGGGCGTGAACTTACAACTGGAACAGTGCGCGGTGCGAGTTTTGGTGCTACCCCTGCCTCAGGTAGTGGTTCATTGGCTGTTTGAATTTCAGGAGCGAAATCCTCCTCGTCTGCATATGCGGGTGGATTCACCCGGCCAATGAGTTCAGCCTGTGGGCCCTTAGGGCGCACTGGGCGGGTATTGGTAAACCTGATGAGTCCGACTTTTTCATTGGTCGAACCATGGCGCAGGTCGCCTCCGGTAACCAGGGGGCTGCGGCGGGTGACAAGGAATTTAGGAAGGGTCGAGCTAATCCGTTTCGTGGTAGTAGTGCTAAGGCGGAAAGGAGCCATGGACATGAAATCCCCGCGAAGTGGACCACGCCACCCCGAGCTTTCTACCCTCGTCGAGTCTGGTTCAGCCTCGTTTGGGGGACTCATACTCGCTCCCATCGGATTCTGCTCGGTTCAAAGCTGATACTTGCTTTAGTAGCCTTCGGCGCACGTCGTGAGTTAGATCAACGATGGCGTCAAATGACCAGTGAACGTAGTAGGCCAGGAATCCGATCTCTTCCCAGAGACGGTCGGTCCCGACCGTGGCTATTCCCCCAGGCCACCACCTGCCACGTCGACCGTGAAGGTTTGTCCGCACGGACAGGTGACCTCGGCGAGGGTGTGGCCTTCGGTATTTATGCGGCGGTAAACATCTTGGAGAAACGCTAGGTCCGTTGCCCACAACCCCCCGATGACTTGATCATCGATTGTGGGCAACGTACCTATGCGAGTTACAACCCGAGCCAAGAGCACAAGAGACAAGAATGCTTCGTTCTCGCGAACCTTCGGATCCAAGAGTGGCAACAGTTCATCTCGAGCCGTTGCCAATCTCATCGTTCCTTCGCGGTGGACGTTTCCCTGTTGGTCTACGTATCCCCGCGGAAGAACAAATTCGAAGGTCGTTTGAAACTCTTGTGTTGATGTACTCATTTTTTACAAATGGTCATTAGGCGGTTGTCGTCATCTCACTGAACGTCATGGAGATAACCATTGAGATGTAGGCAGCGCTTCCTGCCTTGATATCTCC
>WLLZ01000040.1 GCA_009700485.1 Actinomycetota bacterium | reverse complement strand
TGCGCAATGGCAGTATCGCGAACAACCACCTGCACCACGCCACTTGCATCACGAAGATCCAAGAAGGCAACCCCACCGTGATCGCGTCGGCTAGCTACCCAGCCAGCCAAAGTTACTGTGCTACCGGCATCTACTGCGCGCAGTGAACCGGCACCGTGTGAGCGAATCACGAACTCTCCTCTGAAACAGCGGTTGTATCGATTGTGGAAAACACTCTCGGTGTTAGGTCATCTATTGGTGGCGCCCACTTCGTTGCATCAGCCGGCACTTGGTCACCTGTTCGAATATCTTTTACCGTATCGTCCTCAAGGCTTTCGCCTTGCGCTGCACCCGGGAACCAGACGAACGGTATCCCCCGTCGGTCAGCGAAACGAATCTGCTTGCCAAATTTGTCGGCGCTGGGAGCTACTTCGCAGGAGATCCCACGATTTCGCAACTGGCGGGCTACTAACTCACTTGCGGGGCGGCTCGCCTCATCGGTAACCGCCACCAGAACTGCGGATGGCACCGTCCGCGATACTGAAACAAGATCTCGCCCAATAAGGACCGACACGAGACGCGATACGCCGAGTGAAATCCCCACGCCGGGGTAGCTCTGCTTGCCGTCGCTGGCCAAATTGTCGTAGCGACCACCTGAACTAATTGAACCAACCGATTCGAATCCAACCAGTTGGGTTTCATAGACGGTACCGGTGTAGTAATCCAGCCCACGGGCAATCCGAAGGTCAGCTACGACCGAGCCGGGCCGCTCCGAGTTGGCGCCGGTTACGACCGCCGCTAACTCACTCAGCCCTTCGTCAAGCAGGTCATTTTGCACACCCAGCGCACGTACTTGATCAACAAATGACGCATCCGGGGTCTTGATCGACGCCAGTTGAATGCACTTAACCGCGGCTTCGGGGGTCAACCCTGCTTCGGTCTCCAAAAGCACGCGTACGCGGTCAGCACCAATTTTGTCGAGTTTGTCTATGGCCCGCAGCACCCCTTGAGTGTCAGTTGCTCCAACCCCGAGATAGAAACCCTCAGCGAGTTTGCGGTTATTCACTTGGATGATCGCGGGTGGAATTGGCAGCTTTGCCAACAGGGTGGACATCACCACCGCCATCTCTATCTCATGATGAAAAGCCAGGGCGCCGCTGCCAACTACATCGATATCAGCCTGGGTGAACTCGCGGAAACGACCATCTTGCGGTCGCTCGCCACGCCAGACCTTTTGAATTTGATATCTGCGGAGTGGGAACTCCAACTGCGCTGAATTTTCAAGTACGTACCGTGCGAATGGCACCGTGAGATCAAAGTGCAAACCAAGACCGGGATCTGCCTCCCCATCAGCTGCATGCATCCTGCGCAATACATATATCTCTTTGGCAATCTCGCCACTCTGCAAATTTTCAATCGGTTCGACCGCGCGGGTCTCGAGTGAGAGAAATCCGTGCAACTCGAAAACCTGACGGGCAACGTCGAGAACATACTGCTCGATTACTCGACCCGATGGCAGCAACTCGGGAAACCCAGAGAGCCGGGTGGGTTTCGCCATTACTACATACCTCGCCTTGGTGGCTCCGTGAACGCGGTCAGATAAGGATTGGTGGCACGCTCAACCCCGATTGTGGTTTGCGGCCCATGACCTGGCAGCACCACGGTTGCATCAGCCGAGCCCAAAACTACCCGCGCTAGCGAACGCTCCATGGCCACCTGATCACCACCTGGTAGGTCGGTACGTCCAATTGATCCGGCGAAAAGTAGGTCTCCACTTAACATGATGGGCGCCTCCGGGCCTGCGATCTGGAAGACCACCGAACCTTCGGTGTGGCCGGGTGCGTGCTCAACCCGTAACCCAAGACCGGCGAAGTCCAAGACTTCCTGATCAACAAATACTCGAACCTCATCGGGCTCTGTTAACTCAAGTGCCCCTTTAGTCATGGCCAAAAGTTGCTCGCGGCCCATACTCGGGGTTTGGCTGATCGGGTCGGCGAGTCGGTAACGGTCGTCGGCGTGAATAAGTGCAGGTATGCCGAACCCGGAGGCCACCGGCGCCACGGACCAAACATGATCAATATGTCCGTGCGTTAGCAGAACGGCCACCGGCAAGAGCCGCTGCTCCCGCACGATTTCGGCTACCCCGTCGATACTGCCTTGGCCTGGATCCACGATTAAGCAGGGCTGGCCGGGGCCGCTCGCGATCACATAGCAATTAGTAGCCCATGGTCCTGCCGGAAAGCCTGCGATGAACACCTTGGGAAGCCTAGTGCTGTGCCAATTTGCGGGCGAATAGACTCCGCGGATGGCAAGTAATGAGCGTGAGCGGCAATTGGCCCGAGAGAAGTACGAGCGGCAGCAGGAGCGGCGAGCGGTCAGCTCAAAGCGCCGTGCCCGGCGCCAAAAGATCATCGCCGCTGCGGTGGTTTTGGTGCTCGTGGCCGGCTCAGTGGCTTTTGTCTTCATTAGTCAAAACAATAAGAGCGAGCCGGTCGATGGAGCCGCGGCCGCCTCGGCCTTGGCTTCCGCGATGGCCAGTGCCGCCCCCGCCGGCTTGACCTGCACCCCTGCGGGGCCCGCCCGCCCCGACAACCTGACCTGGGCCACCGCACCCCCTGCTTCACCACTTTCGAGTAAGCCCGCCAAGATCACCTTGACCACCAACTGCGGTGACATTGTCATTGAGACCCTGCCAGATCAGGCACCGTTGACAGTTGCCTCGGAGATTTTCTTAGTCGAGCAGGGCTTCTACGACTCGGTGGCCTGCCACCGGCTAACCACCGCGGGTATTTTCGTCCTGCAATGCGGAGATCCAAAGGGTGACGGCACCGGAGGCCCCGGCTACCAAGTACCAGACGAGAACCTCCCGGGCGAGGGGGCCGCAAACTACCCCGCGGGTTCAGTGGCCATGGCAAATGCCGGTCCCGGCACCAGCGGATCCCAGTTTTTCCTCGTGTATGAGGACACCACCTTGCCTTCCGGATACACCATTTGGGGCACTGTCACCTCGGGCCTTGAGCTATTGCGCGGGGTAGCCGCGGCTGGGGTGACCGATGGCGGCTCCGATGGGGCCCCAAGTCGGTCGATAACGATTGAGACAGCCACGGCACAAGCGGGGTAAGTGGCCCGGTAACGTCTGTACCCAGAGACCGAAGACCAAATAAATCCGATCACTCCTGATCGCCAACCGTAAGGCAGGTGCACCTATGGCCGACCCCACCGGGCCGACCCCGATGCCGACCCCTGCCATGTTGCGACCGGTACCGGCCGCACCGGCTCCCCCACCCTCCCCTTTCGGCCGGGTTGAAGCCGATGGCACCGTATACCTGCTCGCCCCTGAAGGCGAAGTCAAAATTGGCCAATGGGCTGCCGGGCCGCCGGCAGCGGGTCTCGCCTTCTTCCAGCGCAAATATGAAGACTTAGTGGTAGAGATTGAACTAATCGCCGCCCGCTTGGCAGATGGCCGGGCAACTCCAGAGCAGGCTCAGACCGTTCTTGTGAAAGTCCGCGAAGCACTTGCTGCGCGCGCCTTTATCGGCGATGTAACCGCGCTGGGGATTAAATGTGATGGTGTAGCCGAGAACATCGTGACAGTGCGCGCCGCCGTTGCCGAGAAGCGGGCCGCCTTGCGCGCCGAGGCCACATCCGCACGTGAGGCCCTCGCCGCAGAGGCCGAAAAGCTTGGCCCATCGACATCCTGGAAGCAGTCCAGTGAACGTTTCGCAAAGATGATTGAAGAGTGGAAAGCCCTACCGCGTACCGACCGAGCCACCGAACAGGCCCTTTGGAAGCGCATCAGCGCGGCACGCACGGGATTCGATAAACGCCGACGTCAACACTTCGCCGAAGCCGATGCCGAGCATAAGATTGCGGTGACCCGCAAACGCGAACTCATCGCGAAAGCAGAAACTTTGGCGACTTCAACCGACTGGGTCGCTACCAGCAAGCAGATTCGCGATTTAATGAACGATTGGAAGGCCGCCCCGCGCGCCGGGCGAAGTGATGAGGACAAACTCTGGAAGCGATTTAAGTCGGCACAGGACGCGTTCTTCACCGCCAAGGTGGCCGCTGAAGCACAGGCCGAGGATGCACTTCGACCAAATGTCGCCGAGAAGGAATTATTGGCATCAGAGGCCGAAGCGCTTTTACCCATCACCGATTACAAGGCCGCGAAGTCCGCACTTCGTGGGATTCACGAACGCTGGGAGAAAGTCGGAGACCTCCCACGTGGTGAAAGCGAACGACTCGATGCGCGCCTTCGTAAAGTCGATGAGGCACTGCGCAAGGACGAATCCGAATCCTGGAAGAAATCCAACCCCGAGGCCCGCGCAAGGGCCGAATCAACCGCGAATGTCTTTTCCGATGGCATCGCTAAATTGGAAGTGAAACGTGCTAAGGCAGCAGCCAGTGGCAATGACCGCGAAGTTGCCAAACTTGATTCCGCCATCGAGCAAACCACCGCGCTCCTAAGGGCAGCGCAGGCTGCGGCAAGTGAATTCGGGTCACTCACCCACGCTGTCTAGTTGTAAAGCTCACACTCGGTAGGCGTCGTACACGCCTTCAACACTACGAACCGCCTTGAGTACCGACCCTAGGTGCTTGGGGTCGGCCATTTCGAAGGTAAAGCGCGAAAGCGCGATGCGATCGCGTGAAGTCGTAACCGATGCGCTCAGGATATTTACGTGGGTATCCGAGAGTGTTCTAGTCACGTCACTCAATAACCTTGCGCGGTCTAAGGCTTCCACTTGAATGTTCACCAAGAAAACACTTGTGGCAGTTGGTGCCCAGGTAACTTCGACTATTCGCTCCGGCTCCCCTTGAAGTCCGGGAATATTTACGCAGTCATTGCGGTGAACTGATACCCCAGATCCACGAGTTACAAACCCGAGAATGGCATCACCGGGTACCGGGGTGCAGCATCGGGCCAATTTAATCCAGACATCATCAACGCCCTTAACGACTACCCCTACATCACCCGAGGTTCGAGCACGCTGCCGTAAATTCGCCGGATTAATGCCCTCAGCGGCATCGTCCGCCGCCCCATCGACACCGCCCGCTGCATCAACTAATCGTTGTACGATCGTGGCCGCAGAAATCCGACCTTCACCCACCGACGCATAAAGTGCACTTACATCGGTTTGGTGTAAGCCTGCGGCGATGTTCTGAAGTGACTGATTGGTCATTAGGCGCTGCAGTGGTAGGCCCTGCTTGCGCATTGCCCGCACGATCGCGTCCTTGCCTGTCTCGACGGCCTCCTCGCGCCGCTCCTTTGAGAACCACGCCTTAATCTTGCTTTTGGCTCGCGGAGATGCAACGAAAGAAACCCAGTCAAGGCTGGGACCGGCACCTTCGGCTTTGGAAGTGAAAATCTCCACTACATCGCCGTTGTCTAAGGTTGACTCGAGGGGCACCAACTTGCCATTGACGCGTGCTCCTACACAGCGGTGGCCCACTTCGGTATGTACTGAGTAGGCAAAGTCCACCGGGGTGGCCTTACTCGGTAATGCGACCACATCACCTTTCGGAGTGAAAACATAAACCTCAGAGGAACTCAGGTCATAACGCAAAGAATCCATGAACTCGTCGGGGTCTTCGGTCTCACGTTGCCACTCCATCAACTGGCGTAGCCAACCAAAATCATCGGGACCGGATTTTCCACCAACATCTTGCTGCTTGTAGCGCCAGTGAGCCGCGACTCCGAATTCAGCAGAGCGATGCATTTCTTGAGTTCGAATCTGCAGCTCAACAGGTTTGCCTTCAGGGCCAATTACGGTTGTATGCAATGACTGATACATATTGAACTTCGGCATTGCGATAAAATCCTTAAAGCGCCCTGGCACCGGACTCCACTTAGCGTGAATTACACCGAGTACCGCGTAGCAATCGCGCACACTTTCAACAAGGATGCGCACGCCGAGTAGGTCATAGATCTCCGCGAAATCACGACCGCGCACAATCATCTTTTGATAGACAGAGTAATAATGTTTCGGGCGGCCACTGACCACGGCGCGCAACTTCCCCCTGCGCAAATCCGCGTCGATTTCATCAATAATTACCGAAAGCAATTGATCGCGCGACGGCGCCCGCTGGCCCACGAGTTGTACGATTTCGTCGTACATCTTCGGGTGCATGGTGGCGAATGCTAAGTCTTCTAGTTCCCACTTGACCGCATTTATGCCCAACCGATGCGCGAGTGGGGCGTAGATCTCAAGAGTCTCGCGCGCCTTCTTCTGCTGCTTATCTTCGGGCATGAAGCGCAGGGTGCGCATATTGTGTAGGCGATCGGCTAGCTTGATCACCAGCACCCGAATGTCACGCGCCATCGCGATGACCATTTTGCGGACGGTCTCCGAAGCAGACGACTCGCCGTATTTAACTCGATCCAACTTGGTCACGCCATCAACCAATTGGGCGATCTCGTCGCCAAAATCCTCCCGCAGCGCATCTAACGAGTAACCAGTGTCCTCAACCGTGTCGTGCAACAGCGCCGCTGCAAGGGTCGGTGCGGTCATGCCCAGATCGGCAAGAATCGTCGCGACCGCCAATGGATGAGTGATGTACATCTCCCCCGACATGCGGGTTTGCTCTCGGTGCAGATATTCAGCCATCTCATAAGCACGCTCCACCATGCGGACATCTGATTTCGGATGGTACTGGCGCAGCGTTCGAAATAGCGGCTCAAGTTCTGGGTGCGCACGGCGCTGAATCCCAGCCAATCGGGCAACTCTGGATCGAAAGCCTGAAGACACAACCGTGACCGAAGCCGGCGGCGAAGCCAGCTCCGTGGTCAGCGGTGCTTCCTTGGCCACAGACGCTCCCAATAGCAGGACTGATAGATAGACACTTCGATCTGTACGCGCTGCCAGTCTACGGGTGCTAGGCGGTGAGCAGTGCGTGCACGTTGACTCCGAGCGCTTCGAGCCTGCCACGACCCCCAAGGATCGGGATCTCCATGACCAATACGACGGCGACAACTTCAGCACCGGTGCGCCGAATAAGGTCGACTCCGGCTGCTGCAGTACCACCGGTAGCCAGCACATCATCAACAAGGACGACTCGACGCCCCTGGCCAAGCGCGTGGGTGTGCAATTGCAAAGTGGTGGATCCGTACTCCAAGTCGTAGGCAACCGAGTGGACCGGCCCGGGTAACTTGCCAGGCTTTCTGAGGGTGACGAACCCCGCATTACATGAATGCGCTAGTGCGGCTCCGTATGGGAAGCCACGAGCCTCGATACCGGCGACATCATCAATTGTCTCCGAGCCCAGAGTTTTCGCCATCTCCGAGACCACTAAGGCAAAGGTCACCGGGTCAGCCATCAAACCGGTCAAATCTTGAAAGGACACGCCTTCCTGCGGCCAATTGTCAATTACTCGAATTCGCCTACGCAGTGCATCCTCAACCGCTGGCTCGACTAGCGACACTTGGTCAACAATCTATTTAGAGCTAGGACTTAGACCGACGTGAGCGGCTAACTCGCTTCGGTTGCTGCCGTGGCGCACCGTCAATGAGTGTGGTTACCTCATCGGTGCCAACAACATTTTCACCCTCGGCCTCAGCAGTACGACTCTTACCTGCCTGAGTCCGTCGAGCACTGACACGGGCGTTGAGTGAGCGCAACTCCGGCTGATGCTCCTTCAATTGGGCAAGGAAAGGTGTCGCGATGAAAATAGATGAATAAGTGCCGGCCGCCATCCCAACCGCAAGAGCAACCGATAGGTCAAGCAAGGTGCCCGCACCTAGTAGGCCCGCCCCGATAATAATGATCGCAAGAACTGGCAATAGTGCGACGATTGACGTATTGATACTTCGCACCAAAGTCTGGTTTAGGGCCAAGTTCGCTGCTTCGCTGTATGTCATGACGGATTGTCCAGCAATATTTCTGGTGTTCTCTTTGACCTTGTCAAAAACCACAACGGTGTCATATAGCGAGAACCCAAGAATAGTTAATAAACCAATGACCGTCGCCGGGGTGACCTCAAGCCCGGTGAGTGCATATATTCCAATGGTGATAACTAAGTCATGCGCCAGCGCAACTAGCGCTGCGACCGCCATTCGCCATTCAAAATATATCGACAGGAATATCGATACGAGCAATAAGAAGACTACTAGGGCTTGGAGGGCCTTCTTGGAGATCTCCGAGCCCCAAGTCGGACCCACCACCTGAACCTTGATTTCGCCTTTCGGTACCCCGCAAGTATTGGCCAACTCGCCGGCCAGCACTGAGCTTTCGTCAGCTGTCAACGACTCGGTTTGCACCCTAATCGTGCCATTTACCGCAGAGGTCACGATCGCCTGTGATCCGGTCTTTGACTCAGCAACAGTTCGGGCTTGCTCAATACTGCAAGTTGCGTTTGGTATGGAAAAATCCGCACCGCCCCGAAACTCAATACCAAGATTCAAGCCGCGAAAGACTAGCGCCCCAACTGAGACTAAGAGAATGATGGCTGAAATGACGTACCAAGTCCGCCTCCTGCCCACAAAATTGAAAGAGACCTGACCCTTATAGAGCCGTTGGGCAATCCCGATACGTCCGCTCATGGGCTTGGCACCTCCACTGTCTCTTGGTCGGTGTTTTGTCGTCTGCGCGATTTGCTGACTACTTCACCCGTGAGAGCGTGCCCGCCAACTCGATCAGCGTCGAGCCCAGTCCAGCGCGAACCCTTCTGCATCCACCCAGTGCGCCCGATAAGGACTACCAGTGGGTGTGTGAACCAGAAGGCCACCAGAATATCGATTATCGTTGTTAGCCCGAGAACGAAGGCGAAACCGCGAACACTGCCCACCGAAAGTAAATAAAGCACTGCCGCGGCGAGCAATGAGACAAAGTCTGCGGCCAAAAGGGTTCGCCGAGCCCGCACCCAACCACTTTCACAAGCCTGTCGAAGTGATCGACCCTCGCGGATTTCATCGCGAATACGCTCAAAGTAGACAATGAACGAATCCGCGGTAATGCCGATAGCAACGATCGCCCCGGCTACCCCGGCGAGAGTCAGAGTCAACCCGATGGTCTTACTAAAGACCACGATCATTAAATAGGTGAACGCTCCCGCCATGATCAGTGAAATTACTGCGACAATGCCAAGGGCGCGGTAATAAATCATCAGATAGATCATGACCAAAACAAGGCCAAGCAGACCGGCGATGATGCCAGCACGCAACTGATCATTACCCACCGTCGGTGAAACGCTGGTGATATCTACCGGATCAAGAGTTACGGGTAAGGCACCATACTTAAGTACGTTGGCAAGGTCATTGGCCTCCTGCGCGGTGAAGTTTCCTTCGATTTGCGCTTGGCCGCCAAGAATTGGCTCATTGAATCGCGGTGCCGAGACCACCACACCATCGAGCACAATCGCAAATGCATTACAGGGACTCACCCCGGAACCGCAATCTGGGAGTGCGGACAATTTGGTAGAAGCCGCGGCCAGGGCCTTAGCCCCCTCGCTATCAAATTCCAGCGATACCACCCAACTACCCACCCCATTTTGCGGTAGGCCAGCGGTAGCGCCGGTTACGTTGCTCCCCTTTATGAAGGCCGGTTCCAGGTTGTACTTAACCTCACCGGTGCGCTCACAGGTACCGAGCCAGAGCGCCGGATCATCTGGGATACCACCGGTGTAAGCCTCCGGGTTCGTGCAATCCAAAGCCAAGACTTTGCCTTGGTAATCAGGTGAATTATCAGGTGACTGCACTAATGACGTACCGGGCACAAAGGTCGTGGTCGGTGACGGCGTTGGCGTGGGCGAAGAACTCGCTGACGGCTCGGGGGTCGGCGTTGCATTGATGTCGAATGGCTGTGGATTCAGCAGGGTGTCAACGGGTCGAAAATCAAGTAGCGCGGTGCGCTTGACCAAATCGACGACCCGATCTTGCTCGGCGCCGGGAACCGAAACGATGATTGCGGCACCATTGCCCGAGCCCTGCGTAGTAACTTCAGCCTCAGCCACCCCGAGGCCATCAACGCGTTGGCGGATGATGGCGACGGTTTGCTGTAGTTGCTCATCAGTAATTTCAGCCCCGGCGGTAACCGGCTTGGGCACCAAAATAACCTGCGTGCCCCCTTGCAGGTCGAGCCCAAGGCGCACGGTATTTGGGGTGCCGGGCCAAAATGCCCATGCCAATAGGCCGACTAAAACAATTAATAAGGCAATGAGCCCACGGGCGGGCCTAGAAGTTACCGGAGGAGCCACCTGTGGATCGCCTAGGCCGCCGGGCCCGAAGCGCCGGGTGCAGCTGGCCCATCCGGGGTATCCAGTTCTGGTACTTCAGCCGGGATCACCTTGGCGATGGCCGCCGGCAGCATCCGGATGATGACACCGGGTGAAATCTCTACGAGGACTTCATCGCCATTGGAAACGACCGTACCGAAGATTCCAGCGGTGGTCATGATGTTGGTACCGGGCCCCAGGGTGGCTAATGTCTGCGCCTGTTTCTTTTGTTTGGCCTTGGCGGGGCGAATCATCAAAAAGTAGAAAACAACCGCGATTAAAACCAGCGGCAATATCGTGACGAGATCCACAGCGCTCCTGACGAAAGCTTCGGATGGGCTCCAACTTGCCCACTAACACTACATCGGCCCCAATTACGGCCACCTTGTGAGCCTACCGGTGCCCCCGCGATAGCTCCTAGGTGCCTAGATCAAGCACCCCCTGTGGCGGCAGCGGAGGATTCGCCCCCAGGTGCGACCATGCCGCCGGTGCTGCTACCCGGCCGCGTGGGGTACGGATTATCATCCCCAAACGCGCTAAGAACGGCTCAGCGACTGTTTCAATAGTTTCGGGTTCTTCACCCACCGCCACCGCCAGCGTCGATAAGCCCACGGGGCCACCGCCGAAGCGGTTGATGAGGACGTCGAGCACCGCTCGGTCAATTCGATCCAGACCGAGTTCATCAACTTCATAAAGTTCAAGTGCCGCCCGGGCGGTCGCGTGGTCGACCACCCCATTGCCGTGCACCTGCGCAAAGTCGCGCACCCGACGCAGCAACCTATTTGCAATCCGGGGGGTGCCCCGGCATCGGCCCGCAATTTCAACGGCGCCATCGTCATGCAGTGGCACCTCAAGTAGTACCGCCGAACGCCGCAGAATAATTTCGAGATCGGGCGGGTCATAGAAATCTAAATGGGCGGTGAACCCGAATCGATCGCGCAGCGGGCTCGGCAGTAGGCCGGCGCGGGTGGTAGCACCGACCAAGGTGAAGGGTGCTATCTCGAGCGGGATAGCGGTCGCGCCAGGGCCTTTGCCAACAATCACATCAACCCGGAAATCCTCCATCGCCAAATAGAGCATTTCTTCGGCGGCGCGCGCCGTGCGGTGAATTTCGTCGAGAAAAAGCACCTCACCAGGTTGCAGGCTCGCTAGTACCGCTGCAACGTCGCCGGCATGCTGCAAGGCTGGGCCAGAGGTGATGCGAAGTGGGGCTTGCAGCTCGGCAGCAATAATGCAGGCCAAGGTGGTCTTACCTAAACCAGGTGGGCCGCTGAGAAGCACGTGATCTGCGGCCCGGCCGCGCCGGCGAGCCGCCTCTAGCACTAAACCTAGTTGCGATTTAACCCGCTCCTGCCCAACGAACTCTTGCAGCGAAGTTGGCCGCAAGGCTCCTTCAACGGCAGCATCATTTGGATCCGGCGCCGCATCGGTAACCCGTTCTGTCATGAGCGATCCAGGGATTGCAAGGCAGCTTTTAGTAGCACCGCAATGTCTGGGTCCGCCATTTCAGCTGCAAGGGGGGTGACGGCACTGACGGCAGCTTCAGCTTCACGCTGCGACCAACCCAACGACATCAGCCCCGCACCAACGGCCCCTTGCCACCCAGCCGGTGAAATCGACCCGGCAGAGATAGGCGCACCACCTGTTGGTGGCCCAATACGACCCTTAAGTTCGAGTACCAAACGACCCGCACCCTTTTGACCAACTCCGGGTACTTTGGTCAAAGTCGCCAAGTCATTGCGAGCCACTGCAACGCGAAGTTCATCAGGAGACAACGTCGAAAGAATAGCTAAGGCCAACCGCGGGCCTACGCCGCTGATCGTCTGAACCAACTCAAAGACTGCGCGCTCATCGGTGTCAAGGAAGCCAAATAAAGTCAAGGAGTCCTCGCGCACGATCATTGCGGTCACGAGTTCTACGTGATCACCTATTCGTAAACCCAATGCCGTAGCCGGGGTGCAGGATGCGGTCACCCCCATCGGGCCGATGTCGACAACTACGTAATCAGGCCCAACTAAATTAACAACACCTCGCAGGAAGGCGATCATCTGGCACCGACTGAAATCGCTGCGGCCGCAATCGCCTCATTGATGCGCCGCTGCGCCGCACCCCGCCAAATTTGGCAGACAGCAATTGCCACCGCATCGGCCGCATCGGCTGGCTTCGGGGCCACCGACAGACCCAAAATGCGGGTAACCATTGCCGTGACCTGTGCTTTGTCGGCTCGGCCACTGCCGGTTACCGCGGCCTTGACTTCGGTGGGCGTGTGCATCGCGACCGAAATACCGCGACGACCGGCAACCACCAGCGCCATCGCCGCAGCTTGGGCGGTACCCATCGCCGAGCGCACATTGTGCTGGCTAAAGACACGCTCTATGGCGATAACTTCTGGGTCAAATTGGTCAACTAGCTCTTCGATCCCCCGCTCAACGGCGGCCAGCCGCAGCTCGATCGGGGTCTGGGGTGAGGTGACGAGCACGCCAATATGAATCGCGGTCAAGGTGCGCCCCGAAGCGCCTTCAATGACTGCAACCCCGCATCGGGTCAGGCCAGGGTCGACTCCCAACACGCGCATGCCTACCCCTTCCATAATGCGAGACCGGTCATAACGCGAGACCGGCACCGTCCGAACAGGTGTTCGGATGACACTAACGCGAGGGGCCGACAGATTGGGGGAATCAGGTGTTCGGCGCGGCGTATTGTTCGCGCGAGCCAACTAAGTCGCGGACCTCACTAAGTCGCAGACCTAACTACATCCCCGGCCACCTCGGCGAACCCAGAACGCAGGTCTTCGACCAGCTCGTCAAGATCTGGTACCGCCCGGTCATCGGCTGAAATCCCGACATAAGCCGTACCGTCATAGGTAACCATGGTTACATTAACGGCGGCCCCAATCGTTGCCACCAGCGGATAGGCTGCCAACATTTTGGCCCCGGCTAGGTATAGCGGCACCGGCGGGCCGGGCACATTGCTGGCGGTTACGTCACTGGATTGGGCCGCCTGCGCCAGCAAAGGGACGGGCACGAACCAGCTGACTTCGGCCAATGGATCGGCCAGTCGCAAAGCTGGCTCTCCACGCCAATTAGCGACCAGGTCATTCGCCGCGCTCATCCGCTCACCCACGGTCAGGCCGGCAATGGGGAACGGGAATCTCGCGATACTGACAGCATTGGACACTTGTCCGGTGCGATCGCCAGGATCACCACGCAAGCTGATTGGCACATTGATGCGCAGTTCATCAACCACTACCCCATGGCGGCGATGGTAGCTATCAAAACCCCCGGCTAGTGCGGCGAGGAAAGCATCGTTAACACTTAAGCCACGTGACTTTGCAGCTCCGCGAAGCGCCGCGAAGGGCAGATTAAAGGCAGCGAAGCGGTAGGTGGTGCCGCGACCGGCCATTACCGGTGACATGGGGCCATCACTTACGGCCGTGAATCGACCAATTGAAGAAACGGTATCCCACACCCGAGACCAGGTCTGTGTTGGATCAGTGAAGCTACCTCGTGCCAGACCCACTGCTCCGCGCACCGAACTCACCGCGAGATCGGCCCCCCATTTAATGTTGTCGGTGAGATTTGCAATCGTGACATCGGTGACCGACACCTCCTCTGAATCTGGCGCCGCCGGTGGCACCGGCTCATCAGGATTTGCTTCGGCACCAAGTTCAAAGAGTGAAAGCGCGATCATGACGGTCGCTGCACCATCTGCAATTGAGTGATGAAGTTTCAATAAGAAGGCCGACTGCTCCCCCGGAAGCCCCTCGATAAGGGCTGCTTCCCAAAGGGGGCGGTTGTGGTCAAAATCGGTCAAACTCATGCGTCGGGCATCATCAAGTAGCCCCTGCCAACCAGCATTTACCGGCAACCGATACCTACGCACATGAACATCAAGATCAAAATCTGGATCTACCGCCAATCGCGGCGCCGAAAACCCCGTTGCTCCGTAGAGTGGGCGCTTACGAAGTGCCGGCACAAATAGTGTTAACCGACTAAGACGTGCGTGCAAACGACTCCAATCAGGAGCGCTGTCTAAAACTGCGAGTGCAATTACTGCCGATCGCAGTTTCGGGTCCGCATTGGCGGTACGAAATGTCGCAGCGTCCCAACCGCGTAATTGGGTGCCTACTCCAATTTTCGCATATCCCATTTATTCGACCGATGCCATGATGTCATCGCTGACATCGAAGTTCGCGTACACATTTTGCACATCATCGCTATCTTCAAGAACGTCAATCAACTTGAATACCTTGCGGGCACCTTCTTCGTCCAATTCAACCGTGACACTTGGAAGAAATGTCGCCTCCGCAGATTCGTGGTCAAGGCCAGCACTTTGTAATGCAGTGCGCACCGCGACCACATCGGTCGCCTCACTGACAACTTCGAAAGACTCCCCTAAGTCGTTTACTTCTTCGGCCCCGGCATCAAGCACCGCACTCAGAATCTCGTCTTCGGTAAGCCCTTCGGCTTTTGGCACAATTACGACACCTTTACGGGCGAACAAATAAGAAACCGAGCCGGGGTCGGCCATTGACCCGCCGTTCCTGGTCATCGCGACGCGAACTTCAGAGGCCGCGCGATTGCGGTTATCGGTAAGGCACTCAACCAAGAATGCCACCCCATTTGGTCCGTAGCCCTC
>WLLZ01000004.1 GCA_009700485.1 Actinomycetota bacterium | reverse complement strand
GCCGAGGCGAGCACCTTGCGTTCCGGCCAAATCCCCGATACCTTCAGGACCCCAAGATGTAGTAGTTACAGCCCGGTGATTCCTCCACAGGTTGTGGTTACAGCTCCACAGGGTATCCACAGGACGTCCCCAAGATCGGTCCCGCGGGTAGGTGGAGTATCAGGCCAAATGTTACTGAAGTGAAACAAGGGAAGGGAGGTACACAAAATGCGTTGTCCATTCTGCAAGGAAGACGACTCACGGGTGGTGGACTCCCGCACCACCGACGACGGGGCTGCAATTCGCCGCCGCCGCGAGTGCTCCGCGTGCGGGCGGCGGTTTACCACCGCCGAGAACACCGTGCTGCTGGTTGCAAAGCGCTCAGGTGTCCATGAGCCCTTTAGCCGGGCCAAAGTCATCGGAGGCGTTCGCAAAGCTTGCCAAGGCCGCCCGGTTAGCGAGGACGATCTCGGCAGGTTGGCACAGCGCGTTGAAGATTCAGTGCGGGCCTCCGGCATCGCGGAGATCCCAGCCATGGAAGTGGGCCTGGCAATTCTCGGCCCATTGCGCGAACTCGATGAGGTTGCTTACCTGCGCTTCGCGTCGGTGTACCGCTCATTTGACAACCTTGAGGATTTCGAAGCGGAGATAGCACTTCTTCGCGCTGAAGGTGAACCACTAGGTCACGAACCAGCCAGCAATGCATCCACCGCCAAGTCTTCCCAATCCCGATAACCGCTCGATACGAAAGGCACCATGATGACGATCACGACTAGCACACCGGCCGGTTTCATTCACAACACCTTGAATAAACCCGGGCTGGTGATGGAGCGCGTCTATACCACCGAAGGTGTTCACCCATATGACGAAATAACTTGGGAGCGCCGTGATGTGGTGCAGAACAACTGGAAGACCGGTGAGGTGGTCTTCGAGCAGCGCGGGGTTGAGTTCCCAGATTCATGGAGTGTTAACGCATCAACCATTGTCACCACCAAGTACTTCCGCGGGGCGGTTGGTACCGAGCAGCGCGAATGGAGTCTTAAGCAACTCATTGACAGGGTGGTGCTTACCTACACCAAGGCCGGCAAAGAGAACGGCTATTTTCGAACCAACAAGGATGCTGAAATATTTGAACATGAGTTGACGCACATGCTGGTCAACCAGGTTTTCAGCTTCAACTCCCCGGTCTGGTTCAACGTCGGCACCGTGTCACCGCAGCAGGTGAGCGCCTGCTTCATCCTGAGCGTTGATGACCGCATGGAGTCGATTCTTAACTGGTACCGCGAAGAAGGCATGATCTTCAAAGGCGGATCCGGGGCAGGGCTAAATCTTTCGCGCATTCGATCGAGCAAGGAGCTACTTAAGTCATCCGGTGGCACCGCCTCGGGGCCGGTCTCTTTCATGCGCGGCGCTGATGCATCCGCCGGCACAATTAAATCTGGCGGTGCAACCCGCAGAGCCGCCAAGATGGTTGTGGTTGACGTCGATCACCCAGATATCGAAGAGTTCATCGAGACTAAGGTCCGTGAAGAGGACAAAATCCGTGTCCTGCGTGATGCCGGCTACGACATGGATCTTGGCGGCAAAGATATTTCCAGTGTGCAATATCAAAATGCGAACAACTCGGTACGCGTCTCGGACTTGTTCATGAAAGCGGTCGAAAATGGCGAACCGTTTGGTTTGACCGCTCGTACAGATGGCCATGTGATTGAAACAGTTGATGCGAAGACGCTATTTCGTACGATGACCGAGGCGGCTTGGGCGTGTGCCGATCCTGGTATCCAGTACGACGACACCATCAATGACTGGCACACCAACCCTGAAACGGGGCGCATCAATGCGTCAAACCCGTGCTCGGAGTACATGAGCCTGGATAACTCATCCTGCAACCTAGCCAGCCTCAACTTGCTGACGTTCCTAAAGGACGACGATACTTTTGACGCCGAGCGTTTTGTTAAGGCTGTTGAAATAATCATTACCGCCATGGATATCTCGATTTCATTTGCAGACTTCCCAACGGAGCCGATCGCCGAAACCACACGCAAGTACCGGCAACTGGGTATCGGCTACGCAAACCTAGGTGCGCTATTGATGGCTACGGGATTGCCATACGACTCAGACGGCGGTCGTGCGCTGGCGGCGGCAATCACCTCGGTCATGACCGGAACCGCCTACAAGCGCAGTGCCGAACTTGCGGGCATCGTGGGGCCGTACGAGGGTTATGCGCGTAACGAGAGCGGTCACAAGCGCGTGATGCGTAAGCACGCGTCAGCTAACGACAATGTGCGCGGGGTTACGACTCTCGATACTTCGGTTATGAAGGTCGCTCATGGCCAATGGCAGCAGGCACTCAAAATCGGCGAAAAGAACGGCTGGCGCAATGCGCAAGCTTCCGTTCTAGCGCCGACCGGCACCATCGGTTTCATGATGGACTGCGACACCACGGGCATTGAACCCGACTTCTCACTCGTTAAGTTCAAGAAGCTTGTTGGTGGCGGCTCAATGCAGATCGTCAACCAAACGATCCCGCGCGCACTCCGCCGCCTCGGGTATACCGAAGAGACGATCGAAGCCATCGTGGAGTTCATCTCCGAGAACGGTCATGTGGTAGATGCTCCAGGCCTTAAGACCGAGCATTATCCGGTCTTTGACACCGCCATGGGAGTTCGCTCCATTACCCCGATGGGCCATGTTCGCATGATGGCGGCCGCGCAGCCCTTCCTCTCGGGAGCGATTTCGAAGACCGTCAATATGCCGCAGTCGGCCACGGTCGAAGAAGTTGAAGAGATTTACTTCCAGGGCTGGAAATATGGACTCAAGGCGCTGGCAATTTATCGCGATAACTGCAAGGTTGGTCAACCGTTGTCGGATGGCAAATCCGCAAAGGTAGATGAGATTGTTGACGCCACGGCTGAAGCCATCGCACAGCTCGTGGGCCAGCCCACCCGCCGGCGGTTGCCAAAGTCCCGCCCTAGCTTGACAACAAGTTTCTCGGTGGCTGGCGCTGAGGGTTACATGACCGCGGGAAGTTACCCAGATGATGGTCTTGGCGAAGTATTCCTCAAACTCGGAAAGCAAGGTTCAACCCTTGCCGGGGTCATGGATGCGTTCTCGATAGCGATCAGTATTGCGCTGCAGTACGGCGTGCCGCTGGAAGCTTTCGTAAGCAAGTTCGTGAATATGCGCTTCGAACCGGCGGGCATGACAGATGACCCCGATATTCGGATCTCGCAGTCGATCATGGACTACATCTTCCGGCGTCTGGCGTTGGATTACCTACCTTATGAAAAGCGCGCTGCCCTTGGTATTCACAGCGCCGATGAGCGGGCGGCAACGGTGGAAGCCAGCTATGCGCACTACGCACCTGCGGCGTCGGTTGATCTTGATATTGATATTGCCGAAGTAGTTGAAGTGGCGGTGGCAGAAGCCGCCCCGGCAAAGGCGCCTAGTAAGGCACATTCGAGTGCTGAGCTCTTAGAGGAGATAACCGGCACCGCCTCTGATGCGCCACTTTGCATGACCTGCGGTATCAAGATGCGTCCTGCTGGTAGCTGCTACGTCTGTGAAGGTTGCGGAAGCACCTCGGGGTGTAGCTAATCGGGGGTCGTGTCAGCGGCTAGACATCCTTGCTATTGTTGGCGAACACCTCAATTTAGGGAGAATCAATTCCATGAATCTCGGAGAGTCCATCTGGACTTTGCTCGTCATCTTCCTCATGATCATGTTCTTCATGATCTTCTTCATGGTGGTCCTGGATCTGTTCAGTGACCATGAAGAAAGCGGCCTAGCCAAGGCGGTTTGGATCATCTTCTTGATCTTGCTCCCGCCGATCACGGTGCTGATCTACGTGATCGCACGCGGCAACGGTATGGCCAAGCGCCGCCAGAAGCAGGTAGAGCAGGCACAGGGTGAGCAGAAGGCCTACATCAAATCGATGGCGGGCACCACCTCACCGGCTGACCAGATTGCCTCAGCGAAGGCACTCCTTGATGCGGGCACCATCTCGCAGCAGGATTTCGATTCGCTGAAGGCAAAGGCACTGGCGTAAAAAGTTCTAGATCACCAACAGGTGCGGCGCGCAGGAATTCTCCTGTCCGCCGCACCTGAATATTTAGTTGCCTAGTGAAATAGATGAAAAAGACGCCAAAAATTAATCCGCAGGTGCGCTGGGCCGCGGTTAAGTTGATCCCGAGAATCGGGCTGTCAAAGCCCCTTCCCGTTGGAGATTGGTCAGGCCGGCGCGCACGTTCAGCCGCACGGCAAGTCAAGTTGGAGAAGTTACTAGCAAAAATATCTCCGCCACCAAGTGATGTTGAGATATCCAATTTCAGTTGCACCCGCCCAAATGGCACCACGTTACCGCTGCGCCTTTATCGAAAGCGTGGGAGCAGGTCGCTCGCACTTATCGTGTATGTGCACGGCGGCGGCATGATTATGGGCACGGTTAACGCATATGACTCAGTATGTTCAAAATACGCATCATTCGCCGACATTGCCATCTTGTCGGTGGACTATCGATTAGCCCCTGAGTTTCCATTCCCCGCAGCAATCGAAGATGTAAGTGCAGGCGTGCGCTGGGCGCGTGAAAATTATGGTGAGCTTGCCATCGATCCCGAGCGAATTGGTATCGCGGGGGATAGCGCGGGGGGAGGCATTGCCGCCGGCGTGCTGCTGAAGGCCCGTGATGAAGGTTGTGGGTTAAGTTCTGCGATGCTCATCTACCCGATGCTCGATGATCGCACGATTGCTTCTCCGGTCGCTGGGCCAAAACTCACCGGCCCATTCATCATTTGGACCTATGACGACAACATCACCGGTTGGCGATGCCTGTTCGGTGAGATGGCGCCAGGGGAGGTGTCGGCTTATGCAGCCCCCGCGCGGGCAACACAGTTAGGGGGGCTGCCGCCGATCTATGTAGAGGTTGGTGACCTGGATATCTTCCACGACGAAGATGTCAATTTCGCCTCGCGTATTCGAGAAACCGGCGGTGATGTTCAATTGCACCTGCGCCCCGGGTGCCCACACGGCTACGAGGTGGTCGCACCGAAATCACGGATCGCCCAATTAGCTATGCAGCAAAGATACGAATTTCTGAGATCGTTCAACTAGTTCGCTTTTCTGTCAATCGGCGCATCAGCCATAGCGACACATAAACCAAGGCGACTAACGCCGGTACCTCGATCAGTGGCCCGATGACGCCAGCTAAGGCTTGCCCTGACGTGACACCCCAAACACCGACTGAGACGGCAATAGCGAGTTCGAAGTTATTGCCGGCCGCGGTAAATGCCAAAGTGGCGGTCTTGGGGTAGCCGAGTTTGCTCTTGATCCCAAGGAAGAATGAAACACCCCACATGATTATGAAGTAGACAAGCAGCGGGATAGCAATATTAAGAACTGAAATAGGGCTGCTGATTATCGCATCCCCCTGCAGCGCGAACATAATGATGATCGTGAAAAGCAGCCCGTATAAGGCAAATGGACTAATACGTGGGATGAATTTCTGCTCGTACCAAACGCGGCCTTTAGCCCTTAATCCGATGCGCCTGGTCAGATAGCCGGCGACCAAGGGGATACCAAGGAAGATAAGTACGGCTTTGGTGATATCCCAAGTTGAAAATTGCACATCTTGGGTATCAAGGCCGAGCCAGCCTGGCAGAATCTTCAGATAAAATGTTCCGAGTAGCGCGTAGGCAAGAATTTGGAATACAGAGTTGATCGCAACTAGTAACGCGGCTGCCTCGCTATCGCCACAGGCGAGGTCATTCCAGATCAGCACCATGGCGATACATCGAGCCAGACCGATAACGATTAGTCCGGTACGAAATGCTGGCTGATCTGGTAAGAAAGTCCAGGCGAGCACGAACATCAAGGCCGGGCCGATCACCCAGTTAAGCAGCAGTGAAAGCCAAAGCAACCGGCGATCCCCGGCCACATGCCCCATCTCCTCGTATCGAACTTTGGCGAGTACCGGATACATCATCAGCATTAGGCCGAGGGCAATTGGCAATGAGGTTTGGCCGATACTCACCGAGTCAAGGGCTGATTGAATGCCCGGGACCAATTTTCCTAGCCCCAGGCCCATTGCCATGGCCACGAGAATCCAGACCGGCAAGAACCGGTCCAACAGTGACAATTTACCCAGAACCGCGGCATCAGCATTTTTCGCGGTCACGGCAGGAGGCTATCTTCTCTTTAGGAGTACTTTCTAGGGATTTGGCCTCCCGAAATGTAGCAGTTTCGCGTAAGGTTATGGCAGATGGGGGCGATCTTTCGGCGCCGCTGCGAAGGGAGCGAAAATGTGGGTAAAGGCAGCAGTTAAAGCCAGAGTGCTAGTACCGGTTGTACTTGCGAGTGCATTGTTCTTGGCCGCATGCTCGTCTGAGCCGGAAGCCGTCCCTGCTCCGAGCCTGTCTTCGGCGTTGGCCGCCCCGAGCGCAGATGCTGTCGTTTCCTTCGATGCGCAGGCAACTTGCGAGACCTATTTCCAGTTGGATCTTCTCCGCAGCACCGTCGCCGCCGGTGTCAAAGATCTGAATAGAAAGGAGCGCCGAGCGTTGCTGGTTGAATATCAACAACTTGTCACTGACCTAACAGCAACCGCCGGCGATGCGGCGAACTCGGGTGAATTAAAACAGCAAGTGCTCACGAACGCCGAGAAAATGCAAACACTATTGGACAAGTTTGGCAAGAAAGATGGAATCGACTCCTTGTCGAAAATGCAAAAGAAGCGCCTTACCTTGCAGGCCAACCGGGTTGAGGCTCAGTGCGCGAGCACTGGTTACGCGCTTCCGCAGGAGAATATCGATGCCCGGGAGTTGATTCCGTAAGTCATGTCAGGTATTTATCTACCAGATCCTGCGCGCTATGACGGTCGGATGCCTTACCGGAGAACCGGCGTAAGTGGCCTGCAGCTACCGGCTATTTCACTTGGGTTTTGGCACAATTTCGGTGACGATAAACCGCGAGAGACGCAGCGCGCAATCATGCAACGTGCTTTTGATCTAGGGATAAACCATTTCGACTTAGCTAACAACTACGGCCCCCCGGCAGGTTCTGCTGAATTTAATGTTGGACAGATTTTGCGTGATGATTTTTCGGGCCTGCGCGATGAGCTGGTGATCTCTAGTAAAGCTGGATGGGATATGTGGCCTGGGCCTTATGGGGATCTGGGTTCGCGCAAATACCTGCTTGCCAGCCTTGACCAAAGCCTCGCCCGGTTGGGGCTGGACTATGTGGACATTTTTTATCACCATCGACCCGATGCCGATACGCCCATTGAGGAGTCAATGGGGGCCCTTCATTCTGCTGTCCAGCAAGGCAAGGCACTTTATGTTGGAATCTCTTCCTACTCACCCTCTCGCACCTTGGCGGCAGCGCGTATTCTTGCCGACCTTGGCACCCCATTGCTGATCCATCAGCCTTCATACTCAATGTTCAATAGGTGGCTAGAAGATGGCTTGCTTGACGTGTTGCAAGAGGTCGGAGCGGGCTGCATTACCTTCAGTCCTCTTGCCCAAGGATTATTGACTAATAGATACCTAGAGGGTGTGCCCGCTGATTCACGGGCCGCTGCGGGTAAGAGTTTGTTCGACTCTCACCTAACAGAAGGAAATATTGATCGGGTGCGGGCATTGGCCGCAATTGCAGAGCGCCGCGGCCAGTCGCTAGCACAACTTGCGGTGGCTTGGACACTTCGCGATGAGCGAGTGACAACAACGTTATTGGGCGCCAGTAGCGTGCGCCAACTGGTTGAAACCGCAAGCGCTGTCGATAACCTGAAATTTTCTGAGGCCGAACTTGCTGAAATAGATAATTACGCGATAGACGCCGACATTAATTTGTGGGGGGCGCAATCCCTTATTCCTTAGTGCTGACATAAGGTCCATTAGCGCATTGGTTATTTAAGCACAGTAAGTGCATAGTTAGGTCGTGCGGAATGATTTCACAGGCTCAGGTAGCTGACGGTGCGAACGTGCTTAGGCAGTTGCAATTTCCAGCTGGTGCGTTGATCACTATGGAAGATCTCCAAGATGCGGGTCGCGAGCACGTACTTGATCGTTTACGGGAGCAGGAGCCGGTAACTTGGCTTCCAGTCCTGGGCGGCTGGCTGATCACCAGTCGTGATGGTGCCCGCGAGATGTTGCTGCCAAAAGCTGGTGCAACCGTCGAGGTATCCGAAAATATGGTGCGCGCCTCACTAGGGAAAATGATGCTTACGGTCGATGCACCCGCACATGATCGACTCCGAGCGCCATTCGAGCGCCCTTTTCGCGCCCGTGAGGCCGAACATGCCTTCGGTGATTTCATTCGGGGGCAGGCGGATGCGCTAATTGATCGGTTTGTTGAAGAAGGTAAAGCGGAATTACATTCAGCTTTCGCTGCAGAGTTTGCCGTCGCCGTTGCCGGTCACGTTATAGGGCTACCACTTGGCGAGAGTGCCAAAATCGACGCCTATTACGCAGATTTTGCCGCCGCTATGGTTTATGACGGTGACCCTGAGCCGGTTAAGCGGGCCGACTTAGCTAGGGAGCAGTTGGACAAACTGCTACTCGCCGGCCTAAACGCTCATCGGTCGTCGGGCGCCGCATCATTGACAAATGAAGTTTTGGCGAGCTCGGACAACGAACTGTCCGATGAAGAGGTGGTAGCGCAGCTTCGGGTGGTGATGTTCGGGGCCGTTGAGACAATACAAGCCTCGGTGATGTCAACTCTCCTCTTGCTTCTTACCCACCCTGATGCCTTGTCGCAGTGTTTAGCCGATCGAAGTCTAATACCGGGTGCTGTTGACGAAGCGATTCGACTTATTCCACCGGTTGCCTTCATCGAGAGGTGGATGGGTAGACCATTTACCGCCTGCGGGGTCACTATCGAAGCTGGCGAGTTTGTTGGGATCTCGGTTATCGCCGTCAACCGCGATCCTGCGGTTTTCGTTGACCCACTCACCTTCGATATTCATCGGACCAACGCCAAACACGGCTTAGGTTTTTCCGCGGGTAAACACCATTGCCTTGGAGTGCACCTAGCTCGAACCCAAACTGCCATAGCGGTTGACAAACTGCTCAGCCGGTTACCCAATCTCACCTTGGTAGCCGCGGTACCGCCGGCTGGTTTCGCATTTAGGCGGCCGGGGTCACTGGAACTCTCCTGGCGGGTGTAGCCACCAATCACTACATGAACTCGTCGGGGTTCGGGCCGGTGCGGTGACCATTCTCAAGTGAGCTGATTGTCGCCATGTTTTCCGGCGTCAGTTCAAAGTCGAAGACATCAATATTTTCACGGATACGAGCCGGAGTTACTGATTTCGGTAAGACCACGTTTCCTAACTGAAGATGCCAGCGAATCATCACCTGGGCAATGCTCTTTTGGTGTTCAGTGGCGATAACTCCAATGACCGGATTGTTTATCAATTCGCCGGACGCCAGTGGACTCCAAGCCTCGATCAACATTCCGAGATCGGAGGCAAGCGCCCTGAGTGGAGTCTGGGGCAGCCACGGATGCAACTCAATTTGGTCAACGGCCGGCACCACACCGGTCTCGGCAATTATGTGCGCTAGCTGCTCCTGGTGAAAGTTAGATACCCCAATTGATCTAGCGCGGCCCTCAGACTGCAGTTGCACAACTGCCCGCCAGGTCTCTAAGTAATCGCCAGTGGCCGGCGCAGGCCAGTGCACAAGATAAAGATCCACTTCAGAGACTCCGAGGAGGGCCACGCTCTTATCGAAGGCGCGCATGGTCTGGTCATACCCATGGTCGGTGTTCCAGACTTTAGTGGTCAAGAAGATGTCATCACGCGGTAAGCCATAGCGTGCGATCGCTTCGCCCACCCCGCGTTCATTTTCGTAGATAGCTGCCGTATCGACGTGGCGGTATCCGGCCGCAAATGCCTCCAAGGTTGCCGCGGTCACCTGATCATCGGGTACCTGCCAAACCCCAAACCCGATCTGCGGGATCGCTCGCCCGTCGTTCATGATCAGATTTGGTACGAGGTGCATTGGAACTCCTTTTCGTTTGGTTCGAAGTAGCTTCGAAGTGGCCAACGATACCCATAACCAGCACAACCACCTGAAGTTAGGCGATCCGCGGATGCAGATCCCACTCTTAGTGGGCGGCACTCGGTGGGCGGTACTCACATGGGGGTATTCGGCTGCACCGTCACCGTGGGGCCTTGTACCTGCTCGAACCGTCACGGTGTGGCCTTGTACCTGCTCGAACTGTCTTGGTGTGGCCTTGTACCTGCTCGAACCGTCACTTCTGGACGGTTTTTTGACGGTTTCAGCAGGTTGAAGGATCGGGCACCTGCTGCGAGCTAACCCTTGCGCCCCGGGGCCATATATTTTGTATGCTGAGTGCGTTGACGATCCACGGCGGGCGATAAGTTGTCATCAACAACGTGAAAGGGCGCAAAATGAGGTCCGTAAACCGCTTGGCAGTTGGTGCAGTTATCGCCACTGCTATTCAGTTCACTTACGGAACCACTTTAACTAAGGCCAGACTAGAGTTCGTGAGCTGATCATGGCTGAAATCCGGTACGTATTTGATTTCACCGAGGGCGGTCGTGAACAAAAGGATCTCTTGGGCGGTAAGGGTGCAAATCTTGCAGAGATGACGCGCCTCGGGTTGCCAGTGCCCCCTGGTTTCACCATTACCACTGATGCCTGCCGGTGGTTCCTGCTCAATAACGAAGAGCCGGCCAACTTGCGAGTGCAAGTGACGGCGGCCCTGCGACGCCTCGAAGACCACCTAAATCGACGACTTGGTGATGTCCATGATCCACTCCTTGTCTCGGTGAGATCAGGTGCGGTGTTCTCGATGCCGGGCATGATGGACACCATTCTCAATGTTGGCCTAAATGACGCTTCCGTCAAAGGTTTGGTGGCCATCTCGGGAGATGCCCGCTTTGCGTGGGATTCTTATCGCCGGCTGATTTCCATGTTTGGCCGCACCGTGCTTGGCGTCGAGCCGAAATTCTTCGCAAACGAGCTTGAAGCGGCGGTCCATGCCGCGGGCGTCCAAAATGAAAGCGCCCTCGATTTTGAGTCCTTGCAGGCTCTCGTGGAAAAGTATAAGGCCATCATTCGCGAGCAAACCGGTCGCGAGTTTCCGCAGCACCCACGCGAGCAGCTCGACCTCGCAGTACACGCGGTGTTTGAGTCCTGGAATGGAGATCGGGCCAAACTTTATCGCCGGCGTGAGCGCATCCCCAATGACCTTGGTACAGCTGTCAACGTGTGCACGATGGTCTTTGGTAATCAAGGGGAGGATTCAGGTACTGGTGTAGCTTTCACGCGCGACCCGGCAACCGGATCGGCTGGTCATTACGGTGACTACCTGCCAAACGCCCAAGGCGAAGACGTTGTCGCTGGTATTCGCAATACCTTAACTTTGGCCGATCTGGCCGTGCAAAACCACGAAGTTGCCGAACAATTATCGCTTACTATGCGGCGCCTTGAGACCCACTACCGCGACCTATGTGATATCGAGTTCACCGTTGAGCGCGGCAAACTTTGGATGCTGCAAACTCGGGTGGGTAAACGCACGGCCGGCGCAGCTTTTAGAATTGCCTGTGAATTCTTGGACGAGGGTTTGATCACCGAGGATGAAGCACTCGCGCGGGTTAGCGGCGCGCAACTAACGCAATTACTGGTTCCACAACTCACCGTGGGAAGTGATCGCACCGTCATCACTATGGGGATCGCCGCCTCACCAGGTGCCGCGGTCGGGCAAGCGGTATTTGACCCGGCTGTTGCGGTGCATTGGGCAGAGTTGGGGCGCCCGGTGGTCTTAGTACGCCGGGAAACTAACCCGGATGATCTTGCCGGCATGGTTGCCGCGGTTGGCATTTTGACCAGCCGCGGCGGTAAGACCAGTCATGCGGCCGTAGTAGCTCGTGGCATGGGCAAGCCCGCGGTTTGCGGAGCCGATGCGCTCGTCGTTGATGAAGCCGGCGGTTTCGCAGTGGCCACCTCGGTCGACGGCACGTCTTGGACAATTCGCGAGGGTGACTTCATCTCCTTGGATGGTGCAACCGGTGAGGTATTTCTTGGTGAATTGCCGGTTTCGTCATCCCCGGTGGTGCGCTATCTGCTCGAAGGGGTTGATGCGGTACTGGCTTCCTTGAGTGAGGATGACGCCGCCGTGGTGTCGTGCGTTGACCGATTACTGAAGTACGCGGACAAGGTTCGTAGGCTTCGAGTGAGAGCCAATGCTGACACTCCAGATGACGCTATTAGAGCAAGGTTGCTCGGCGCTGAAGGCATCGGGTTGTGCCGCACCGAACATATGTTTCTCGGTGAGCGCCGTGAGCTAATCGAGCACGTCATCCTCGCCGAGACGGGTGTTGATCGCGAAGCCGCACTTGCCGCTCTGATGCCGTTACAGCGACAAGACTTCATTGAGATTTTAGAAGCAATGGACGGACTACCAGTTACGGTGCGCCTGCTTGACCCGCCGTTACACGAGTTCTTAACCGATCGCGCTGAATTGATGGTGCGTGTCGCTCTGGCGCAGGAGCGTGGTGAAGACCATGCGGATGATGATCGTATTTTGGTTGCTGTTAATCGTCTTCATGAGTCGAATCCGATGCTGGGGTTGCGTGGTGTCCGATTGGGGCTGGTAGTGCCGGGCCTGTATGCATTACAGGTGCGGGCACTAGCCGAAGCGACACTTGCTCGTATCGCTTCGGGGGGGAACCCCATGCCCGAGATCATGGTGCCACTTGTTGGATCAGCGCGTGAATTACTCCTCATCCGTGACGAAATCGAACAGGTGTTGGCCGAGGTAAGCGTCTCGGCGGGCCGCGTTATCTCGATGCCGATTGGAACGATGATCGAACTCCCACGTGCGGCCTTAACAGCCCATCGGATCGCGGAGGTGGCAGATTTCTTCTCGTTTGGCACCAATGACTTGACGCAGACCACCTGGGGATTTAGTCGAGATGATGTCGAAGCGGCGTTCTTCGCGGCTTATCTGGAGAAGGGTGTTCTAACGATTTCACCGTTTGAGACCCTAGACGCAGATGGGGTCGGCCGCCTAGTTGATATCGCGGTTCGCGAAGGCCGGCAGGCGCGCCCTGACCTTAAACTTGGGATCTGCGGAGAACATGGTGGTGACCCAGAGTCAATCCACTACTTCCACAATGCCGGGCTGGATTACGTATCGGCTAGCCCGTTTCGAGTCCCGGTCGCGCGCCTTGAGTCAGGACGAGCTGTCATCGCCGACCTAACTAGTGACTCCCGTTAGCGATAAGCATTTCTACTTCTTTCGTTTCATCACTAAGAGGATGACCGGGATAACAACAATAGCGCCGATGACAACGAATGGAATTAAGAAGCCGGCGCTGGTGATCACGAATGCAATTAGTGCCAAGAAAGCCGACCAGCCATTCTGTAACCCGGCTAAGAAACCAGGGGCGGTACTTGAAGTGAGTTCAGTAATTGGCGATAGGGATACGGTCACGGTCGACATGGCAACTTGTTGCCCAAGATAACCACGCTGGGCGGTTAAGGAGTCAAGTTCGCCCTGGCGGTTGGCCAATTCAGACTCAACCGCAACTAAATCGGTGACGCTAGTGGCTTGAGCTTGCAAGGATTTAAGCCGGTCAATGGAAGTCTGCAGTACCCCAATGCGCGCATCTAGATCAACGACTTGGGTGGTGACGTCCTGGGCGGTAATGCTCACGGAGATAACGGTGCCGAGATCACCGAGGTCGGCGACGAAGGCATCCAAAGTATCCGCTGGCACCCGCGCCACGATGTTGGCATAACTCGAAGTTCCATCCGAGTTGATATTTTGCGAATCGATAGTTCCCGATCGGGAGGTGGTAGCAGCAATAACTTGGGCGGTGGCATCGGCAACATCGGCAACTCGAATATCGACGTAGGCTGTTCGGATAACTTGCGGAGAACTAAGCGGATCAGAATTTCCCTTGTTCTCACTAACTGCTGCTTCGGCAGGAATTGCATCGGTGGAAACCCCAGTACTCATTCCAGGTGCCACCTCGGCCGCGATGGGGCTACCCGAACCGCAGCCACTCATCAGGAGGCCGGTTGCTAAGAGCCCGATCGCGAGCAGCCCGATCGGGAGCACCTTGATCGATCCGACCATTTTCCGCGTCATCTCCGGGCCTTCCGCTGAGGTATCTGCAGATACGACGTTTGCGGCGCCGTGCTGGTTCCGTGAACGCTACCGCGGGCGGGGTTCACCGGCGCGCCTACTGCGAAAAGTGTCGAGCCGGTTAAGTGAAACGACAGCCGGGTGGGAATAAATACCTAAGTTCAAGTGGCACTAGGGTCGGCATATGGATGCCCTCTACCTCATCGCCACCCTTAAGCCACGCCACGACAAATTGGTCGAGGCGAAAGCAGCACTTGACGATTTAATCACCGCGACTAAAGCCGAGGCCGGGTGCGAGGTGTACGACCTAGTAATTGGAGTCGAAGGTTTTGCGGGGTCTGGTGAGGTGAACCTCACCGATTGGCTGATGATCGAGAAGTGGACTAGCCGGGCCCATTGGGATGCGCATATGGAGTCCGAGCATGTAAGGCATCTGGGCGAGGTGAAAGATAGCTTTTTACGTGAACCAACCGAGTTCAGGTTTTACACCTCGATTTAATGCAGCGAATGTTCAGCTCGGCGCCGGTGGGCTGGATGCCGGCAGATATGGGTGCTCAGGGTCTCGGTTGGTGAGGTATTTTGCGACCCCGTAGATGGCGCCGGCAATGGGCACCGCGATGAGCGCCCCAACGATGCCAAGCGCGATGCTGCCGGCCGCAATGGCGATAACAATTGCTAGTGGGTGCAGATTCACGGCCTTGCCCATAACCAGTGGCTGTAGTACGTCACCGTCGAAGGACCCCACGATTACTGTCAGCACTACAACGAGGAGCGCAATAATTGGCCCGCGCTCAGCCAGCGCCACGATTGCTGCGAAGAAGGTCGCAATGGGCGCACCGATTACCGGGATAAAAGCACCGATGAACACTACGGCGGCTAGTGCCGGGGCCAGCGGTACCTGAAGAATTAACAGCCCGATAAAGACCAGCAGAGCGTCACAAAAGGCCACGATTACGATGCCCCGGGTGTAGCCGGAGATAGAGTCCCAAGCGATTCGACCCGAAGTATCTATTTGGCGCTGCGCGGTCTTGGGGATCCAAGAAATAATCCAGTCCCAGACTTTCCCGGGCGTGAGCAGGAAGAACAGCACGCCGAAAATAAAGACTGAAGCGGCAATAATCAAAGTCCCGACGGAACCAAGGGCAGAAAGGGCATCACCGAGTACTCCCTTGGCGACCGTGGTACCAGCTGATTTAGCCTGGTCTAGCAAGTTTGCAACCTGGGTGTCGGTGTACTGAAGTGGCCCGGTCTTGAGCCAGCCTTCAATGTCGGTGAACCCACTTTGGATGGCGAGCACAAGCTTTGGCCCTTCGTGGATCGAGGAGCTAATCACTACCGCCATGATCGCGATAATCGCAGCCCCAATTGCCAAGAGAGCCAGGACCATCGCGATGGGTTTGGGGAGAAATTTTTTTAGGAGGTTCATTACCGGCATGGTCCAGGCGGTTACTAACATCGCGAAGAAGAGGGCAAACACGACAGGGAATATGCGACCCATGATCGTCACTAACACGGCCAAGCCAGCGAGCACCACTAAAACCCGCCAGATAATGCCGGCCATTGTTTTCAGGGTGTCAGGCACGCCGTCATTAGTTGGCACATGGGCTCCTTGATCAGTTAATCGATGCGAACCAAGCCATTTACCGTGCTGAACCATACCGCGAGGACACCGGCTTCGTCAGCATCTAGCCACTCCACGGCCACTTCATCCAAGGGGCTCGCTGTTGGTTCGCCGAGCCAAGCGCGGATGACGTCTGGGTCACCGGCGAGTTCGACTTTGCCGATTGCCACTGGGCCACCGGCTGCCGATGGGTGCTCGGCTGCGGTGCATTCCCACTGGACGAAGAAAGGAAGTTGCGGGTCTTCCATTAACTCCAAGATGCCGATTTGCTTCCAGCGCAGCTCAGTGCCATCTGGGCGTACGCGGTGGCCTTGGCTCCCTTGGCGTCCGAGTCGTTGTTCGATGGGTGAGAGGTCGTCGACCGCGACCGCCCAGCCGAGCCAACCACCCCCAGCGTCAGCTCGACTTTGGACGGCGCGTCCGAACGGCGCTTTAGCGGCGGCTGGGTGATCTAGAGCCGAAACGACCTCGACATAGGCGCCCCCGGCCAGCGGGAGGATGAAGTTACGGGTGCCAAATGAGGGGTGGCGGCCACCGTCAACGAAGGTGGCACCTAGGTCAGATCCAATGCGCTGAACAACGTCAGCAAGCTCATTTGAAGTACAGGCATATGAGATGTGGTCCAAGCGCATAACGGGAATCCTGCCTAATGCCCTTTTCGGCCCGTTAAGCACCCCCCTCTTACCCAAAATGTGGCAGGCTGCGCACATGCCTGAAGAAGCTGTCGACGCAAATGCCCCCGTAGCTCAACTCGATAAAAAGAAGTCGATCCTTCTAGGAATCATCGGTCTAGCGTTCATTGTTTTAATTTTCTGGAAAGTCATCCCGCAGATCGGTAGTTACGCCGATGCATGGGAGGCCCTGCAATCGATGGGCGCGCTTTCTATGGCCCTCATCATTGTCAGTGTGGTTGTCTATTTAATCTTTTACGGGTTTCCGTTTATGGCGGCGGCTCCAGGACTTAAGTACTGGCGTTCAGAACAGGTGAACCAGGCAGCCTTCGCGATTAGTAACGGGGTGCCCGGCGGCGGCGCTGTTGGCCTTGCGGTGCAGTACGGGATGTTGACTTCATTTGCTATCACGGCAACAGCATCGACAGCGGCAATCACCGCGGTCGGACTTTGGAGCTCGTTTGTGACCCTCGGCTTCCCCATCCTCGGGGTTGGTGCCTTGGTTTTGGCTGGCCAAAGCGGTGGCGGCTATGTATTAACAGCTCTGATTGGGCTTGCGGTTCTGATCGCAGTGATAGTGGTTTTCGTTCTGGTGATGCGCTCAGAGCCTTTGGCAATAAAGGTCGGAAGGCTAGGAAATAAGCTCATCAAGCCTTTTTCAGGCCGGATCAAGTCCCTGCAAGGTCTTGATCTTGTCGCCCCGGTGACCAAGTTCCGTTCGAGCATGTACGAGTTACTCAAGAAGCGCTGGCTTGCGATAACCGTTGCGCAAGTCGCGGTATCGATAGCGCAGTTCTTGATCCTTTACTTCGCCCTTCGTGGCGTCGAAGGTTGGGACACCGCAGGTACCTCGATCTTGGTGGCATTTGCTGCCTTCGCAATCAGTCAACTCGGAATGATGATCCCGATTACTCCTGGTGGTCTCGGAACCGTTGATGCAGCGATGATCGCCTTACTGACCAAATTCGGGGTCGCGACCGGTGCCGCCACGGCTGCTGATCTGGTGTGGCGAGCCGCCTCATTTGTGCCGCAGATCGTCATCGGAATTATTGCCCTTTTACTGTGGTACCGAAAAGCAGGGGAGAGATTTGCAACCACCAAGGTTGACCCTGCGTCCAAACCCGCATAGGAAAACCTGACTCAAAGATGCGCGAACGGCGTGTCGGTGTGGATCCAGGTTCGGGCCATCTCCTAGGGTTGGGCTCGTCCGGTCGTCGCGGGAGGGGAAGCCTTCGACGACCGGGCTTTTTATTTCGGGCAGGGGGCAACTCTTTATCGAAGGTGGCGGTGGCGTGATCTCGCAACAGGCAAAGCCTTGGCGCAGTTTCGTAGCACTCGGTGACAGTTTCACCGAAGGACTAGTTGATGACGTTGGCCCCGACGGGCGCTATATCGGATGGGCCGATCGAGTCGCTGGGGCTCTCGCTTCCCGGGTACCGGCCTTCAGTTACGCAAATTTGGCCATTCGGGGCCGCCTAGCCAGGCAGGTTACCGATGAGCAGGTGCCGTTGGCATTGGCGATGCGCCCAGAGTTGGTTTCCTTTGCGGCGGGGGTAAACGATGCTCTTCGACGTAACTACGACCTCCATCACAGCGCCACAGCCGTTGAGGATGGAGTCAAGGCGCTGCGGGCCGGTGGCGCGGATGTGCTGCTTTATGCCTTCGGTGATCCGGCCCGGCGCTCGATGCTGATGGGGCGAATTCGGGGCCGGCTGGCCGACTACAACAGTGCCATGCGGGCAATCGCTACGGAGTACGACTGCTATCTGGTGAATTTTTGGGGTGTGGCCGCATTTGACCAAGACGAATACTGGGATAGCGACCGGCTACACCTATCACCGGAGGGGCACCAACTGGCGACGCAGTGCGCCCTACAGGCACTGGGAGTCGCTAACGCAAGTTGGCGAACTCCGACCGCTATCGAACCTGACCCGGTTCTACGAAGGGCGGTAGGACACGCGCGTTGGTTCCACGGGCACCTCACCCCGTGGGTGACACGGAGACTGCGCGGGGAGTCCTCGGGCGATGGGATCGTGGCGAAACGGCCGCAATTGCTACCACTTGAGGCACCGAAATAGCCTGACAGGTTTGCGCGGTGGCGGCTATCCACAGGCCGCCGATTGGGTGGCTGTTGCTCCCCAATCGGTAATTTGCTGCTGGTAGTCAACCCTGGGAGCGCCCACGGTTGGCGCCATGACAACTAATTCACTTAGCCGCACCACCCAGGACTCAATTTTGAGCCTGCGCAGCCCGGACGCCGTGATTGCGGCTGTCCCATATCTGCTCGGATTTATGCCGAGTGAGAGCCTGGTAATCATCTGGTTGAGTTCGGACCAAGTCCGGCTCACCCAACGTGTTGACCTACCGAGCGACGATTTGTCGGTAAGTCTCAAGGAGTATTGCGAGGCGGTTGCCCGTACCGCGCAAAATGTCATTGCCGATGAAGTAATCATCTGTGTATTCAGCGACGAGTTTCTCGGTGGGTCGCTGCCCTTCGCTCCCTTGATTACTACTTTGATGGTCGTGATGCACGGGGTCCACATAGGCGTTGTTGACGCTCTCCTAATCAGTAGTTCAGCTGAATCCGGTAAAACGGAGTGGACGCAGCGCTGGTGGAGCTATTTGAGTACCGACGATCTTGTTTCACGCGCAGGGCAATCTCTTGATAAGCACACGGCCTTGTTGGTGCAATCTAGGTTTTCGTTCGAAGGTGTCGCGGTACTGCCGGGTCGCGCCGATCTCGAGCTGGTATTTGCGGCTGACCTGGACGCGGGTGTTCGGATAACCAAATTGATAGATGAGCAAAATCGACAGATAGTAAATCTCGCTGCTGGCATTAAGAGTTCAGGTATCACCGATACGGCCACGACCCTGGCCCACTGGCGTGATGAAAGCATTGAGGCCGTGTTGCACATCGTGCTAGAAGCAGACGGCACCGGTGAGGTCTGTGACTCCGATATCGCTCGAGTCATCTTTTGCCTCAGTGACATTCGCGTCCGCGACACCTTGTTGTGGCACCTGGTAAAAAAAGATGAGCGAGTCGCTGCACTTGCGGTGCTGACCAGCGCCCTGCGGGCCGCCCCTGTTGGAGTGGTAGCCCCAATCGCTACCTGCACCTCGATCTGCTCTTGGCTAACCGGCGATGGGGCGCGGGCGCTGGTGGCTCTTGAGCGCAGCCAAGCTGATGACCCTGAGTACTCCTTGGCCCAACTGGTAGCGCAAGGGTTGGCCGCAGGATTACCACCCTCGACTTGGGCGGCGGCGATGACCGGGGTGACCGAGGAGCAGTGCCGCACGGGGAGATAGCTGGATAGTTGCGCCGGTGGTGCTAGCCGGTGGTGCTGGGCTTGATCGCTCTGGTGCCACTTGCTACAGTGTGTTCAGGTCAAGAGCGCCAGCGTTAAGTCCCGGCTTGCTGGTCGACAACCCTCCAACCGCGGTGGGGTGCCCCGGAGAAGACCAGGCCCAGATTGTTGGGCAAGCGCGGGTCTTGCACCAGGCAAGACCCCACGACTTGGATTGAGGTCCCCTGATGTGTTGTTGTCGAATGACCACCCGCTGACCAATTCGCCTAAGGGCACCGCGTTAGCAGCAGTCAAGCAATGGTCCGCCATTGGTGGCCATTTGTGCTATCCGTTTACCCACACTTAAACACAAAATTATCTTCGAGAGGAATCCCATGAGCACCAATTGGTCCTTTGAAACCAAGCAGATCCATGCAGGTCAGTCACCAGATGCGGTAACTAATTCCCGGGCATTGCCCATCTACCAAACCACTTCGTACATCTTCAATGACACCACTCACGCGGCAAATCTCTTTGCGCTGAAAGAACTCGGTAATATCTACACGAGGTTGATGAACCCCACCACGGCCGTTGTTGAAGACCGGGTAGCGGCACTCGAGGGTGGGTTAGCGGCACTTCTCGTGGCGAGCGGGCAGGCCGCAGAGACATTGGCGATCCTAAATATTGCCGAAGTCGGCGACCACATCGTTTCGAGCCCGAGTTTGTACGGTGGCACTTACAACCTGTTCCACTACACGTTGCCGAAGTTTGGTATCGAGGTCACGTTCGTTGAAGATCCTGATGATCTCGAGTCTTGGCGCGCTGCGGTGCGTCCGAACACTAAGGCTTTCTACGGTGAGTCGATATCTAATCCTCAAAATGACGTACTTGACATTGAGGGGGTGGCGAAGGTCGCTCACGAGGTTGGTGTGCCTCTGATTATCGATAACACCGTTGCCACGCCTTATTTGATTCGCCCATTTGAGTGGGGCGCCGACATAGTTGTGCACTCGGCAACTAAATACCTTGGTGGCCACGGCACCTCGATCGCTGGTGTCATTGTCGATGCTGGAACTTTTGACTACGCCCAGTACCCGGATCGTTTCCCGAACTACAACACACCTGATCCGAGCTATCACGGATTGGTATATGCACGCGACCTCGGGGTCGGTGGCGCGTTTGGCGTGAATTTGTCATTCATCCTGAAGGCGCGAGTGCAGTTGCTTCGCGACCTCGGCCCGGCAGTCTCGCCATTCAATGCGTTCTTGATTTCGCAGGGGATCGAGACTTTGTCTATTCGCATGGAACGCCATATTCAAAATGCACTTTCCGTCGCGACGTGGCTAGAAAGTCGCGAAGAGGTTCTCTCGGTTAACTACGCAGGCCTCAAGTCGAGCCCTTGGTATGCGTTGGGTCAAAAGTATGCACCGCTTGGCACAGGGGGCGTACTTAGTTTTGAAATCGCAGGTGGCATTGAGGCTGGCAAGCGATTCGTCGAAGGGCTGGTGCTACATAGTCACGTCGCCAATATTGGTGACGTGCGTAGCTTGGTCATTCACCCGGCCTCGACCACGCACTCACAGTTGACCCCGGAGGAGCAGGCAACCGCAGGCGTAACCCCTGGGCTAGTGCGCTTGTCCGTGGGTATCGAGAATATTGTCGACATTCTGGCCGATCTCGAAACTGGTTTTCGGGCCGCAAAGCAAGGCTAGTTTCGATGACCGCACCCACACCGTATGGCCCACTGTCATACGAAGGTCTGACTCCCGCCAGCTGTGCGTGGCGGGAGTCAGACCCCGTGGGTGATCGGCTCTTTTGTGAGCTAGGAGAGTTCACTACGCAATCTGGTTTTAGCTTCCCGCAAGTGCGAGTGGCATATGAAACTTGGGGCAGCCTAAATGCTGACAAATCGAATGCCATTTATATCGCGCACGCATTGACCGGTGACTCACATGTCACCGGGCCGGCCGGCGTCGGCCACCTGACCGCCGGGTGGTGGGACTCACTCGTTGGGCCGGGGCGGGCCATTGATACCACCGAGTGGTTTGTTGTCTGTGCCAATGTGTTGGGCGGCTGTCAGGGCACTACCGGGCCTGCATCCTTGGCTCCGGATGGCCGAGCATGGGGGAGCCGGTTTCCGGTGATAACCGTGGGCGACATGGTTGAAGTTGAACTTCTACTCACCAATGCCCTCGGCATTGATTCGTGGGCACTGATGCTTGGCCCATCCTTGGGCGGCATGCGGGTACTTGAGTGGCTGGTGGCACACCCGGACCGGATTCGCGGTGGATTGGTGCTCGGCACAACCGCAGCTGTTTCAGCCGACCAAATTGGCACCCACGTAACGCAATTATCTGCAATCTACGCGGATGCAGGATTTAATGGCGGTGATTATTACGACGCCGCACCGGGCCAAGGTCCACATATTGGAATGGGAATCGCTCGAAGAATCGCGCATTTGACTTACCGCAGCTCAGATGAGCTAGATGAACGCTTCGGCCGCGAAATACAAAGTGTTGATCCCCATGAGGTCTCTGGACAAACTGTTGGCCAGCCGCTGGCACCGTTTGCGATCACTTCATACCTTGACCACCACGCTGAAAAACTGGCGCGGCGCTTTGATGCCAATACCTACGTCACTTTGACAAACGCGATGAGTTTGTTCGATGTTGGCCGCGGGCGTGGGGGTGTCGAAGCAGCGCTGAATCGAGTCAAGGTGCCGTTGACCGTGGTGGCAATCGATTCTGATCGGCTATTTCCAAATCGCCAGCAACAGCAACTGGTGGATCTCGTGCCCGGTGCTGATGAGTTGCATACGGTGCACTCGCTACACGGGCACGATGGATTTCTGGTTGAAGACGATCAGGTCGCATACTTCGTGCAACAGGCGGTTCAGCACGCGCGGACGCTTCGACCAGTTGTATGACCAGTACGCGATTTCACCTGCGCTAGGAGTGCGCGAAACCCATTGCCGGCGCATTAGTGCATTATTGGCGCATGGGCATCCTTGATAATTACGACCTTTCGCTCAAAATTGCGAAGGATGAAGGTGAGCGCCGGCTTTCAGCAGCGCAGCGCCGGATGCTCTATCTGCGGCTAGTCGTCGGGGGAATCTATGACGGATCTGGCACCCTTGGCCCACCTATTTGCGTGGTTTTCGAGGGCTGGGATGCATCTGGAAAGGGTGGTGCGATTACTCGCCTAGTGGCCCCCATCGACCCACGTCATGTGCGCGTGATTTCAATTGCTGCGCCCACCTTTGATGAGAAGCGGCACCACTTCCTGTCGCGGTTTTGGCCGCATCTACCTGGCTGGGGCGGCATGACCATTTTGGATCGCAGTTGGTACGGCCGGGTTTTGGTTGAGCGCGTTGAAGATTTTGCCACCGAGGAACAGTGGCGGCGTGCATATGACGAGATTAAGTCCTTTGAGCGGACTTTGACCGATGAAGGCATGGTGTTGGTAAAGATCTGGATGCATGTTTCCAGTGATGAACAGCTGAAACGGTTTAAATCGCGCGAGAAGGATCCACTTAAGCGCTGGAAACTCACAGCTGAGGATTGGCGCAACCGCGAGCAGCGACCAGCCTATGAACTGGCAATCACCGAGATGCTCGATCGCACTGATACTTCCAATGCACCCTGGACGGTCGTGGAAGCCGATGACAAGCTCTACGCGCGAGTAAAAGTGCTTGAGACGGTCAATTCCGCCATAGAACGTGGCCTTTTAAAGGCTGGAATCAAGATTACGGACCCCGAGTAAGAGTCCTAGTAATCGGTTTTCCACAGGCTATGAAGTGCGAGGTGACATCGGTACCGAGCGGACGTAACGTGGCACTATGCGTAGCTGGCCTGCCCGGGTGTTAATAGTGGCTGCACTTGTCATTTTGATAACCTCGGCCGCAGGGCTCGGGCTGCCAAACGCGACAAGTGCACCTTCCGTGGATATTTCGGTCGACGATGGCGCAGATCGGTTTGTGGGCACCGGAGGGCTGGTGCTTCCGGATACCGTGGCCGATGCCACCCGACATGAGGTAGCGGCCTGCATTGAGTGCCGGTGGCGGCTCCGCGAACCCTGTGATGGGGTATTTGCGCCGGGTTGCATCATCATTTTGCACGCCTGCGAGGGCGCCGACGAACAGCTCCTGCGGGCCTGGCTCTCCTTCAATGGCGGAGTCACCTGGCAAAATAAGGGCTTGATCTGCGTCTCTAATGATGGCCCGGTAACCGTCGCCGCTGCCGGCGTCGCGATTTCGGACGATTTTGAACGCAGCATGCCTCCAAGTCGCATCAGCTATCAACCCGGGCGTGGGGTGTTGCCGTATTTACCGGTGATATTCAGTTCAAACCAGCCGGGGTCAGTGCCACCGTCCACCTACTCGGTCGCCGGGCAGCAGGTGGTGCTCTCGCCGACACCGCGGTGGGCTTGGGATTTCGGTGATGGAGCCCACCTTGATACCACCTCGCCAGGTGGTTTCTATCCGGATCTATCCGTGGCTCACGGGTACCAGCGCGTCGGTCGGTTTCAGGTATCGCTGACCACCAACTGGTCAGCGACCTACACCGTCGATGGCCTCGGGCCGTTCCCAATTGCGAGTCCGGTCACGCAAACCGACAGCACCGTGGTGGCCGTAGGCCAGGCCCGAGGCGTGCTGATCCCATGAAGGCCCCCCGGCTGGGCTGGGCGCTATTGGCGGTGGCACACTGGTGGCCTCACGCCCGTACAAGCCATCAGGCTTGACACGGGCTCTTGTCGTGGGGAAGTGGGAGAAAGGCGTTACATCCAAAGATGGCACCGGTAAAGAATTCCGCGAAGAAGGTAGCTCCTGCGAAGAAGGTAGCTCCTGCGAAGAAGGTAGCTCCTGCGAAGAAGGTAGCTCCTGCGAAGAAGGTAGCTCCTGCGAAGAAGGTAGCTCCTGCTAAGAAGGCGGCTCCTGCGAAGAAGGCGGCTCCTGCGAAGAAAGCGGCTCCTGCGAAGAAAGCGGCTCCTGCGAAGAAAGCGGCTCCTGCGAAGAAAGCGGCTCCTGCGAAGAAAGCGGCTCCCGCGAAGAAAGCGGCTCCTGCGAAGAAAGCGGCTCCCGCGAAAATTGACTTAGAAATGATCGAGGTGATTGCGACCGAGGACGGCCTGGTCGTGATCAATGCCGACGATATCGATCCCGCGGACCTCGCGGTAGTTGCGGTTCTTGAGGCTGATCTTGAAGCTGACATTGCCGTAGACATCGCTGAGGCCGTCGCCGATACCGGTGATGGCGATGAGGCCAGTTTCGTTATCTCAGATGTTGACGATACCGATGAGCCAGTGCAGACAGTTATGGTTGCCGGTGCCACCGCAGACCCGGTAAAGGATTATCTAAAGCAGATCGGCAAGGTCCCACTGCTAAATGCGGAGATGGAAGTTGATCTCGCCAAGCGCATTGAAGCGGGGCTCTTCGCCGAAGAGATGCTCAATGAGGGTAAGAAGATCGAAAAGAAACTGCATCGTGACCTCGAGTGGATCGCACGTGATGGTCGCAATGCGAAGAACCACCTACTTGAAGCGAACCTGCGACTCGTGGTTTCGCTGGCAAAGCGCTACACCGGGCGTGGCATGTTGTTCCTCGATTTGATTCAAGAGGGCAACCTGGGTTTGATTCGCGCGGTCGAGAAATTCGACTACACCAAAGGCTACAAGTTCTCGACGTACGCCACCTGGTGGATTCGCCAGGCCATCACCCGGGCCATGGCTGATCAAGCACGAACCATTCGAATCCCAGTGCATATGGTTGAAGTAATTAATAAGCTCGCCCGGGTGCAGCGGCAAATGCTGCAAGACTTGGGCCGCGAACCAACGCCAGAAGAGTTGGCGAAAGAGCTCGACATGACTCCTGAGAAAGTTGTCGAAGTTCAAAAGTATGGACGCGAGCCAATATCACTTCATACGCCACTCGGCGAGGAGGGTGATAGTGAATTCGGTGACTTAATCGAGGACTCCGAGGCGATTGTACCCGCCGACGCGGTTTCATTCACCTTGCTGCAGGAGCAACTCGAGTCGGTTCTTGACACTTTGTCAGACCGTGAGGCCGGAGTTGTCAGAATGCGCTTTGGCCTAACCGACGGCCAGCCGAAGACGCTGGATGAAATTGGCAAGGTGTACGGGGTTACCCGTGAGCGGATCCGGCAAATAGAGAGTAAGACGATGTCGAAGCTTCGCCACCCGTCACGTTCGCAGGTGCTGCGCGATTACTTGGATTAACCCGCACCCAAGATATCCAGTGGCGCACTGCAATCAACGGTGCGAAGAAGCGTTCTGAGATCTCCTACCGGTTATCGCTAGCCGGTGCATCCGTTAGGCGATGGGTCTCATCGACGATGGTCGCAGCTCTCGGTCGCAGGACCAGTTCATGGCGTGACCAGTGATGCCCACAGAAAAGCAGGTCGGAGCCGCCGTGCAATATCACGCGCACATAAGCCTGCGCGTTACAGCGGTCACACCTATCGGTCGCACTAAGTGCGGGGGCAGTCATCGTCGTGGTCATGTACCAGGCACCTCCTCGGCCATTTATTTGTGCTTGACGCCATTGGTAACAGTCTCTCACCACAATTGCATTCCCGACACGCCGCAGGCCGTTGGTTCACGCAGAGCGAACGCGTTGCGATGATCTGTGGACGACACGACCGGCCGGGGGACAGATCCGGCCAATTTCGCCGTAATCTAGGGCAAATGGCCGCCAAATTGCCCCGGAAAACAGCCCGATCGGCAGCAACTAGTGCCGCTGGCGGTGCCGGTGGTGGAGGCATTGCTGCAGCCGGGGCGTATACCGCCAAGAATCTGGCCGTGCTTGAGGGCTTAGACGCCGTGCGTAAGCGGCCCGGAATGTACATCGGATCAAATGATGGCCGCGGATTAATGCACTGTCTCTGGGAAATCGTCGACAACGCGATTGATGAGGCACTCGCCGGCTCATGCAAGAAAATCACCGTGACTTTGCATCCTGACGGTTCGGCCGAGGTTAGTGATGATGGTCGCGGGATCCCCGTCGATGTTGAACCCAAGACTAAATTGACCGGCGTTGAAGTCGTGATGACCAAGTTACATGCCGGCGGCAAGTTCGGCGGCGGTTCGTATACGGCCTCGGGCGGGCTACACGGGGTTGGTGCCTCGGTGGTCAATGCGCTTTCTGCGCGGCTAGATGTTGAGGTCGACCGCGGGGCCAAGACCCACACCATGTCTTTTAGACGGGGGGTGCCCGGAGTTTTTGACGGAGTTGGTCCGATGGGGGATTTCACCCGCAAGAGTGGTCTGCATATCGCTGGCACCTGCCCGCGCACTCGAACCGGCACCCGGGTGCGGTGGTGGGCTGATTCGCAGGTATTCACCAAGGATGCCGCCTATGACCGCGAAGGGCTACGCGAACGCGCAGTGCAGAGCACGTTCTTAGTCCCGGGATTACTTATCACGGTTATCGATTTACGCGATCCCGAAGATCGCTACGAGGAGACTTTTCAGCACAAAGGTGGCATCACTGAATATGTCGAGGCCTTGTCGGTTGGTGAGCCCGTGAGCTCGGTAATTCGATTGCACGGCAAGGGGCACTTCCACGAGACTATCCCGGTGTTGGATGACAAAGGGCACATGACTCCGCAAGATGTTGAGCGCGAATTAGGTGTCGATATCGCCTTGCGCTGGGATGCCGGTTACGAATCCGATATTCGTTCTTTCGTGAACGTGATCGCGACTCCAAAGGGTGGTACCCACCTGACTGGATTTGAAAGAGCCATCGTCAAGACTGTCAATGACCAAGTGCGAGCCGCGAAGATTCTAAAAGGCGCCGAAGACACCATCACCAAGGATGACGTTTTTGAGGGCCTGACCGCTGTTGTCACCGTGCGCCTCGCCGAGCCGCAATTTGAAGGCCAAACTAAAGAGATTTTAGGAACCCCCGCTGCCACGCGGATAGTGGGTAACGTGGTCACCAAGGAGTTAACCACGTGGTTTACCAACCCGCCCAGGGGTGAGAAAGTCGCCGCGAAGTCGGTCCTGGAGAAAGCCGCGAATGCCATGCGAGCACGGGTGGCTGCGCGGACCCACCGCGATACCCAACGGCGAAAGACAGCACTTGAGTCATCTGCTTTGCCGGCTAAGTTGGTGGATTGTCGAACCGACGACGTCGAGCGCAGTGAATTGTTCATCGTTGAAGGCGATAGCGCGCTGGGTACCGCGAAAGTGGCCCGAAATGCCGATCACCAAGCACTGCTGCCGATCCGCGGCAAGATTTTGAATGTTCAGAAGTCCTCCCTCGCTGACATGCTCAAGAACACTGAGTGCGCCTCGATTATTCAGGTGATCGGGGCTGGTTCTGGTCGTTCATTTGATCTTGAGCAAGCGCGATACGGCAAAGTGATCCTGATGTCCGATGCAGATGTTGACGGTGCGCATATTCGATGTCTGCTATTGACCTTGATCAACCGGTATCTGCACCCACTGTTGGAGGCCGGGCGGGTCTATGCGGCAGTGCCACCACTTCATCGACTCGAAATTGTGAATGCCGGGAGCAAACCCAATGACCTTATCTACACCTACTCCGATGGCGAGATGAAGTCGGTTGTAGCCGATGCGAATAAACGCGGCAAGAAAGTCAAGGATCCTATCCAGCGCTATAAGGGATTAGGTGAGATGGATGCTGGCCAACTGCGCGAGACCACAATGGATCCCGCCCACCGGACTCTGCGTCGAATCACCATGAAGGATGTTGCCGGGGCGAGCGCGGTATTCGATCTCCTAATGGGCGGTGAAGTTGCCCCTCGAAAGGAGTTCATTGTCGAAGGTGCGGCAGGGTTAGATCGGGAGCGAATCGATGCCTAGTAATACGCTCTGCGGCAAGTAGGCCCAGTTAACTAGCCACTTGGAGGTCACGGCATGGCTCGATCGTTACGCGTTGCAGTGGTTGGTTCTGGTCCATCAGGTATGTATGCGGCGGATGCGCTAGTTAGCCAACAGGAGATCCCGGTCACTGTTGATGTCATTGACAAATTGCCGGTGCCATTTGGCTTGGTGCGTTACGGCGTAGCCCCTGACCACGTCAGTATTCGTTCGGTGCGCGACACCCTTGACAAAGTATTCGAAAAGCCTGGGGTGCGTTTCATCGGCAATGTCGAGGTTGGGGTTGATATTTCGGTTGCCACACTGCACGAGTACTTCGATGCCATCGTATTCACCTATGGCGCCTCCCGTGACCGTCGACTTGCGATACCAGGTGAAGAGCTAGATGCCAGTGTGGCCGCCACCGACCTAGTGGCTTGGTACTGCGGGCACCCCGATGCTGATCGCGAGACTTTTGAGCGGCTAATCCCGACAGCTACCTGTGTCGTTGTGGTGGGTGTAGGCAATGTGGCAGTTGACGTTACCCGCGTGTTGGCGAAAACTGTTGGCGAACTCACTCACACTGATATGCCCGACTACGTATTCGACACCCTGCGAAAGTCGGTGATCACCGATATCCATGTACTGGGCAGGCGGGGGCCGGCACAGGCCACCTACACCACAAAAGAACTGCGTGAACTGGGTGAACTGGCTGACGCTGACATCGTGGTCGACCCTGCCGAGTTAGTGTTCGATGCCGCGAGTGAGCAAGTTATTGCCGACGATAAAGCGGTGGCTCGCAATGTCGAAGTAGTTAAAGCGTGGGCCACAAAAGAGCAAACTGGAAAATCACGGCGTATTCACTTGCACTTCATGGCTCGTCCGGTAGAGCTACGCGGTGATACTCGAGTGCGTGAGGTGGTCGTCGAGCGCACCGAGCTAGATGGCGCAGGTGGCGCCAAAGGCACCGGCGAGACTTTCGTGATTGCTGCAGATCTGGTGGTTCGCAGTGTCGGTTACCGGGGCCTGGCCTTACCTGGTGTGCCATTTGATGAAGATCGCAACGTTATCCCGCACGTGGACGGTCGAGTTCAGTGTGACGGTGGCGCGGTGAGCGGTGAATACGTGGCCGGCTGGATCAAGCGTGGCCCAACCGGGATCATCGGTACGAATAAGAAGGATGCGACCGCAACCGTGGCCTCGCTGCTGGCTGATTGCGATAAATTGCCGATAGCGCCAATGTCGAACCCAAGCGATTTTGACTCCTGGCTGGCCGGCTCCGGGAAACAGGTTATTGATAATTTAGGTTGGCGCTCAATTGATGCGGCTGAGCGAGCACTTGGTGCCGGTAAAGGTCGCGACCGAACCACTATTCAAAGCACCAAAGATTTACTTAAAGCGGCACAACTAAATCACGGTTAATAGTTCAATCTTGGTAGTAGCTCATCAGTGGTGCCATGGCGTGGCTTCGGCTAGGCCGACACTACGCCAAATGGCGGCGGTGGTGGGTTCGCTCCCACATGATTTAGGTCGCGGTTGGGTAAGTTCTTCACGCCTAAGGTTCACCTGCCAAGCCCGTCCGTCTTCGTGGCGCACCTCGGCAACTAGTGATTCGCCAACCGCTGGTAGCTGCGCTAGCGCCGGCATAGGCAAGGCGCGATCATCTATTACTCGAAGCACATCCAGCACATCGCGCTCGAAAATACCCATGTTTTGTCGGACGACGATTTCAGCAACCTGCAGTGGTGGCGAATAGCAGGTGCGGCCGCGGTAATTGTCGGGAGTTAACAGCAGTCGCTGAGAGCTGGAAAATATCTCGATCGCATTGTCAACCGTGAGTCGACCGAAAACGGCTCCGCATGGCAGGCTCATGACTGTAGGAGCAAACCGATGGCCGCCAATGTGGCTGGATTCCCAGATAAATCCTCGATCCTCGACGCTGACGTTTTTGAGAAGATCGGTAATGAGGGCTCGACCATGTAACGCGCAGCAAGCATCGCGGCCGCTGTGGGTGCAGACCAAGAGCAACGGCTGGCTGGTAGATACCCCAAATGGCGGCAGGGAGCCCGCGGCGAGCTCAGGAAAATCCCAATCCGCGATAACTGATACATCGGACATGATGCCGTGGCGCATGCGAGTCGCGCCAGGGGAGGTATGGACTACCCAAACATTTCTACCCGCAACAACTGAGGCCGGCTCTAGGCGGTCTGGGTGGCGCACCAGCAAGATTGAAACCCCGGTGTCTTCGGCTCGGTCTGTTAGCAGTTGGCCGACTCCCGGTTCAAGGCGCGCGTCAAGGAGGGCATTCTTGCCCCAGGGCCCCGGCTGCTCGATCAAAATCCAGCAGGTGGCAACCGGTGCGGTACCTGCGAGTGGTTCACCGACTTCGCGCGCCGCACTGGAACAGTCGGTGCTCACAGTTGCCCGCCAAGCCCAGAAATTGGTGTGGTACCGGGTGATCCGGTGCCATCTCTTTTACCCAGGACCGTCGGTAAGTCCGCCGGAACTCCCGATGCGGTAGCGGCGCGTGCCGGACCTATTCCGACCCAGGCCAATACCAGGGTGTCTTCGCCGGAGCGGAATTTATGGCAGCGCACCCCGCCGGTACCTCGGCCCTTTGCGGGATATTCGGCTAGGGGAGTGATCTTGATACTGCCGGCGTCGGTGCCCGGCAGTGCATCTGCGGAACCGGCGATAGTAACCACCACGGCGCTCGCCGCCGGAGTTAATGCGGTAAAGGAAGTGACTCGGGCTCCAGGGGCGAGGCGCACCCCTGCCATGCCGCCAGCGGCCCGGCCCTGTGGTCGCACCGCACTTGCCGCAAACCGCAGTAATTGGCCATCTGAGGTGACGAAAACTAATTCGGAAGTCTCGGCCGCCGCCTCGTCGAGGCCGATGGCGCCCACCACCTGATCACCTTCATCAAGTCGAATGATCTCCCATGAGTCCTTATTGGTGAGCCCATCCGGGAGGACTCTTTTGACGACCCCATTTGCGGTGGCTAAGGCAATGCCACCGGTCTCATCAAGGGTGGTTAAACATAGGGCAGACTCACCAAGTGGTAGGTCGACGAAAGCGCCGACCTGCGCTCCGGCGGACAAGGCGGGAATGCCAATCACCGATGGCAGGGCGGGCAGGTCAACCACCGAAAGTCGAATGAGTGTGCCGGTACTGGTAACTAACCCAATGGACCCTCGATTGGTGGCGGGGACCGCGCTGATGATCACATCATGATTAGCGCGCGCGATATCACCCACCTGTTCGAATCGCTGGTCAGCGGTGCGGGCCAAAAGCCCGGTGCTCGACATCAACACCACGCATGGTTCATCGTCAACCTCTAGTGGCACCGCGGCAGAAATCGGGGCGGCACCGGCTTCCATCAGCAAAGTGCGACGTGGAGTTGCATGAGCCTGCGCAATCGCAGCTAGTTCATCGGACACTAATGCGCGCAGCTCGCTGTCGTTATCAAGGATTTTGGTGAGTTCTTCAATCTCACGCTTAAGGACATCGGACTCTTTCTCCAGTTCAATTCGTGAGAACTTGGTAAGTCTTCGCAGCGGCATCTCGAGTATATAAGAAGACTGGACTTCGCTCAGGTCGAACACTTCAATTAATCGCGCCTTTGCTGCTGCGGCATCATCAGACTCGCGAATAAGTTGAATTACCTCGTCGATATCGAGGATGGCCGTGAGCAAACCAGCAACCAAATGCAGTCGATCTTGAGCTTTTGTGCGACGGAACAGACTGCGGCGACGCACAACTTCGAGTCGGTGATCGATGAAGACGTGCAATAAAGTAAGTAGCCCCAACGTCTGCGGTTGACCTTCGACAAGTGCGACCGCATTTATATTGACCGATTCTTCCATCGGGGTGAGCTTGAAGAGGTTCTCAAGTACGGCCTCAGCGTGAAAACCGTTCTTGATATCGATAACCAAATTGAGTCCGGAATCACCGTCGGTTAGGTCAGTCACATCGGCGATGCCCAGTAGTTTCTTACTTTGAACAAGATCCTTAATACGTTCGATAACTCTTTCTGGACCGACATTCATCGGCAATTCGGTGACGATGATGCCGCGGCGCCTCGGTGAGACTTGGTCAATGCGGGTGCGGGCTCGAATCCGAAAGGTGCCCCGCCCGGATTCATAGGCCTCGCGGACGCCAGCGAGGCCGATGATTACTCCGCCACCGGGTAGATCGGGCCCGGGGATGAACTTCATGATCTCACCAAGATCCGCTTTCGGATTTTTGATGAGGTATCGGGTAGCACCGATAACTTCACCGAGGTTGTGGGGCACCAAGGTGGTGGCCATCCCAACGGCGATACCGGAAGCCCCATTTACGAGCAGATTCGGAATAGCCGCAGGCAGCACCGTCGGTTCGGTTTCACGGCCGTCGTAATTCGGAACAAAATCAACAACGTCCTCGTCCAGACTCAAGGTCATATCAAGAGCCGCTGCGGCTAGCCGGGCTTCGGTATATCGCATAGCGGCTGGTCCATCATCGGGTGAGCCAAAGTTGCCGTGGCCGTCGACCATGGGCAGTCGCAGAGTAAACGGCTGGGCCATGCGAACTAGCGCGTCATAAATGGCCGAATCACCGTGTGGGTGAAGTCGGCCCATGACCTCACCGACGACACGCGCACTCTTTACGTGCCCGCGCTCTGGTCGAAGGCCCATCTGCGCCATCTGAAATAGAATTCGCCGTTGCACCGGCTTGAGGCCGTCGCGGGCGTCGGGTAAGGCTCGCGCGTAAATGACCGAATAGGCGTACTCCAAAAAAGAAGCCCGCATTTCATCGGACACGTCAATATCGACGATGCGTCCATCACCGGGTGCAACCGCCTTCGTCGAGCGCCTAGCCATCCTCAGCCCTTCTTGCCAAACCCCGAACTCCAGCCCGGGCGCAGAGTGCACCGGCCGGTAAAAACTGGGAAGTGTCCCCGATTCTCGTCGGTCACAGGGCCTTCGGGCCGGCTCCGACACGGCCGATTGCCTGTGTGGCTTCTCGCACTCCCGCCATAACGGCCTCGATGAGGGGCTGCCCCGCCCGCCAGCTGACCAAGAAGCCAGCGGCAAAGGCATCCCCGGCCCCGGTGGTGTCGACCACCTTGGCCGGTAGCGCTGGCACCTGGGCGTGTTGATTCCCCTGGGCGGCCAAGGCGCCCTGTGGCCCGCACTTGATTACCACCGTGTCAACGACTTCGGCAAGAGCGGCTAGGGCCTGAGCGGGGTCGGTAAAGCCGGTGAGGGCTGCGGCTTCGTCAGCATTAGCCAAAAGCACGTCGATCTGGCCCAGAACTTCTCGAATAGCTCCCGGATTCGCCGAGATTGGCGCGGCGGATGCGGCATCCAAACTGCAGGTCAGGTGGTCAGCGCGGGCGCGAGCTAAGGCAATTTGCCCAACCGCTCGGGTGGCTGGATTGAGCAACGTATAACCGGACAGATGCAGATGTGCCCCGGCGCAAAATAGCGAGTTGGATATTTGAGAGGGCGCTAAAAATGAGTTGGCGCCAGGATCTGGCAACATCGTGCGCTCACCGGTGGAGTCAACAATGATTATGCAAGTGCCGGTCGGGGCGCCTGTGACCTCGGTGGCGTGCAGATGGACACCCGTGTTCGCGAATGACTGCCGGAACATCGTGGCGAAGACATCCGTGCCGAGTGCACCTATTAGGTGCACACTCTCACCGAGGTGCGCCAGCCAGGATGCGGTGTTGGCGCCTGCGCCACCCGGACGCACACTGATCTGCGCCGGGGTGTCACTGGCATAGTTGATGGGACCACTTGTGACCGCGGTGATATCAATCAAGAGGTCACCGACCAGCACAAATGGCGCTTTCATCGATCAGGTGAGCTGACGTAGGCAACCGCGATCCTGGCCGCCAAATCGGCATTGCGTAAAATTATGCTGGTATTGACGACCAAGCTGGCGCCGTGTGTTGATCGATGGAAGTGATCAAGTAAGAACGGCGTTACATCTTTGCCTTTGACGCCGCGCTTAGTCGCCAGGCGCATTCCATCTTGCAGTACTCGATCGTGTAAATCCGGGTCGAGCTGCTGATCTTCGGGGAGGGGATAGGCCACGATCAGCCCGGTGGAAACTCTCATCGCGCGGCGGGCAGACATGATGGCGGCAACTTCTTCGGGGCTGGCAACTGACCAGGTAACCGGAAATCCGCTATCGCTGAGATAAAAGCCCGGGAAGGACATGGTGTCGTAGCCCAGGACACCAACATTTAGGGTTTCCAGCCGTTCGAGGGTGGCTCCAACGTCGAGAATCGATTTCACCCCAGCACAAACCACGGTGATGGGGGTCTGACCCAAGGTCGTCAGATCTGCAGATTCATCCCAACTTTGGCGGGCGTCGCGATGTACGCCACCCAAGCCGCCGGTGGCGAATACCTCGATTCCGACCAGCTGGGCGAGGTGGCTGGTGGCCGCAACGGTGGTGGCGCCACTGCCGCCTCGGGCAATGATTGTCGCGATATCGCGCACCGAGACTTTGCTAACGTCGTCTCGATTAGCCACCTGGTCTAAGTGCCCGCCATCGAGCCCGACGTAGACGGTGCCATCGAGAATCGCAATGGTTGCCGGCACTGCGCCTTGAGTTCGGACCGTGGCCTCGACTTCGAGCGCTACCCGGAGGTTCTCTGGGCGCGGTAAGCCATGGCTGATGATGGTGGATTCAAGGGCCACGACGCCGCGGTTATCGGCAAGGGCTTGGGCGACTTCTGGGGATATGACGATTGGCGGGTGGCTCACCCGATAACCGTATCTTGGTGTCAAGTCGACCGGTTATTGCTGCTGATAGCAACTCCTTGTGCGGCCCGGGCCATCAGCAGCGCACATATGGCAGAATAACCAAGTGATGAGCCTTGACCAGCAACTTCGTACAGATATCCAGCGCAGTGGCTACTACCCTGATTTGGTCGCAGATGCGCTGGATACGGCATTGGCGGGGGAGTCACTTAAGTCTTATCTGGTGCATCACGAAGCCACTTTTGACCATGACGAGTTGCAGCGCCACGTTACGGTGCTGGCTTTAACGCCAACACGATTAATAGTTGGCCACACGGACGAGCATGGCATTGACGAGATCAACCCAATGCCATTCGCTACCGCATCAACCGAAGCGGTGCGTCTTGAGCGGGTGGATTCGGTAGTTGTCACCCGAGTGGTGAGTGAGCCGGCCAAGTATCAACCCGGTGGAGCGACTTCGGAGGTGGTTTTAACCATCGGCTGGGGCGCCGTGAGCCGAATCGATTTAGAGCCAGCTAGTTGTGGTGATCCGCAGTGTGATGCCGAGCACGGGTATACCGGAACATCGAGTAATGACGACCTTTCAGTGCGGGTATCCGAAGTTGCCGACGGCGCCGATGTCGTAGCCCAAGCATTAGCGTTCGCTGCGGCCCTCTCCCAGGCGACCGCGGCTCGGCTGCGTTAGTACTTGCCGTCCATCAAGTTGGGGTTGGCCCCGACGAGTTTGGCCGAGGTCGGGTCGTCAGCCGCTGCCAGCGTTGGGGTCCCTGGCTATACGGATGTTCTTAATCTTGGTGATTTGCAACATGTGGTGATTTGTCTAATAGACGGCTTGGGCTGGCGATCACTTCAGAAATTCGGCGCCCACGCGCCTGCACTAATTGCGCTTGCTGGTAGACCGCTGCATTCGGTGTTCCCCACAACAACCCCAACGGCGCTCGGCTCCCTTGGCACCGGGCAGTTACCCGGAGCCCACGGGCTGGTTGGCGCCACTTTCTTTTTGCCCGAAACTCGGCAGATGTTGGCTCCGCTGCATTGGAAGAAGGATCCACTGCCTGTAATGGTGCAGCCGGAGACCACCGTGTTCGAGCGGGTGGCGCGCCACGGGGTGCGGATGACTTCGGTGGCACCTGCCAAATACGAATTTTCCGGACTAACGGCGGCTGCCCTGCGAGGTGGAAGTTATCAAGTTGCCGAAGACACGGCGCAGCGCGTAGCTGCGGTGCAAGCCGCGGTCCGCGGGGCGTCGAAATCCTTTACCTATGTCTATTGGTTTGAACTTGACCGGATCGGTCATAAAAGTGGGGTCGGCAGTGCACCTTGGCTAGCTGGGCTGGGTCGGGTTAATGCCCTGGTTGACAACTTACTTCAGCAATTACCAGCCGATTCGGCAATGATCGTCACAGCCGACCACGGCATGGTCAATTGCGAATCCGCCGGTCATGTCTCGATAGAACGGCACCAGGAATTGAGTGCGGATGTGGTCTCAGTCGCAGGGGAGCCACGGGCCCGGCACCTGTATGTGAACCCGGGTTGCGCTGAAGCGGTGGCCACCCGGTGGTCGCAGTACTTGGGAGCAAAGGCGCAGATATTCACCAAAGAGCAGATAATCGAATCCGGGTGGTACGGACCAACTGACCCAGATATTGCAGATCGAATCGGCGATGTGGTTGCGGTGGCTGAAGGCACCACGATGTTTACAAGTTTGGTAGACGTTAGGTCTTCGGCCCTCCTTGGCCAGCATGGCGCGCTCACCGCGGATGAACTTGAGATCCCCGGGCTCATAGTTCGGACGTGAGGGGAGTTTGGCGACGCCGATATGGCACCATGACGCCGTGGCCGAACTCATATTCTTCGCGGGCACCATGGATTGCGGTAAATCAACCCTGGCGCTGCAGACCGACCACAATCATTCTTCGCGGGGCAGGTCCGGCTTAGTTTTCACGCGACTTGATCGTGCTGGTGAGTCGGTCTTATCAAGTCGTCTCGGGTTAAGCGTCAGTGCCTTCGAGGTTACCGAATTACTTGATATCCGCCAGCATGTTGTTGATGCACTCTCACATGGTGAGCGAATTGATTATCTTATTTGCGATGAGGCTCAGTTTTATACCGAAAACCAAGTGGAACAACTTGCCACGATCGTTGATGAACTCAATATTGACGTGTACGCCTTCGGCATTATGACCGACTTTCGGACCCGATTATTTCCTGGTTCTGCGCGGCTGGTTGAACTGAGCGATCGGGTGCAAGTTTTGCAGGTTGAAGCATTGTGCTGGTGCGGGGCGCGGGCAATTCACAATGCGCGCACCGTAGATGGCGTAGTGGTGGTCGAAGGCAGTCAAGTAATGGTCGGTGACGTGGGCGATAGCGCGGCTGCGCGTGATGATATTCCGGTCGTCTCATACGAAGTGCTTTGCAGACGGCACTACCGAGCTCGAAAAACCGCACTAAGTGCTGGAGCCGAACATATCTCACGTGAGCCATTACCTTTTGAGGCTTAGCAATCGACGGCTAGGCACTACGGGCTTTAAATGGCCGACTAACTTTAAATGTCGTCCCCGCGGGTGGTACCAAAAAGGATTTCATCCCAGCTCGGCACGCTAGCGCGCTTGCCTTTGACCTTCGGCTTTGGAGCAGGTTTGATGGCCGGCCGAACCGGCGGCTTCTCGGTTAACTCAGCCATTGGGATTAGCACATCAAGGACATGAGCTTGTTCTTCTAACGCAAAAATCTCCGCCGGCGGGGCATCGGGTACTGCCACTAGGCGCGGGCGGTCGAGTTCTTCCTCCGCCTTGAGCGCGGGTGCCTGCTCGTCGGTGATGTAGTCAAAGATCTGATCGTCGCTGACGCCCATGAGGCGGCGTGCTGTTTCATCAACCGGGTGCACGGTTCGACCGACATTGTCATACGTCCAAGACGCCTGTTGGGTGTCACTGTGGCTGGTGAAGTAAACAAGTACAACCCACTTACCATCTGCGCGCCGGGCCGCATCCCACGAGATATCGGCGGCACCCTCAGCACTTAAAACCAGGGCGACTGTCTCGCCGAGGGTTACTGAGCTACCCGTTCGGCGCACCTCGACCAGTTGGGCTCGGCCGGCAACGTACTCGCGCTCAGCAAGGGGTGGCCCGGCGTATCGCTGGACTTTCTCCAGTGGCCACCCGGTCTCGGCCGCAACGATCTCCGCAGAGGCTCCGGCGCGAACGCGGGCCTGAATCTCTTTGGCACTGAGCGGTTCCAGGGCGAGCTCCGTAGGTTGGTGGCGAGTGCTAATGCTCAGAACTTAGCGCGTTATGGGTTCGGAGTGGGGATACAGGCCATAACTTGTGTCATTACCCGTTGTCGATATTAAAGCCACCGGGGGCCGGCCCGGGGATTGGCTCGGTGTTTAAGGCCGAAGTTGGCGGGATTAACCCATCGGCTCGCACCGAGCGCTGGAGGCGTCTTTGGCCAATAACTGCGACCAAAAATGCGACGGCGGCGGCAGCAACACCGAGAGCAAAGCCAAGCGCGGCCCCCGAAGCGTCAATTAGGTAACCACCGGCGGTAATGCCAAGTGCGAGGCCCACCGTGAGCCCTGAGTTCATAAAAGTCAGGCCCTCGGTCAATTGGGCGTTGGGGACCAAGCGCTCAGCAAGGCTGAAGATGGTTATCAAAAGCGGTGCCACTAGCGCCCCGGAGATGATGCTGGCAAGTGCCAGAGTCGTCAAGGAATTCAAAAATGGTGTTATAGCTAACGCAACCGTCAATGACCCGGTTATGACTACTAACTGGCGCGATAGTGGTGCGCGAAAATGTCTGGAGCCAAACCACAGTCCGCCAAACATTGACGTCAGTGCCCATGCCGCAAGAAGCAGCCCGGATGCCTCGGGCGCGCCTTGCTCGGTCGCGAAAGCGACAATCGATACTTCGAATGAGCCGAAGATCGCCCCGGTGGCGATGGCCGACATGATCGTCAGGAGCACTCCAGAGTGTCGAAAGGCCGCAACGTGCGGAACTTTCGACTGGTGCAGTGGGGCCGGAGTGGGTTCAGTTGATCGCTGTCGTATCAAAACCAAAGTTCCGGCAACGCCGATGACGATAGCTAAAACAATGGGGGCTGGAAGGGCTAATGAAATGGCCAGCCAGGCGGTGATAAGCGGGCCGACCGTAAAAATCAGTTCTTCGAAAATACTTTCGAGGGCAAAGGCGGTGCGTAGTTTTGAGGATGAAGCTAAGCCCTCCCGAGCGATAACAAATGTCCAGCGCGCTCGAACTGCCGGCCCGATGGCCGGGGAGCAAGCGCCGGCGCCGACCACGATTACAGCTGAGATTGCCAGGGGCCACGCCAACTCCATACTTACGATGAACAGGGCTAGGCCCAAACTCTCGCAGGCGATTAACCAACCCAAGACTTTGTGCTGCCCGAGGCGATCGACTAAGCGGCTAGAGATGATCATGCCCGCGGCAGCCGAGAGTGAGAAAGCCGCCGACATCACTCCGGCCAGCCCATAGGAGCCGGTGACACCACTGATGAAGAACAAGATCCCTAAACCCACCATGGCCATTGGTAAGCGGGCGAGTAGTCCACTCGATGAAAAAGCGAGCGCCCCGGGAAGACGTAACACCTCACGGTATGGACTGAGCACCCCTTGACGTTACCGCGGCCACCTGTATTCGCGGTGATGCAACCCGGCAAGATAGGAAAATGCAACTCAGGCCGCTACCACCGCTCGCAGAAGTGCTCACTACCCACGAGCTGTTACCGCTCGCTTGGGACGCTGCCTGGGAGGCGGCTCGCTTTTTGCGTGATGAACGTCCCGCAGACCTTTTTATCGACACTAAGTCAACACCCTCAGATTTGGTTTCGGAGATGGACAAGGGTGCTGAAGAACTACTGATCGCAAATTTGCTGGGTGCCCGCCCAGGCGACGGGCTGCTGGGGGAGGAGGGGGGCGAGCGCTTTGGGTCCTCGGGGGTGCGCTGGGTGGTCGATCCGCTCGATGGCACCGTGAATTACCTCCACCACATGCCGACGTGGGGAGTCTCGGTTGCGGCCGAGCAAGACGGCCGATCGGTTATCGGGGTGGTCGTCACTCCCGAATTGGATGAGGCCTACATCGGCGTTAAGGGTGGTGGCGCATGGGTCATCACTGGTGCGATCGCAACTCCCATTCGCGTAAGTGAGTGCAGCCGGTTAAGTGACGCGGTAGTGGCCACCGGGTTTGGTTATTCAGCAGAGCGTAGGCGCGCACAGGGCCGGGTGGTTCATGAGTTGATCTCACAGGTCAGTGATATTAGAAGGATTGGTGCGGCGGTAATTGACTACTGCTGGTTAGCTCGCGGGCGCCTCGATGCATATTACGAGCGGGGCTTGAATGCTTGGGACATCGCCGCTGGAGCCCTAATTGCCTCCGAAGCGGGGGCTGTGGTGACCGGCTTACGTGATGAAGATATTTATGGGTCGATGATGATCGCGGCGGTACCAGCCATAGCTCATGAGCTGCGCGAATTCTTACTGAACGCCGAAGCCGATCGCGAGTGATATCAACTTAGCAGGCGGAGTTCGGCCGAGTATTGATGAACGTTGCGCACATAAATCTCGACCGTCGCGAGAAATTCACCATCTGCGATAACGCCTAGGCTAATTGTTGCGGGCACCCCGAGGGCGCGGGCATTGGGTGGGACGATCCGGTTATTTGGCACCAAAGCACAGGCACCTACCAGTGCATTTGGCCCGATGAGTGCCCGATGCAATACCACTGACCCTGACCCAATCAACGAATCGCTAAATATCGTGCAGCCTTCTAGGTGTGCATTGTGACCAATGACGCACCGGTCACCCACGGTGGTGTCGAGCTCGGCGGTGCAGTGCACAATCGCGCCGTCCTGGATCGAGGTTTGGGCCCCAATAACAATCGCCCCGTGGTCGCCACGAAGTACCGCACCGGGCCAGATACTAGATTCTGGCCCCACGGATACATCTCCAATGATGACTGCTTGGGGGTGGACGAAAGCGTTCGCGTGGATATTTGGGGTGCGGTCGCCTAGGGCGTAAATGGGCATAGGGAGCACAATATCGGGTAGAGCGCCAACCCACCTTCACACCTTGATACTCAATAAGGCACAATCTGCGCACGATGCCTAGGTCCTGATTGCGGGAAAACCGTTGTGGCAGCTTTCGTTACGGAAGTGTACTAAGAAGGGAGAGAAGGTACCGTGGCTACAGATTATGATGCACCGCGCAAAACTGACGAAGAACTCGCTGAAGATAGCCTCGAAGAGCTAAAGGCGCGGCGCGTTGATAAGTCATCCTCGGTCATTGACGTTGATGAGACCGAGTTAGCGGAAAATCACGAACTGCCAGGGGCTGATCTTTCGGACGAGAGCCTGACCGTGCGGGTAGTGCCGCGACAGTCAGATGAATTCACCTGCTCACGTTGCTACCTGGTGCAGCATCGCAGTCAACTTGATCATGAAGGCAAGGCCGGGCCCATCTGTAAGGACTGCGCCTAATTTGCCGACTCGGTTGAACCAAGGTGATTGGTAACCCGGTAGGCCATAACTTCGACACCCGCTGCGATTGCCGCCGTTGCGGCCGCCCATAAAAGCGCTTTACCGAACGGCACAGCGGTATCGTTAGCTCGTGGGGCTTCCTTGCCCGTGAACCCACGGTAGCTTGCAGTTATGACTTTGCGGACAATCATCGTGGCACCGATTGCGACTAGTGGTGCAATTACATGCACGATGGGATTGACGTGGGCTTCGGGGGCGAGTGCCTCTTGCTCGGTCATTTGCGCTCCAGATGGGTTTGCGAACATGTCTTGATGCTAGCCAATCGACGCGGCCGGCATTAATGCGACCGCAAGTCCGGCTGGGTTCTTGGTGGTGAGCAGCCATCCCGGGTGTGGATCGGCGGCATCGGTCAGGGCGATGAGCACGCCCCCGCGGGCATGCCAAGGGCGCAGCACCATGAAACGCTCTGCCACGTGCTGCGCAGCTCGCATTTGTCCAGGGTCTAAAACCTCGATTGCTCCAAGGAATTCGCGGGCGATCTGGGCACGACCAGCGCCGAGGGCTTGAGCACTTACGGTTATTACCGGCGACCCAAATATTAACCCAACAATACAAAGGGCTCCGAGACCGATGAAAGTTAGCCAGCCGTAAATAACTAAATAGGCAGCGCCTACGGCGACCGCCAGCATTGCAACGAGCGCCAACACCACGATGAAAACCCAAATCGAGGGGAGCAGTCTTTCGCGGTAGGTCACTCCGGGGGCGTTCATGCTCCGAGTCTGCCATGTATCGCCGGCGATAGAGTTCGGTTATGCGTTCAACCCAGCTGCCAGAGGGCGCCTCGATGCCAGAGCGGCTGGCGAGCGCTCCTGAGCCGGGTGAATCAATTCCCTCGCATTATCGTTGGTGTTTTGGGTGCGGAGTCGATCATTCGACCGGTCTTCACATGGTCATCACCGCCGGCGAGGGGCTTGGCGTCACGGGCAATTTCACGGTCACCGAACATCACCAAGGAGCACCCGGCCTGGCCCATGGAGGGTTGCTCTCAGCGGCGATTGACGAAGTCCTCGGATCATTGAATTGGTTGCTGGGTGAGCCGGTGGTCACCGCTGCCCTAACAATGCAGTTCCTTCGGCCAGTGCCTGTTGGCTCGATTTTGCATATCGAGGCCAAAGTTACCGGCGTAGTGCGACGCAAGGTCTATACCGCCGCGGTCGGGCGACTGACCGACGCTAACGGTGCGATCGCAATCGCCGCGTCGGCGCTTTTCGTACAAGTCCCGATTGAGCACTTCATGAAGTT
>WLLZ01000039.1 GCA_009700485.1 Actinomycetota bacterium | reverse complement strand
CGAGTCAAAATGCAAATGCAGTGGACAGAGTATGTTCGCCTAGTCCGCCGTGGAGTAGCGATGGCGCTAGTCGAAGGCCGTGAGCCCGGTGCTGATGAGCCCCGGCTCCATACCCCTGACTGGGCACTTGATGCGGCGATGGCGCACGGTGTACAAGATCGTGATGTGATTTCAGCGCTAGGCGTGAAGGTGCTTGGCAATCTAGATGCTCTTAGCTCGCTTGCCAGTTCACCGCCGCCGGTCACCGACCTCGAATCAATACCTATAGATGCAGCCGTGCAAGCGCTGGTTGCGGTGATTAGCGAAGCACATGATGCACCTAGCACGAAGTCGCTCGCGAAGGCATTAGCGAAACAGGCCAAGGCAGGCGCTAAATCGCGCTTTTCGCGAAAGCGATCTTCGGCATCGTGACCGCATTGCTCGTACCCTCGGGCGCGAACACTGAAGAGGTGCTTCGTGATGTTGCTCGTAAGTTACGGGCGGCTGGCGGTGCCGTTGCCCTCGTTGCCCCTGATTTAGTTATCGCCCAGTCGGCGCTGGCACCAATCGTCGACGACCCATTCGCCGGCACCGCCTTGTTGGTGCAGGCGATCGCTGGTTCTGGTGATACCAGGGTGCGGCACCATCTGGTGAACAGCGTTGGTAGTTCGCATCATCGGGTTACCGCACCCGACCATCAATTCGTTGGAGCTCTAGTGGTTTCGGCCATTGATGCTGAGGTGGTGGCCCACGCGATTGAATCGATGGCCGCGGCTGTATCCAGTGGCGCACTGGGCTCGCAGTCCGAGTTAGAAATTGATCCGGTGCAACTTGTTGCTGTTGCCATAGTGCGAAGTGGAGTTAGCTGCAAAGCTGTCGAGTTGGTGAATGTGCCGTGGTTTCGCAGCCCAGCTGATCTCGATGCTGCTGAGCAAGCGGTGGCGGCGGTCAGCGCTGAACGAATCGCACAACTTCAGGCTAATCGGCTCGACGACGGCTTCTACTCGACTTTTGTAGTTCGTAAACTCTCGAAGCCAATAACCCGCCTAGCCATTCGACTGGGTCTAAGTCCAAATCTGATAACCGTGATTTCACTCTTTGTGGGTCTCGGTGCTGCAGCATGTTTCGCGCTCGGCTATCGGTGGCCGGTGGTTATCGGGGCGGTGCTGCTTCAGCTGAGTTTGATCATTGACTGCGTTGACGGCGAAGTCGCGCGGGCTACCCGCAAGTTCTCCGCACTCGGCGCTTGGCTCGATGCATCAACTGACCGGGTGAAGGAGTATCTGGCGTACGCGGGGCTTGCGGCCGGTGCAATGGTGCTGGGCAGTGACATGTGGCCGGTTGCACTCATTTTGCTAGTGCTTCAAACAACCAGGCATATGACCGACTACGACTTCTCGCGTGTGCAGCGGATGCGCGAAGCCAAAGTGGAGCCACGGGATGTTGCGGATCCAGATGATGGTGCGGCGGGCGGAGCCGGGGGGTGGACATCAGGTGATCGGTCAATAAGTAGTGCGATGGAGCTGTCGGCCCGGATGAATGGGCGTTCAGCAATTCGATGGTTCAAGCGGGCAATTCACCTGCCGATTGGTGAACGGTGGCTGATTATCAGTGTGGTTGCCGCGCTCTTTGGCCCACGGTGGGCGCTGTTGGTGCTGTTGGCAGGTGTTTTGTTGGCGCTTTTGTATGTCACAACCGGCCGGATCTTACGCACCGCCACCTGGCATGGTTTGGCGCCGGCAGCCGCAGGAGTGTTACTGGCTCGGCAATTTGACGGTGGCCCTATCGCGGCCCTTTTTGCGCGAATTTTGCCGGCCACAACCCGGGAACGAATTTGGTTGACTCCATCGGCTTGGGCGATCCCTGCGTTACTGCGCCTAGCCGAACTTGGCTTGGTCGCCGTATTGGCTTTGTTTTGGCAGCAAAGTTTGGTGGTGCTGGCATTTTGGTGGGTGGCGGTTTTCACCTTCCATCACTATGACGTGCTCTATCGAGCACTGCAAGGTTACGCAATGCCAAAGTGGCTTACCTGGCTCGGTTTAGGCTGGGATGGGCGCACTGTTTTGCTGTTGTGTGCATTCGCCTTTGGCGCGGCCATCTTTGAGAGCACGTTGAGTATCGGTGCGGGTGTGGGAGCATTGCTATTCGTGGTCATAGCCTCAGTGCAGTGGCTGGTAACCCAGCAGCAGGCCTTCAGGAATCCGGCCCCGCTAAATCCGGCAGAGCGCACCGGGAAGGACGGTAATTAGTGATTGAGCGTCCAGCGCGTCCCACGGTGGCGGAGGTTCGTGAGGTTGGTCAACCGCCATCGGTGCGCGGTCGAGCCAATTCGGAGCATTGGGTTGCGGATGTGTATTTGCGGGCGATCTCGCCTTATCTGACTCGAGTGTTACTTCGCACTTCCATTAGCGCCAATCAGGTGACCTGGCTGATGATCGCCTCAGGAGTTTCAGCGGCACTCGCCCTCTTGATCCCGGGGCTACCCGGAGCGGTGCTTGCAGTATTTCTCGGGCAGTTGCAGATGCTTTGGGATTGCTGTGATGGTGAAGTCGCGCGGTGGCGCCAGACCTCTTCACCCAAAGGAGTGTTCCTTGATCGAGTTGGTCACTACACCACCGAGGGGTTAATCCCGATCGCATTGGGCTTGCGGGCCGCTGGCTTCCCAAACCCGGGCTGGCTTGACAGTATCTGGCCGCTACTGGGTGCATTATTAGCAGTAATAATTCTTTATAACAAAGCACTAAATGACATGGTTCATGTCTCGCGCGCTTACAACAACATGCCGCGACTGGAAGACAAGGCGACCGTTGGTATTCCGCAATCAAGTGGCCTACGCAGCCTGCGATCCCTGGTGCGGTTTTTCCCGTTCCAGCGCGCATATCACTCGGTGGAGTTGACTATATTGGCTTTGATCGCTGCCGTTGTAGATGCCATCGCGGGCGGATTAGGCGGTACTCGCGTACTTGTTGCCGCGCTGGTTATTTTCGGCGTTGTAACCATAATTGGTCATCTACTTTCGATCCTTTCATCGAGTAAACTGAAGTGATACCGTGACAGTTAGTCCGGTCGATACAGCGAATTTCGCAGTGGTAATTTTGACGATGGGCCAGCGGCCCGCGGATTTGCGCCGTGCCATTGAATCAGTGCTAGCCCAGCATGATGTCAACGTGGATGTGGTCGTAGTAGGTAATGGCTGGCAACCGGTTGATCTACCTGCTGGAGTAAAGGCGCTTCACCTTCGAGAGAATTTGGGTATCCCAGCCGGCCGAAACGCCGGTGTGCCAATGGTTGCTGGTGAGCTGCTGTTCTTCCTTGACGATGACGCGTCGCTGCCAGACGAATTATTTTTGCGAACCGTGGCTGATCGTTTTGCTAATGATCTGAAACTAGGGCTAATTCAGCCGCGGGTTGTTGACCCAACTGGTTTACCCGCTCCGCGCCGCTGGGTCCCAAGGCTTCGCGTTGGTGATCCGGGCGAACCGAGTGCAGCGACCGCACTTTGGGAGGGTGCTGTCGCCATCAGGCGACCGCTTTTCGCGGCAATCGGTGGTTGGCCTGCTGAGTTCTTCTACGCCCATGAAGGTATTGACGTGGTTTGGCGGGTTTGGGATGAAGGTTTCGTGCCTTGGTATGCAGCGGATTTAATTGTTAACCACCCGGTAATTGATCCGGCTCGCCACGATGTCTATTACCGAATGAACGCGCGCAACCGCGTGTGGTTGGCACGGCGCAATCTCCCGGTGGTGCTCGAGCCGTTCTATGTCGGCACCTGGGTTGGTTTGACATTGGCCCGCGTACATGACCGGGCGGCTCTTAAAGCTTGGTTTCAAGGCTTGAGCGAAGGTATGCGGATAAAGCCCGAGGGGCGCCGCGCGATGAAGTGGAGCACGGTGTGGGCGATGACTAAAGCTGGGCGCCCGCCGGTTATTTAAAGCCCCGTTAAGTGGTGGCTAGGGCGGTCGGTTACTGCGCGCAGAAAGCTTCGTCAGCGGTGTTGATGTTGGCGGTTTTGTCTTCAGCGAGATCGGTGATTTCGACCGGTGTTATTGCGGTAAAATCACTGCCGATAATTAAGGTCATGGTCTGACCGGATTTCTTGACCGGCTCACCCGTGGCATCGGCGGCGGCGATCAACGTCTTGGCTGACACGTCCCAGCGCGGGTCATATTGCGCGGTGGTGGTTGTGACTGTACTTGTGTCAGCGTTACCGACTTCACCGATCCTAAATCCTTGATCACTTAATTGCTTGGCGACTGTCTTAGCCATACCTTTAGTCGACGTGCCATTTAACACATTGACCCGGATCATCTCTGGTTGAACTCGCAGCAGAGTTTCGCTGGTACCACCACTCGGGGGCCACGGTGTGTCGTTAGCGATAGCAGCCCAAATTGGTGCACCCTTTTTCTTGCTGGCCAATACGGTGGCTCCGTCGCCGCTTGGGTACCACGGCATGGTGACGAAAGTGATGTTGTTCGGCTTAAGGTCTTTCATGCTCAACGCTAGGTCCTGTAAATTTTGAATGTTGGCAAGTTGCGGGTCTGCAGTCAGCGACTGCGTTGCCGCATCAAGAATGCTGAGCATGGTCGCGGGATTCAGTAAGGTGCCACTTGATAAAACCGATCGCACGAGTGAAGAAAGGAAGGCTTGCTGCCGGCGAATGCGCGAAGTATCAGAGCCATCGCCAAGGGTCTTGCGCGCGCGGACGAAAGCTAGGGCTTCTTCCCCCTGCACAATGTGCTTGCCTTTGCTCAGCACCAGCCCGCTAAGCGGGTCATTAACCGCTTCGCGAACACAAATCTCTACGCCGCCGATTGCATCAACAATTCGTTTGAAGCCACCAAAATCAACGAGCATGAAATTATTTAAGTCAAGTCCGGTTAGTTCTGCTACTGCTTTGAGGGTACAACCAGGGCCACCAAGTTGGATGGCTTCGTTGAAGCGGCCCTGATAACCACCCGTGGTCTGCCCGTCCTTCTTGCATTTTGGCAAAGTGATCAAAGTGTCGCGCGGGATACTAACGGCGATCGCGGATTTTCGATCGGCGCTCACATGTAACAAAATGGTGGTGTCAGAGCGCTGCCCGGTGATTTTGCTGGCGCTGCCAAACCCGCCATTGCCTTTGCCCGATCTGGTATCGCTGCCCATCAATAAAACATTCAGGGGGGCGTAGGTTCCGGTGGTTTCGTCGACCGCCGCTATGGGCTCTGGTGCCTGGCTTGGCGACCCAACCTGCTCAGAGACATCAACCGCGGTGATATTGCCTTCGAGGCGCCCGAGGAGCAAATTTACTCCGGCGCCGACCAAGGTGGCGCCTAAAATGGCAGCCGCCAGCACCATCGTCAGGACTCGAGTCCAGCGGCCGGGGCGAGCTGCTTGCGACATTATTGCGAAAGCCTTCCTTGGGGGACTCCCATCGTAGGTGGGCCTCGCCCACTATTAGCGCATCGTTTGGACGCTCGGGGGCGGCGCGCCGTTCCATGGCCCGGTTGGTAGCTGTTACTCCTGGGGCATGTGAGGATAGTGGGATGGTGGCTTCCCCCGCACCCGGCCGGCTCGCTGGGTTTTTAGCAGTGGTGCTCGCGGGCGCCCTGGTGGCCAGCCCAGCGGCCCGGGCGGGTGAGGTTCCGCCAACTTTCGCGCTCGTCGGCAGCGGTTGGGGTCATGGGGTTGGCCTTTCGCAATGGGGTGCTTATGGGATGGCCAACGAGGGCATGGACGCCACCACCATCGTTTCGCATTACTTTTCGAATACCGAAGTAATCGCCACCCCGGACGACATGGATATCCGAGTCGGGGTCCTCATCCAAGTTCCGGGGGCGCGGGTGCGCAGTGAGGTACTCGAAGCCGGCGGCGGCGCCATCGAAGTCACGGTCGGCGGCACTGTCGTAGTGGGTGGTCCGGCCGATGTGTTCATTTTCACCCCGGGTGAAGGCAGCGTAAGTGTGCAGCGCTCACTCGATGGGGTGGTGACCGACTTGGGTAGTTCAACAAGTGCCACCGTGCATTGGGCTGGCACCAGAGCCCCGGGCACCGCCGCGGGGGCGGCCACCTTGTTGAATGTCACCGGACCAAAAGCCCGCTTCGACACCCCGGGGCATCGTTATCGGTTTGGGTATTTTGACATGGTTCCAGTGTCAACATCTGGGGGGCCGCGACTAAATGTCGTCAACAATGTGCGGGTGCACGATGAGTACCTTTACGGTATTTCTGAGGTTTCAAATTCCTGGCCGGCCGCTGCGATGCAGGCTCAGGTCATAGCAGCTCGTTCGTACGCCTTGTCGAAAGTCAAACACGGGGTACGTAAGCCATGTGCGTGTCATCTCGACGATGGCGATGGCCCATATTCTGACCAGTTCTTCACCGGATGGGCTAAAGCAAGTAGTGCTTTGGGCAACCTTTGGGTTGATGCGGTCAACGCAACCCATGCAAGTGAAACCACCGGGTTGGCAGTGTTGTACGCCGGTGTTCCAGTTAGAGCGTTTTATACCTCATCAACTGGCGGATTGACCCAGGCGAGCAAAGATGCTTGGGGCGGGGCCTTGCCGTTTGCGGTTAGTGTTGATGACCATTGGTCACTTATCCCGCAAAACACCAACTCTTCATGGACGGTAAATGTCCCGCAGGCGCGCATGGCTGCGGTGTTCGGGCTGCCCGATGTTGGCGTTCTTGGCATCACCGAGCGCTATATCTCAGGGGCCGTCAAGAAGATACGGGCAACCGCCTCCGACGGCACGGCAAAAGAGCTGAGCGGGACTGCGTTCCTTACGCGACTAAAACTCAAGTCACCTTATGTAATTTCGGTAAATGGTGAAGCCGGCGTGCCTGGAACTGCGCCAGGCGCTACCACTCCGATAACGGTCTCGATGAATATCGGCCCGACGATGACACCAAAGGAGGGTTCTTCACTTAGATTCAGGGGTCAAGTGGCTCCGGCAACAGCCGGTATCCAAGTTGATCGCCAGATGCTTGTCGACGGTCAATGGAAAACAGTTGCGACGAAAACCACGAAAGCCAATGGCTCGTATTTGTTCAAGGTGAAAAAGGCGGTGCCCGCCGGTGCGGTCTATAGCTATCGAGTGGTCGCATTTCAAAATGGTGCGGTGGTCGCGCAAAGTACTGAAAGTGTAATTACGGTCCTTCCCAAAAAGCAGTAACTCCCTCTTGGGAGATCACCGATGCCCGGTCAAATGGCCCATCGCTGACCACCACGGAACCAACTCCCAGAAGCGGAGCAAGTGGTGCAAGTAGGTAGCCGGCGAGGTCACCATGCTGGGGGTTGGGAATTAGTAGGCGGTCACTTTGAGTAAGACCCAACTGGGCTAAACGCATCTTGGCCCCATCAATTAATTCCGAGATGGAGGACTCCTTACCCCCGAGGATTAGTGCTGTTGCCTCGCCGGAAATTGGTTCGGCATAAAACGAGTCGGGCTGCAGTCGAATTACGGAGGCCGCATCAATGCAAGCAACTGGTAGGTCGGCAATCGGCAGGCCGAATGGATGAAGTGAAACCACTACCGGCTCTGCGCAGCCGGCTTCAACGGCCGTCGCTATGTCACCCGGGCCACATACGGTTAGTGCAGCTGTTGCCGGCTTGCCTTCGACGTCGAGGCTGACGCCAAGACTCCAGGTGGCCAAAGACCAAACAACGCGTTGCCAATGCCAAGGTAGATAAGCGGCGATTCGATCCCCGGACTCAAGGGACCACTCATCACGCAAGGCCCCAGCGAGCTTCGCAACCGCATTTTCTAGGGATGTCGATGAGAGTTCGGTGCGACTGGCCGCAAGGAAGGTCACGGCGGGTACGGCGCCAAAGTCCAGGCGGCGCTTGGTGAGTAGATCCCATACTGGATTGGCCACCTGGTCAACATACTCAGGGGGCTGTGGCACGCTAGCGCCGTGACCGAAGCCGTCTTGTTGGTAGGGGGGCAGGGCACCCGACTACGCCCGCTCACGATCAATACCCCCAAGCCCATGCTCCCGGTGGCCGGGGTGCCCTTCACCGTGCACCAAATCACCCGCGCTCGTGATGCCGGGGTCACCCGAATTGTGCTGGCCACTTCGTATCGCGCTGACGTTTTTCAGGAGTTCATCGATGGTGCCGATCTGGGCATCGAGATTGTGATCGCCACCGAGGATCAACCCCTTGGTACAGGTGGTGCGATCCGACACGCGCTGCCATACCTGCAAAGTGGTGCCAATGAGCCCGTGTTGGTTTTCAATGGCGACGTGTTGTCAGGTCTCGATATTGACGCGCTTGTTAGACATCATGTCGATGGCGGTGCCGACGCGACTTTGTATTTGACTCCGGTTGCTGATCCGCGAGCGTTTGGACTGGTGCCGACAGATGCTTTTGGCAGAGTTACTCAATTCCTTGAAAAGCCGCAGACGCCGGAGGAAATTGTCACCGATCAAATCAATGCGGGATGCTACGTTTTTCGTCGAAGCGTCATCGATTCGATCCCAGGCGGCAGGTCAGTGTCGGTCGAACGCGAGACTTTCCCCGCATTACTAGCCGCCAATTCTTTGGTTCAGGGAGTTGTCGATCGGGGTTACTGGCTTGATCTCGGTACACCCATGGCATTTGTTCAAGGCTCACGCGACCTGGTCCTGGGCATCGCGCCGTCACCCGCGGTCCCAAAACCTGGTGCCTATTTGGTACTTGATGGGGCGGAGATTGCCAGCGACGCGGTGTTGACTGGTGGTTCGACAATCGGCCGGTGCGCGCAAATATCCGCGGGAGTGGTAGTTGAAGGCTCCGTGGTGTTCGACGATGCCCGAATCGCCGATGGAGCAAGGGTCACCGGCAGCATCATTGGCGCTGGCGCCACTGTTGGTGCAAATTGCGTTATCGATGGAGCGGTAATTGGTGATGGCGCGAGCATCGGAGCCGGAAATGAATTACTGGCCGGGGTACGTATTTGGCCAGGTGTGCAACTTGCACCCGGTGCACTTCGATTTTCTAGTGATGCTTAACTAAAAATTTACTGGCTTTCAGTTAGCAGGTGGTGAGATCATGAAAGCTTCAACCGTGCGCTCATCGCGTTGACTTGGCTGCATCGCGGCATGGCCAACAGCGAGGGCGCCGAGGGGTTGGTAACTAGGTGGTAGTTGCAACACGGAATTGACTACATCCGCGCAGAACATTGTCGAAGAAATCCAAGCTGAACCGACTTCTTCGGCGGCCAAAGTGATCATTAGGTTCTGGACCGCAGCTCCGCCTGCGACCATGAACATATCGCGCTCAGCCGCGGTGCGCGCTTTGTCTGCGTACTGATGCGAACCTGACGCTAAATCAATGAATGCAAGGATTATGACCGGTGCGGTGTGCAGGATGTCACCGCGCGCGACACGCCTTTGAATTGAATCCCCGACGACACCATCAGTATTTTGTAGATCAAGAACCCAACGATCACCCATCGCGGTGAGCAGGGATTTGCGGATCGGCTCATCTCGCAGCACGAGGAAGCGCCAGGGCGTGGAATGGTGGGGTGCCGGCGCCGTGATAGCCGATGCGATGGCTCGCTCGATTACCTCATCATCGACCGGTCTATCAGTGAAATTTCGCACGGTACGTCGGTATCCCCCGGCGGTGGCCCGACCGTGTTGCACGGCCTCTGCGGTCCCAAGGGGGAATAGGTCATCGGCTAAAGGCCGAACAATGGCACTAGCCCCAGGCCCAAACTCGGCACCGACATAGTGACCCATCCCGCGAACAACGGCTACCGGGCTGCCGTCGATCTTGCCCTTAACCAGGTCGGCGGCCGCGGCGATTTCGTCGGCGATCGCAATCACCGTCATCTCCAAGGTGCGTCCGAAACCGTCGATGCGCCCGGTGTGATCATCGAGAACGGTGATGCCGGCGGCGCCGATAGCGACATCGGTGACACCAAGGCGCCATGGGCGCCCCATGGTGTCGGTGATGATGACGGCTAAATGTTTGCCGGTAGCGACCTGAAGTTGAGTTAGGAGTTCGCGTGCAGATGCATCGGGATCTATGGGCAGCAGGACTACGTGACCAGCTTCAACATTGCTGGCATCGACTCCGGCGGCGGCCATAACCAATCCATGTTGGGTTTGAACAATTTTAGTAATTGCTTGCGGGGTTGATTTTGTCGCGACAATGCGTACAGTTTCAGCATCGATCGCGGCTTCACGTGAGTGGGCAGCGATAATTCGCCCCTCAGCTTTCGAAATGATCTTGCTGGTAACTACGACAACGTCGCCATCGGCAAATCCGGCCGTGCCGTCTGGCCAAGTAATTTCGGTTGCAGTAATTATCGCCACGAGATCCTCGCCGGGTGTGATCGAGCCAATACCTGAAACGGTGGTCATTTGCAGTGCTGCGTTCGGCGGCATGCTCATGTCATGCTCTAACGGCCTGCATGCATTCGGCAGCCATCTTGGCGGTTGCGGCGACATCGGTCATCATCAGCGGTACAGCGCGACAGGAAATACCAAGGGCGACAACGTCATCAACGATTTCAGCATCAACTTCATCGACTAGCCAGGCGTCAATAAAGCCACCCGCGGTACGCGCTCTGTAATGAGCTGCAACTGCAGCCGCGGAGGTCGCGACTCCGATGGCTTGTAGACATGAATCGGCCATGCCGCGAACCGGTGAACCGCCGACTATGGGGGAGACCCCGATAACTGGTGCGGTAGCTCCGCGGATAGCTTCGGCTATGCCGGGCACCGACAAGATTGTGCCGATTGAAACCACCGGGTTACTCGGCGGGAAAATTATTAGATCGGCATTTTCAATTGCATCAAGTACACCTGGTGCGGGCTTGGCGGTGTCGATGCCGATGATCGCGAACGAATGCGCCGGAAGCGCAGCCCGATATCTGATCCACCATTCCTGAAAATGAATAGCAATCTGCATTGGGCGACCTTTGTCGTCGGTGGCACCGCTGGGGTCATCGACCACGACATGGGTTTCGGCACGATCATCACTCATCGGCAATAAAATTACCCCGGGCTTCCAGCGTGCGCAAAGCGCGGCGGTGACCTCGGTCAGTGAGTACCCGGCGGCAAGTGACTGGGTGCGCACCAGGTGCGTGGCGATGTCTTTGTCGCCGAGACCAAACCAGGTTGGTTCGACACCGTAACTGGCTAATTCGGATTTGGCCGTGAAAGTTTCGCCCTCGCGCCCCCAACCACGCTCGGTGCTGATGCCCCCGCCGAGGGTGTACATCACCGTGTCGAGATCAGGGCAGATGCGCAGACCATGGACCCAGATGTCGTCACCGGTATTGCCGATAACGGTGACCTCGGCGGTGGTGCCCCCTTCTCCATCGGGGTAGGCGCCGGCCAGGTGGGCGAGCAGGCCTCGGATAAATCGGGATCCGCCGATCCCACCAGCAAGTGCAGTGATGCGCATGCGCGCATTCTCTCAGGTGGTAAAACTCATCGGCGTGGTGCTAACCGATCGGATATTTTTCATGGTGGACTTAGGGTGTCACCACGCCCCTCGAAGGGGGCAAAAACTTGAATTCTTCACAAAATCGGCCGTTTTCGGTGAATTTTGGTAATTTCTTGTCCGATATGTCGCAATCTAACTTGACTTATGCGAATTACACCCGTGTAATACTCCTCATCACCCAATATGGGGGACGAAGAAGTAACCACGTGATTTCGTAAGTTAAGGAGGTCCCTGAGTGAGCGACCTGGTGCTAGTGCCACTGGCTGACGTTGAAGTGTTGGCATGGCAAGGACTTGCGCTTTGCGCGCAGACAGATCCGGAGGCTTTCTTCCCCGAAAAGGGCGGCAGCACCCGCGAAGCCAAGAAAGTCTGCTTGTCTTGCGAAGTTCGGGTTGAATGCTTGGAGTTCGCCCTGGCGCAAGATGAGAGATTTGGTATCTGGGGTGGGCTCTCTGAGCGTGAGCGGCGTCGCCTAAAGAAGCGGGCCGGCTGACCAGCCGAAGTTTGCTTTGACTGCTGCAAACTTGTAGCCGGTTACAGTGGGTAGGTGGCGGGCCAGATGGACGAGAACCAAGTTGGCGGTGAGGCCAGTGGCACCGACGAGCTGACCACCGAGTGGTTCAGCATTGAAGACGACTTTGAAGCCGCAGACGTGCCCGGCCTCCCGCGCCGCCATCATCATGTAACTGCGGTACTCGTTAGCCACGAGGGCGCGACCTGGCTTCCAGCAGCACTGACGAACCTTGCTGCGCAAACCCGCCCTCCCGAGGCCGTCGTCGGAGTCGACACTGGTTCTACCGATGGCAGCCTGAGTCAACTTCGCGCTGCATTCGGCTCAGATCGGGTGGTCGCCGCTGAATCCAAGCTGGGTTTTGGTGACGCGGTTCGTGCGGGAGTTGCCCACGTTGGTCAAGTGCGGGTCGCACCAAGTGATGAGCCGATTGAAGAACTTGTTGAATGGCTTTGGTTACTGCACGATGACAGCGCCGCTGACCTTGCCTGTCTTGAGGCACTACTCAACACGGCTGATGACAATCCGAGCGCGTCAATTCTTGGCCCGAAGATTCTTGGGTGGCACGACCGGAGATTGCTGCTCGAAGTTGGTGTCAGCATCACGAGCTCGGGGCGTCGGTATACGGGCTTGGAGCGTCGAGAGCATGACCAAGGCCAGCACGATGGGGTACGCGATGTCTTGGCGGTGAGCTCGGCCGGCATGTTGGTGCGCCGCGAGGTTTGGCAGCGCCTCGATGGCTTTGATCGCGCCTTGCCGTTATTTCGTGATGATGTCGACTTTTGTTGGCGCGCCCACCTAGCTGGTGAACGGGTATTGATTGCGACCGACGCGGTCCTACATCACCGGGAGGCTGCGGCGCACGGTCGCCGAGCCGAAGACTTTGCCCCGCGCCCGCATCGCATTGACCGGGAGGCTGCGGTGCACGTATTGCTCGCGCATACCTCGGTAGTCGCGAGTCCATTTCTTGCATTGCGCCTATTTGTCGTCAGCGCGGTGCGTTCGGTCGTGTACCTGCTAGGTAAAGATTTTGATGCGGCGCGCGATGAAGTCGGCGCCGTACTTGATGTCGCACTGCACCCGGCTCGTCTACGTGCCTCGCGCCGGCTTAGTGCCCGCACGGCGACCGAGCCCTACTCGGTGATCCGCTCTTTGCGGCCAAGTGTGTGGGCGCAACTGCGTCAGGGTCTTGAACTCATGGCCGGGATCGCAACTACTAGTAGCGCCGCACTCAGTGCCTCAGTCAGTGCACTTGATTCTGGGCCAGTTGATGACGATGCGGCCTATTTGGATTCATCAGGGCCGAGCTTATTTAGGCGGGCACTATTCAGACCAAGTGTGCTATTCATTTTCGTGTTGACGCTCTTCGCGCTGATCGCGATGCGCAACATGTGGTGGGGCGACGGCGTCCTGCAAGGCGGTGCATTGTTGCCGAGTTTACCGGGCGCTAGTGACCTTTGGGGCACCTATAGCGAGGCTTGGCACAATATTGGGCCTGGTTCCATTGCACCGGCAGCGCCGTACTTGATGTTGATATTTGGTCTCGCATTTCTGCTCTTAGGCAAAGCGCAATTAGCCGTGACTGTCATAGTCGTGCTCGGGATACCACTTGTCGCATGGAGCATGTATTTCGCGACGCGGGGGCTGATCGCAGGTCGTGCGGTCCGTATTTGGGCGGCTGCCGCGTATGCGCTGGTACCGGCGCTCACCGGCGCCCTTTCAAGTGGCCGAATCGGCACCGTCATCGCCGCCATCTTGTTGCCATTTGTTGTCAGGTCATTTGTGCGGATTGTCGGTAGCCGCGGTACCTTCCGGCGCGCGGCCGGCACCGCGCTACTTCTCGCTGCACTCGCAGCGGTGCTGCCCTTTACGTGGCTAATTGCGGTTGCCCTCGGCACGGCATTTGGTGTGCTGCTTATTTTGAGAACGGGCGACAGTTCATGGCTGGTGATCCGCCGGCTAGCACTTGCTCTATTCGCACCAATCGTGTTGCTGATGCCGTGGTCCCTGGGGCTGATCACACATCCGGCCGAATTCCTTTTGCAGCCTGGTATCGAAAGTCCCGCGCTTAGCGACCCAACTGTTAATGCGGTCGACGTGTTATTGCTCCACCCCGGTGGCCCTGGCATGACGCCACTTTGGGTTACCGCCGGATTAATTATGGCTGGGTTCGCCGCGCTACTGCGCCGAAATAAAGCACCCTACATTTTGGCCTGTTGGGCGGTGGCGGGCAGTGCGTTGGTAGTTGGGGTACTTCAAACGGTTGTCTCGGTGACCCCCATTGACTCGGTCACGGCAATTCGCACTTGGCCGGGTGGTGCGACTTTGGTACTAAGTGCCGCGTTGATCCTGGCTGCGAGTATTGCCACCGATGGCCTGCGTGAGCGCATGGTTGGTGTCAGTTTCAATATCGGTCAACCTTTCATCGTCTTTGTTGTGGTAGTTGCCGTCTTCGCTCCGGTGCTCTCTGCGGTTTATTGGTTCTCGGTTGCCGATGGACTTTTGCGCAAGGCGCCATTTGCGGCGGTACCGGCATTTGTTGAAGCCGATGCACTGGGCGGTCAGGCACCGCGAACTTTGGTGCTGCGTCAAGATCGCGATGGTGCTGTGCAGTACACATTGGTCAACGGTGCCGGGCCTAGCCTCGGCGATGCCGATGCGGCCCCACCCGGTGAGGTGTGGGCGGCAATTGACCCGCTGGTTGCCGGTTTGGCTTCGGGGCGTGGTGGCGACGAAGTTGAGGGGCTCGCCGGCTACGGGGTGCGCTATGTGCTCTTGGCGGCAGGCACTTCAAAGTCGTTGATACCCGTCTTGGACGGTGAGCCTGGCCTGCGCCGGCTAGCAAGTGCCAGCGGTGAAGTCCTTTGGGGGGTTGCCGGGATTACTTCACGTGCGCGCCTGATAGCGGGTGCGACGGCGATTCCATTGGATGTCGTGGTTGCGCCGGCGGGCGCCGCTTGGGTTGGTATTGATCCGTATCTGGATCAGGTAATTGCTACCGGGCCGGTTGGTCGTGAACTTATTGTCGGCGCCGTGGCAGCGCCGGGCTGGCGCGCAACATTGGTTGGCGAAGATGGGTCGCCGCAGCAAGTGCTCGAGTCGCAGGTCCCAACTGGCCAACTTGGCTGGTCACAGGGATTTATCGCGCCCGCAGGTAGCGGTCAGGTCGTGATCAGTTTCGATCAAGG
>WLLZ01000038.1 GCA_009700485.1 Actinomycetota bacterium | reverse complement strand
GGTTTGCAACACCTTTACTGGCATTGATGTGGCGCACAAAATCTGCAATACCGCCTTCATAGCAGTAACTGACGCTCCGTACTTGCTCAACGTTGTCATCGTCTTCGGTATCAACTACCACCATCACTCGCTCATCGGTTAGCGAGATTGTTAGGCCACTGTTAAGGAACGCCATCTCTTGGAACCGGCGCGACAAAGTCGTGAAGTCGAAGTGGGTGGTCTCAAATATTTCTTCATCGGCCCAGAAAGTAATTGTGGTGCCACTTTCGGTGACAGCCTCACCTTTGGCAAGTGGTGCGGTGGGAACACCGTGGTCGTAGGTTTGACGGTGAGTGAAGCCATCGCGGCGAACTTCAACATCGAGTTGTTTGGAAAGTGCATTGACGACCGAGACACCAACGCCGTGGAGCCCACCAGAAACCGAGTAGCCCGAGCCGCCGAACTTGCCGCCAGCGTGCAGGACGGTTAGCACCACCTCAACCGCTGGCTTCTTCTCAATGGGGTGCTCGTCTACCGGGATGCCGCGGCCATCGTCAATAACCCGCACCCCTCCATTGGCCAGCAAAGTGACCGCGATGGTGGTGGCGTAGCCAGCCAGGGATTCATCTACCGAGTTATCGACGACCTCATAGACCAGGTGATGGAGGCCGCGCTCACCGGTGGAGCCGATGTACATGCCTGGCCGCTTACGGACGGCGTCAAGGCCCTCCAAGACGGTGATCGCGCTGGCGTCATAGGACACGGTGGTCGAGCCTCCTTATTACGGACAAACACTGGTTTAGCGAAGAAACTGCTGGCTGGGTTCAAGAAATTTTGGGTTGGGAGATAGAGGAGAGTCTAGTGGATAATTCTGACAGTCAAGTGCTCGGCACGGCCCGTGAAGGGCGTTTAACCGCATTCGACCCCCCATTACCAAGGTGGTATCCGGATTAACTGGGTTTTTCCCTTGAGATAGTGCTCTGGTGGCATTTAGCCGTATGTGTCACGGGGGCCTCGACCCTTCACTCTGCGTGGGCCGGCCACCCAGCTCGGGGCACTTGGGCCCACGACGGTTATGTTCTTAACCACACCTTTGCCAACCGCCTCATCTATGACCGTCCGAAGGTGCGGCAGTAGGAGCCGGACTTGGGTGGCCCAGGAGGTCGATTCGGCGCGCAGGGCCAGTTCACCGTCAATAAATGACTCTGGCGCCACATGGTTCGCCAGATCGGCCCCGGCGATATCGGCCCAGTTCGCGATAAGGGCCGCGGCGGTACTTGAGTGCTCCCAGCCTTTTTCGATAAGGAAATCATCCACGGCGGCGCCAAGAAGTTGTGGATCGCGCCCTTGGTAGCCGGTCGACTTCTTTCGCGATGTTGACTTTTTTGTCTTTGGCTGACCCCCCGCTGTGGCCCGCCGCAGTGCCCCGGCTGCGGCATCGGTTGGCTGGCCCAGTTGGCTCTTTTGGCTCTGATCCTCACTCATGTGGGGTCCTGCAAGGTAACCGTGCCGGAGTTAACTGAAAATTTAACCCCTTGAAGGGAATCTGGGATATCCATGTCAACAGCCGCCGTGATGAGAACTTGAGTGGCTGTCGACACCTGCTCTGCGAGGCGCTGCCTGCGAGAGACGTCGAGTTCAGCGAAAACGTCATCAAGTATTAACACGGGATCAACGCCATCGGCACGTAATAGGTCGAAGGAGGCAAGGCGAAGGGCTAGGGCAATTGACCAAGACTCACCGTGTGATGCATAGCCCTTTGCTGGCATTTTCCCGAGGGTTAGCAAGATGTCATCGCGATGTGGGCCAATCAACGTGAGGCCACGATCGAGCTCCTCTTTTCGTTTGTTGCGGATCGCGTCAAGAATTGCCAGCTTCCAACTCTCACGGTCGAGTAATAGCGGGGTGTCAACACCAAGTGCTGAAACGTATTTCATACCAAACAAGGTTTCATCATCACCTGAGATGAAGCTATATTTCTCGCGCCCTAAATTTATTAGGTCATCAAGTAGTGAGATTCGCGCCGCAACTAGCTCAGACCCGAAAGCGGCCAGTTGCTCATCCCAAACTTCTAAAGTCCGAAGCATCTCAGTGCTCGCACTTCGCCTCGCGATACTTGATGACTTTAGTAGAGCGTTGCGTTGTTTAAGGGTTCGTTCGTAGTCACTGCGTGTACCTGCAAGTCGGGGTGTGCGTTGCACTAACAGGTCGTCAAGGAACCTACGACGTTCACTTGGATCACCTTTTACAAGGGCTAAATCCTCCGGCGCAAAAAGTACAGTTCTTAATAAGCCGAGCACGTCACGCACTTTAGGTACCGGAGATCGATTTATTCGTGCCTTATTTGCGGCCCCGGGGTTGATTGCGAGTTCAATCATGATGACCCGCTCATCGTTGACAACCTCGCAGCGGATAATTCCTTGAGTAGCACCTGTGCGTACCAGGGGGGCATCAGTTGCTACCCGGTGGCTGCCGAGGGTGGCTAGATAGCCAATCGCTTCGACCAGGTTTGTTTTACCTTGGCCATTACGCCCAACAAAAGTTGTCACCCCACGCTGCAGAGTGCAATCGACCTGCTTGTATGAGCGCAGGTCTGTCAGGCTCAGCGACTGAACCCACACGATCAGCCAGTCAGACGTACCGGCATAAGCAGGTAGCGGTACTCATCACTTGGTTTGTCGCCCGCTTCAGCCAACCCAGATAACACGGCTGGTCGGGTTGCTTGGGTAAATGAGAACCGAGTTATTGCCCTGTCGACGGACGTTAATCCATCGAGAAGATAGGTGGGGTTGAAGGCGATTTCTAGCCCATCACCATCGATATTGCAAGCTACGGCTTCACTAGCTTGTGCGTCATCTCCCGCACCTGCCCGAAGTACGACTTCTGAGCCCTCAAAGGCTAAGCGGACGGGGGTATTTCTCTCAGCGACCAAGGACACCCGCTTGACCGCATCAGCCAACTCAGAGGTATCGACGGTGGCTACCGTTGCGGCTTCACTCGGGAGCAAGGTGCGGTACTTCGGGAACTCACCATCCAATAGGCGCGTGGTAGTACGCCGGCCATTACCTTCGAAACCAATTAATCCTTCACCTGTGCCCTGGGCACCTAAAGCGATGAATACTTGATCTACGGAGGCAAGGGCTTTAGCGGTGTCGGCCAAGGTGCGCGCTGGGATCAGTGCGTTGGTAGAGATTTTGGGTGAATCTGGCTGCCAGTTAAATTCACGCACTGCAAGTCGGTACCTGTCGGTCGCTGCTAAAACAATGTTGCCGCCTTCAATTTCAACACGAATACCGGTCAGTGTTGGCAGGGTGTCATCGCGGCCAGCAGCTATTGCCACCTGGGCAACCGCGGCAGCAAATAGTGCGCCCTCGACTGTTCCAGATGTTGCAGGCATTGCTGGTAACTGCGGGTAATCCTCGACGGGCAAAGTTGGCAGGGTAAAAGATGATCTCCCGCAGGTAATAACAATGCGGGTGCCTTCACTCTCAATGACAACGGGTTGCGCTGGCAGTGACCGCGCAATATCGGCAAGGAGGCGCCCCGATACCAAAGTGGTTCCTGGTTCGGTAACACTGACCGGTAGTTCAACTCGCGCTGAGACCTCGTAGTCAAAACTACTAAGTGTTAAGAAATCGCCCTCGGCTGTTAGGACTAAACCGGCTAATACCGGTAGCGCGGGACGGGTCGGCAGGGTGCGGGCAGCCCAAGCGACTGCGTCAGCGAGGACATCACGCTCGACACGAAACTTCACGATCGCCTCCAGTTGAGACACCGGTGCTTCAGGCACCGGAATTGAGTAACCCTTTGGTGAAGGGCCCAGTGTGTCAGGCGAGCGTAGTGATCACTAGTGGAAGGTCTAGACCGGTGTGGATATGAGTCCATGAGGGTAATCCCCAGATCAATCACCAATGTTGGTTTGTAACTCCAATAAAAGGTAGAGGTAGTAGTCGTAGTAGGTGCTGTGGAAACTGGGGATAAGGGCAAATTTACCAGTGGCCTAGAGGTTTTTAGGTGGGGATTAACTGGGGGCGCCGGCCAAGGGTCTTGTGGACGAAGGTGGAAAAGATTGGCGCCGTGCACCAGAGGCAGGGTTTTTACCCAAGGTTGTCCACAAAAAAGAAGGAATTTGCGCCCACGAACCAGGTTTATCCACAAGTTACCCACTAATGGGGATGCAAGGAGAAACTGGTAATTTTTAAAGATTTATCCACAGGATTATCCACAATTATCGTCCACAGGTGTGGGTAACATGGGGATTAGGGATACGGATGTGACAAAAGAGTTCTTCTGGGATAAATAAATGATATTTTCGGCGGTGTTACATCGACCGCGGTTGCGACTTTATTCGGCTGGTCAAATCAGTGACTTGATTAAATAAACTCCGCCGTTCAGCCATTAGGTGACGAATTTTACGGTCAGCGTGCATAACCGTGGTGTGATCGCGTCCCCCAAAAGCTTGGCCAATCTTCGGCAGCGATAAATCGGTTAACTCCCGGCAGAGGTACATCGCTATCTGGCGGGCGGTAACCAACACCCTGGATCTACTTGCGCCGCATAAGTCTTCAATTGTCACACCAAAGTAAGTGGCCGACGCAGCCATAATTTGAGCCGCCGTGATTTCCGGGCCGGTCTCCGAAGGGAAAAGGTCCTTGAGTACTACTTCAGTTATCGCTAAGTCAACGGGTTGGCGGTTTAATGAAGCAAATGCGGTCACACGGATCAAGGCACCCTCAAGTTCACGAATGTTCGTGGAAATCTTGGAAGCGATGTATTCGAGAACTTCAGGTGGAGCGACCAACCTCTCTTGCACACTCTTCTTACGAAGGATAGCGATACGGGTTTCAAGGTCAGGGGGCTGAACGTCGGTGATTAGGCCCCACTCAAATCGTGAGCGCATCCGATCTTCAAAATCCGGTAGCTGTTTCGGTGGTAAATCCGAGGTCACAACTATTTGCTTATTAGCATTATGCAACGTGTTAAAAGTATGGAAAAACTCTTCCTGCGTCTGGACTTTTCCGCTTAGGAACTGAATATCGTCAACTAACAATACGTCAACATCGCGATACCGGCGTTGAAAATTGGCGGCCTTGTCATCGCGGATACTGTTAATAAATTCATTGGTAAATTCTTCTGAGCTCACATACCTCACCCGGGTACCTTTATAAAGAGTTCGGGTGTAGTGGCCGATGGCGTGGAGTAAATGGGTCTTACCAAGCCCCGAGCCGCCGTAGATAAAAAGTGGGTTATAGGCACGTGCTGGCTGCTCAGCTACGGCAACCGCAGCGGCGTGGGCGAAGCGGTTACTCGAGCCGATAACGAAAGTGTCAAAGGTGTACTTAGAGTTCAGACGCGCATCCTCTGCGCGAGTACCAGGTGAGCCAGTGCCCGGGCGTTCTTCTTGGCGCTGTGATACCTCAGGTAACACATCAAGGGCGTCAGCGTAGGTGGCATCAGCGACTTCATCTGTGGCAAGGTCATCAAAATCGGGTGCGATAGTTGGGTCAACCGTGACAGCAAGGCGGACTTCACGTCCCAAAGTCTCTGAAAGAGCCTGCACAACCATTGGCTTCAAACGGGTTTCGAGCACATCTTTAGTAAATTCATTGGGTGCGGCGATCAGCGCCGTATCTTCAACGAGGCCCAGGGGTCTGGTTAATGCCACAAATGCACTCTGTTGTGGGGTTAAAACCCCGTCGGCGAGTGAGGCCAAGGTTTGTGCCCAAATTTGTGCAAGATCTGTGGTGGCGGTGCCAACCTGCTCAACCATGGTGTTTCCCGTCCGTTATCAGCAAACTATCCACATGTTTATCCACAGATGTGGACGCATTTCTTGGGCCGAAGTCCCTAACATAATCAATCAGCCCCTAGAGCACAACCCGGGGGGTGAAGTTCAAGCTCAAAATCCAACAATTAGTACCCCGGTTTGACGAGCGACCCAGTGAGTCCGTACGCTCAGTGAGCACTCTTCCCAGCCAACAGGAGTTTCCAATGAAGCGCACTTTCCAGCCGAACACCCGGCGTCGGGCTAAGACGCACGGGTTTCGCCTTCGGATGCGCACCCGCGCGGGCCGTGGCATCTTGGCCGCACGTCGCGCCAAGGGCCGTACTCGCCTTTCTGCCTGACCTTAAGTTGGGTCGGTCATGTTGACTGCCTCCCACCGGCTGCGCTCGTCGGCTGAATTCACCGTAACCACACGAAATGGCTACCGCGTAGCCCAAACTCATCTAGTTGCCCACTTTTACCTGCCGCCAGGGGCTACTGGCCCTGCCAAGGTTGGGTTCACCGTTAGTTCGGCGGTTGGCGGTTCAGTGGTGCGCCACCGGGTTACCAGGCAACTCAGGGCGGGCTGCCAGGCGCTGCTAGCGGAGTTACCCCCCGGTTCAAGGTTAGTGGTTCGGGCACTACCCACGGCTGCGCAGGTGTCAAAGCCGGTGCTCCAGGCTGAGCTTGGAGGCCTCATTCGCGCGGTGGTGGCTAAGGCCGGCGCTAAACGAGATCGATCATGACCGAGATCAATGGCTTCGGCCGGGGTTTCCTGTGGCTATGGGATCACTCCGTGGGTTGGCCCATCAAATGGCTGGAGTTGGCAGTTATCCGGGCTTACCAACTGCTTATCTCGCCGTTGCTACCGGCTAGTTGCCGATTTCACCCAAGTTGCTCCTCGTATGGATTTGGGGTGATTCGTAGCCACGGGTCCTTAAAAGGCACCGGCTTGGCCACCTGGCGACTACTGAGATGTAATCCGTTTAACGGTGGCGGGTTGGATCCGGTACCGTCAGCAGGTAAATGGCGACCGGAGATACTTCCTGATGGACGCCCGCGTTCAACCCCGCAACCACCCGATGTTGCAGCCGGTCTTCCGGTTCCGCGAACGCAAACGTAAGGACGTGAACACAACCCATGTTCATTCTTGATTGGCTACGCACCGGTGTTAGTTGGATCCTGGTGCAGTTCCATCAACTACTTAGTATTTTTATGGATCCAGCAAGTGGCTGGACTTGGGCGTTCTCCATCGTCGGCCTAGTCATCGTTATTCGTATCGCATTGATCCCGCTCTTTGTTAAGCAGATCAAATCGCAGCGCAACTTGCAGATTATTCAACCGCAAATGAAAGAGATCCAAAAGAAGTACGCGGGCGATCGTGAAAAGCAATCACAAGAGATGATGAAACTCTATAAGGAGACCGGTACCAACCCGCTTTCATCATGCTTACCGATATTGCTACAAGCGCCAATTTTCTTTGCGCTATTTGGGGTTTTGCAAGGTATCGCTATGAATGTGCCAGAAGGGGTATTTAAGTGGCCGCAGTACCAAGACCTTCTGCTGCAAGCACGCGAGGCGTCAATTTTCGGTGCGCCGTTGTACGGCACATTCATGGGCGCGGATGAAGTAGCCGCTGATGGTTTCATGCCGATCTATACGAGGGTCGTTGCATTCATTCTCATTATCTTGATGACGACAACCACTTTCTTAACCCAACGGCAATTGATAGTGAAGAACAGCGCGCCTGATAACCCGATGGTGAAGCAGCAGAAAATTATGCTGTATGTGTTCCCTTTAATGTTCGCCATCGGTGGTATCAACTTCCCTATCGGTGTTCTTATTTACTGGTTCACCACCAACCTTTGGTCAATGGGGCAACAGTTCTACGTGATTCGCAATAGCCCGCAACCTGGTACTCCAGCTTTTGAGGCCAAGGAGGCTCGTAAGGCGGCTAAGGCCAGCGCGAAAGCTCCAGCCATCGAATCAATTGAGGATCCCGATGCAGCGTCGGAAAACAATACGCCGCGTGTTCAACCCAAAAAAGCTTCGCGCAGCAAGCGCAAGGGCAAGCAGTAGGAGATGACTATGAGCGATAACACCGAGACCGTTTTAGACGAAATTGAAACCGTTGTTGATAACGAAAACGAGCCCACCCCTGAAGAGGGCGAAGGGAAGTTGTCGGGCCAACGCCTTTTAGAGAGCGAAGGCGATGCCGCAGCTGATTACCTCGAGGCCCTCCTTGATATTACCGACCTTGATGGGGATATTGATATTGATGTCGAAGGCAACCGAGCGATGGTTTCGGTAGTCGAGGTTAAAACTGGGGATCTTCACCTTCTTGTTGGTGATGGCGGTGAGGTACTTGATGCACTTCAAGAGTTGACCCGCTTGGCGGCGGCCCGGGAGACGGGCGAGCGTTCACGGTTGATGTTAGACATCGGCGGGCACCGGGCGGCTCGGAGAGCGGCTCTGGTCGAAGAAGCGAAGATTGCGATTGAAGAAGCACGCAGCACCGGCGAGGCAGTAAAGATGGCCCCGATGACCGCATTTGAGCGAAAGGTCGTCCACGATGCGGTCGCCGAGGCTGGGCTCAATAGCGAATCCGAGGGTGAAGACCCCAAGCGCTGCGTAGTCATTCGGACCAGTTAACCGACGTTTCACGTGGAACATTCACCTACTGAATCGCTCCCCCAATGGCTCCAACCCGCTTGCCCCGGGTTAGTGGCCTTCGCGGATATTTTGGCTAGCACCGGGGTTGAACAGGGGTTGATCGGGCCCCGGGAAGTACCGCGGATTTGGTCACGCCACCTATTGAACTGCGCTGTGGTGGCTGACCCAGCCGAGGGCTTAATCCCAGCCGGGGCTTTGGTAGCCGATGTTGGGTCTGGGGCCGGGCTGCCTGGATTGGTTTGGGCCCTTACCAGAACAGACCTGAAACTAGTGCTCATTGAGCCATTGCTACGCCGAGCCAATTTCTTGACCACCGTGGTTTCGGAGTTGAGTCTCGGGGAGCAGGTCACGGTAACCCGAGTTCGGGCTGAGGATCTAGTCAAGCAGCGGGATTGGGCGGGGGTGGATGTAGTGACCGCGAGGGCGGTTGCACCACTTGCCAAGCTCATAGGTTGGACAGTCCCGCTGCTGCGCAATGGTGGATCCCTAGTGGCCCTTAAAGGGAGTTCGGTTTCCAGTGAGTTGGCGGAGGCTGCGCCAGTGGCTGCAGCCTTGGGCATCAAGGATCTTCGAATTGCTATTTGCGGTCAGGGGGTGGTGGATCCGGTGACTACCGTGGTGTTGGCTACTCGAGGTGCGGCACAATGAAGCCCATGACACCCCAAACCCCAAAAACCGAAAAGATCGGTTCCCATGAGGTTGGTTTAGGATGGCCCGAAACGCCGAATGCGGATGATGTTTCACGTGAAACAAACACGAAACCCAGTGGCCTTGGCTGGCCAGAGTGACCCGAATCATCACTGTCGCCAACCAAAAAGGCGGAGTGGGCAAGACCACGACCACCGTGAACATGGCGGCGGCCTTAGCTCAATCCGGCCATCAGGTGTTAGTAATTGACCTAGACCCGCAAGGCAATGCCTCAACCGCACTGGGGATTTCCCATGCTGAGGGCGTGCTGAGTATCTACGAGGTGCTAAGCGGGGAGGCGGGATTAGCCGCCGCCATTGCGCCCTGCCCCGATATCCCGGGGCTTTACGGGGTGCCCGCTACCGTTGATCTCGCCGGGGCCGAAATTGAGCTGGTCAATACCGAATCCCGAGAATTCGCCTTATCCCGGGCCATCGGCACCTACCTTGGCACCGGGCTGGCTGGGGGCAAGGGGTTGGACTTCGTTCTCATTGATTGCCCTCCATCCCTTGGGCTACTAACTCTAAATGGGCTGGTTGCGGCCGAAGAGGTGCTGCTACCAATCCAATGCGAGTACTACGCCCTCGAGGGTCTATCCCAATTATTGCGCACCATCGAGATGGTCCGGGCGAGCTTAAATCCCGAACTTGAAGTCAGTGCCATCTTGTTGACGATGTATGACGGGCGCACCAGGTTGGCCTCCCAGGTGGCCGATGAGGTACGCAATCACTTTGGCACCAGAGTGCTGTCAACTGTGATCCCCAGATCGGTTCGACTTTCTGAAGCACCCTCATACTCCCAAACCGTCCTCACTTATGACCCATCCTCAGCAGGGGCCCTTTGTTATCGAGAAGCCGCGCTAGAGTTCGCTGCCATTAAGTGATATCCCCAAAGTTATCCACAGGAAATAAGGTACAAAATATGACTAAACGGACCATAATTGGCCAATTTTCCACCATAATTTGGGTAGGTAGTGCCAATGAGTAATCCAACTAAGCGCGGCCTCGGAAAAGGGTTGGGCGCTCTCATCCCAACCGATACCACCCCTCGAGTTGCCCCGAAGACCAAGCAAACTGCCACCAGCCCAGAGGAAACGGCCACCTCAGCCGAGCCCACCGGCCCGGCGGCTGTTTATGCCGAACTCCCTTTGGACTCAATAGTCCCGAACCCTCGACAACCGCGCGCGGTTTTCGAAGAAGAAGCACTTGCTGAACTTGTTTACTCAATTAAAGAGATTGGCCTGCTGCAACCAGTTGTGGTGCGCCGGGCCGGTAGTGGCTTTGAACTTGTTGCCGGTGAACGGCGCTTACGTGCCTGCCGTGAAGCTGGGTTAACGGCTATCCCCGCCATAATCCGCGATACCGAAGACGATGCGTTACTCCGCGATGCACTGTTAGAGAATTTACACCGCGCGGATCTAAATGCTTTGGAAGAAGCCGCGGCTTATTCACAGATGCTTGCTGACTTCGGATGCACCCAAGAAGAATTAGCTAAACGTATTGGTCGCTCGCGCCCGCAAGTCTCAAATACGTTGCGGTTATTGAGGCTACCGCCTGATGTGCAGCGCAGAGTTGCGGCCGGTGTTCTTAGCGCAGGCCACGCTCGCGCTTTGTTATCACTTGAAGATGAGCAGTCAATGGAAGAAATGGCCAAACGCATTGTGGCCGAAGGCTTAAGTGTGCGCTCAGTCGAAGAACTCATTCTTGTCGGGGCAGCCGATGGCCGCGAACGCACGAAACGAACTCGCACACCTAAGAGTCGTGAAACAGCAATGGCTGACTTAGTAAATGACCTGCAGCAGCGAATAGCTGATCAACTTGATACCAGGGTGCAACTTGATGGGTTCATGAAGAACGCGGCACGAGGCAAGATTGTTATTGAGTGCGCTGATGGTGATGACTTGCGCCGGATCGCTGACCTGATTGACCGCCGCTGATCGGTGGCGAACTTTATTAGTTGCAGCTAATACCTGCACAACCCTTGCAGCCAACCCCTTTAAGTGCTGTGATGGTGTCGTCTGATTCTCTTCCCACGGAAGGCGACACGGGTGTACGTACTTCTCGCCTTGTCCAGCGCCGTCCTATATGGCATCTGGGAATTTGGAATCGGCCGGTACCGCGGACGGGTGAAGGTATACGGCATCATTCTCGTTAGCGCGATCGCAACAACCATCACGTATCTCCTTAACGGGGTATTTCGCCACGACTTGATGCTGAACAAGAATGATGTTCTCCCTGGACTACTCGGGGGCACTTTTAATCTCATCGCAACCATCCTCGCGCTCAAGGCTTTTGCGCGCGGAAAAATGGGCGTTGTCACCGGTGTAGCTGCAGCTAGTATCTTGGTACCACTTGGTTATTCGTACTTGATGGGCGAGGAACTTTCACGGCTATCTGTTATCGGCATCGGGGTTACGGTCGCCGGGCTTATCGCCTTCTATGTGCCCAATATGAAGGTTAAACCCGGTGAGACCAACTCAGTAATTGCGATCGCCTTAGCAGGTGGCGCTGCATTATTTTGGGGGCTGGCCACGGTCGTGATTGACATTGGCTCACGGGTCAATATTGCCGGTTCGATGTTGATGTCAATGATGCCGCAGATTTTGTTCACTTTTGTAGTCGTAGCCGTGGTTCACCGGTCCTGGGGTGGTTTGACGCGACGAAGCATCGCTCCAATCGCGGGTGCCGGGGTTGCCTTAGCACTGGGGAACCTAGCCTTCTTCACCGCAGCCAACGAGGGGAACCTCGGCGTAGTCTCGGTGCTCGGATCCCTCGACCCGATAGTTGTCGCACTCTTGGCCCTTATCTTCCTTAAAGAGAAGATGGCCAGGTCAGATCAGGTCGCCCTTTTGATAGTTATCGTCGGTACTTGCCTCGTGGCGGTTTAATACTTATGCCGCACTAACCATAACTTTCAACACTGCGGCGTATTAGCCGCGTTCGATAGCTGTGTGAACGAGTTGGGCTGTGATCTCACCCAGTGATAGTTCAGCGGCAGCGAGGGACTGCGGGAACAAAGACGTCTCGGTCATGCCGGGGGCGACATTTACCTCGAGGAACCACGGCGTGCCAGCTGCATCAACTATGAGATCGGTGCGCGACCAGTCACGTAGGCCGAGGACCCGATGCGCGGTAAGTGCAACATCAGCACAGCGTTGGGCTACTTCAGTAGAAAGTCTTGCCGGTACGAAAAACTCAGTAGTACCAGCGGTATAGCGGGCAGTGTAGTCGTAGATTTCACTCAGCGGGACAATCTCAGCGAGGGGTAAAGTTTGCGGCCCGGTTGGGGTATCGAGCACCGAAACAGCGACCTCAACTCCCTGGACCCAACTCTCCATCAAGGCGACATCGCTATAGGCGAATGAGCCGACCATCGCAGCGGGGAATTGCGCAGCCTCGTGAACTAAGGCAGCACCAAGTGCCGAACCACCTTTTGTCGGCTTCACGATCAAAGGCAGGCCAACGGCGTCGAGCACGGCAGCGAGCACCTCACTTGCGCCAAGCTCGCGAAATGTTGAATGCGGCAGCGCAACCGCGGCGGGGGTGTTAACCCCAGCATTAGTTAGCAGCGTCTTTGCCACCGGCTTATCAAAAGCGAGCCGGCAGGCGGCCGCTATTGAACCCACGAATGGGATGTTTAACGAATGCAAGACATCTCGGAGGGCTCCATCTTCACCGGCGGCCCCGTGCAGCACCGGTATTACGCAATCTGGGGCCTGCGCGCGCAGCCTAGCGATCAGCGTTGCATCAACATCGGATTCAATTACCTCAAAGTCAGTAGCTGCCCGCAGGGCTTTGGCAACTCGGCGTCCTGAACGCAGCGAAACATCACGTTCGGAAGAAAGACCACCTGCGAGAACTACAACCTGCATAACATTTACCGCAGATCCGGTGCTGGCATGGATGAACCTGCAGTGGCATGCAGCCCACTGGTGGTACCGAAAGTATTAGCCAACTCAAGCTCACCTTCAACGACGGCTGCCAGCCTGCGCACACCTTCGCGAATTCGATCAGGTTCGGGGTAGCAATAGGAAAGCCGTAAGTTCTGTCGGCCTTGACCGTCAACATAAAAGCCGGTGCCCGGAACGTAGGCAACAAGTGCCGCAATGGCTCGCGGCAGCATGGCCGTTGCATCCAAGCCATTTGGCAATGTCAACCAAGAATAAAAACCACCTGCGGGGATAGTCCAGGTGGTGCCTTCGGGCATCATCGCCTGCAGTGACTCAAGGAGGGCATCGCGGCGCTCCCGATAAAGCTCACGAAACACCTTTACCTGTTGGCGCCAAGGTTGGGTTGCGAGATACTCGGAGATAGTTAGTTGCGCAAAGTTTGATGGGCAAAGCACCGCGGATTCTGCAGCCAGCACCAATTTCTCGCGCACCCCGTGCGGGGCAACGGCCCAACCAACACGAAGGCCAGAAGCGATTGTCTTTGAGAATGAGCCTAGATAGATGACCCCATCGGCGTCGTCAGCGCGCATCGCACGCGGCACCTCACCATCAAATCCGAGCAATCCGTAAGGGTCGTCTTCAAGAACTAGGATCCGCGCCTGCTGCGCGATGGCCAAAATTTCAAGTCGGCGCTGGGCGCCTTGTGATACTCCGGCTGGATTATGGAACGAGGGAATGGTGTAGATCATTTTGATGCGCCGACCCGAGGCCCGCACGCGCACAATTGCCTCACTCAAGGCCGCAGGTACCAAGCCTTCATCGTCCATAGTTACATGCTCAACACCGCATTGGTAGGCACGGAAAACCCCGAGCGCTCCGACATAGGACGGCGCCTCAACAAGGACAACATCACCAGGGTCGCAAAACACTCGAGTGACTAAATCCAAGGCCATTTGTGATCCGGTGGTTACCACAATGTCGTCTGGGTGCGCGATAACCCCGACATCACGCATCACATCTAAAATCTGTTCGCGTAGGACTACGTCGCCTTGACCGGAGCCATACTGCAGCGCTTGGGCACCCCGCTCCAGGAGCAGGGTTCTTACCGTCTCAGCGATCTGATCCAGGGGCAGGGCCTGCACAAATGGCATCCCACCGGCCAACGAAACCACCTCGGGGCGGGAAGCCACCGAGAAAAGTGCCCGGATCTCAGAGGCAGCCATGCCATTGGTGCGCTCCGCATAGGAGTCAACCCAAGAATCAAGGCGAGAACCGGTCATAGCGCCTTACGATAGGCCACATGATGCGGATCCTCGGCTGGGCACTGCTCCTTTTGGGTGTTGGGGTGCTGGGCGGCTTTATCGCCCGGCTGGTTTGGCCGCATCCAGTGGCGCCCAATTACTTGCCGACTTCGGATTGAATGGCCACCGGTTAGCGTGCCATTTTCGGTGAGATTGAGTGGTCGCGACCGCGACAGCCCGCAGAACACCAAGAAATGACAGGCTTGACTAGCAAGAAATGACAGGCGGCCTGATCGGTCTAAAGCGGGGAGCAAAAACGCTTTAGGGCGGTTGCGATGGCCTCAGCAGAGGCGTCCTGCATTTTTACGTCACGCAGCCTGCTCGCATCCAACGGGTTGGACATATATCCGAGCTCGACGCGAACGGCAGGAACCCGCGTAAGTCGAAGTAGATCCCACGTGCGCGGATGGGTGCGGCAATCAACTGCCCCGGTTCGCGCACAAAGTTCACTTTGAATAAGTTCAGCCAACGCTCGACCATTTGCGGAGTGCGCGCCGGCATCTGGTGCACCAAAGTAGAAAGCAGCTGCGCCGCAGGCTCTCTTACTAGCAAGTTGTGTGGCGTGAATTGAAACCACCAGATCAACACCGGTGCGATTGGCGAAATCCGCGCGTTCAGCCTCACCTAAAGTACTACTTGGTTGCGCGATATGGGTGAGTAAAACCTGGGTTCCAAGCGCAGCTAGTCGGCCCTCAACTCGCACCGCAACCGCTTCGCAGAGTTCAGCGCCAAGGTCACTTCCAGGATCAAGTAGCACAACTTTGTCCGCAATCCCGGTCTGCAATGAAGTTAGACTCACATGGTCGCGTAGCCGCGCAGCATTGCCGCCACTGATGGTGCGCATGAGCCGGTCGAAAGCCTTAAATGACTCAGGGCCACAAATGCCGTCAGCATCAACGCCCACGCCTCGTTGAAATTCACGTAAGGCGGTATCGGTGCTTCTGCCGAAGTAGCCATCAGCTCGACCACTATCGAAACCAAGATCATT
>WLLZ01000037.1 GCA_009700485.1 Actinomycetota bacterium | reverse complement strand
TAGGCGGAGTTGAGTCCCTCATTGAGCATCCTGGGCGCATGACCCACGCATCAGCAGCGGGCACGCCGCTAGAAGTGCCAGCTGATTTGATCAGGCTGTCAGTTGGAATTGAATCAATCGCGGACCTAATCGAAGACTTGGAGCAAGCGCTCTAATTCGGCATACTGTCGGCGACTAGACAGGAAGCGCCACTGCAAGAGTGAAGTGCTTGAAGTTGCGCATGCAGCTGATTCAGCAAAGTGGGGTTAGCGGTGGCCGCGATGTTATTCACCTCGTACGGATCCATCGTGCGATCGAAGAGCTCGATACCGCCATCGACGTATTCGGTATAAAGCCACTTTTCGGTACGAAGTGAAGTGAAGCTGGGTGGGCTGAAGGGCGAGAAGTCAGGGTCACCTGGCAGTGACACCCCCATGCTCTCCGAAATCACTCCGTTGCGCCAGTTTGCGGGGCGTTGCCCAGCGAAGAATGGAGTTAGGTCGCGCCCATCAGCCCACGTGGGGGATTGCGCACCAAGGATCTTTGCGAAAGTAACACCGAAATCAACAGTTGAGGTCATGGCATCAACTTTGGTGCCGGGGGGAATCCCAGTACCAATCAACACCAGTGGAACCACTGTGTCTTCGCGGTAAGCGGTGCGCTTGCCCTTTGGTAGGCGATGAACGCCAGCGTGAAAGCCGTTATCAGAAGTTACAATCACCAGCGTGTCATCGCTATGACCGGTTGTCGCCAAAGTTGCCAGGACTGAGTCAACAGCGTCGGCGACGGATTCAGCCGAGCGCGCTCGCTGTTGCCACAGTTTATCGAATACTGCGATGCGCTTATCTGGGATGACCGGGAATTGTGAGAGCCATGGGGCTTCGCCGATCCCAGCGACATTAAATGATGGGGTGCGCGGCACCGCGGTGAATGGGTGGTCTAGGGCATGGCGATCTGCTACCGGTGCAGGATCATGGGGGCTAAATGTTGCCAGTTCCAGGAAGAACGGGGTGGCTACGGTAGTAATGAAATCGGTGGCTTGCTGGGTCAAAACATCAGGCAGGAAATCAGTTGCCGTTGATCCGTAGTCGCGAAGTTCGCCGTTGATATTCAGGGTGTAGTTGTAGCCGGTGTAGGCCTGCCAGGGCTTCAAGCTCTTTCGTTCGACAGTGGGTACCACCCACGTATTCCAGCCGGGCGGTACCTCCTTGATCTTGCCGCTCGGGTACTCATTGAGGAATTTGCCAATGAGCGCTGTGGTGATCCCGGCGCCCTGCAACCAAGTCGGTAGATAGTCATTTTGCTCACCGCGCGCTGCGAACGTTGGCCAGCCTCCGCCACTTACTTGGCTATTTGAAACAACTAGGTGGTTGTGCACGTATTGGCTTCGCAATATTGACACTCTTGACGGGCAGCACAGCGAATCGGTAACCACGTGGTTAGTGAATGTCATGCCCTTGTCGGAGAGTGCAGCTAGGCGCGGTACTTGTTGAAATGAGGCGCTATCAAGATCGTCGGCGAGCACGAAAACAATGTTTTTGAATGTGGGTATTGGCAAAGTGGCTGGGTCAACTGTTGCCTGCGAGGTTGGCATTTCATTTATTGCTGGAACTGTTGCATCAATCGAGTTCACCGCCCCGCCTGGAGCTACGGAAAGTGACTGATTTTGCAACATGATGAGGCCTGTAAGCCCAAGGACCGCTAATACGGTGGCCACCGCTGCGACTATTGCCGACCGATGTGGGCGACTCGACACATTGGTCAAGACAATTCCTTTGCTGCTGGATTCTCGGGAGGGCGAACAGGGAGACTACCGCGCCTATTCAAAGTCTCAGGCATGAGCCACACGAAAATAATGGCGATCACGCTGAGGCCGGCAGCGGCGGCGAAAGCCCAGTCAAAATCGAAAAGGTCAACTAATAGTCCGGCAACAAGTGGCCCGAAAATTACGCCTAAGTCATTCATCATCTGGAAAGTTGCGACCACGATGCCGCCGCGTTTACCTCCCATGATGTCACCAACCACCGCGGTTGGCGCTGAGCCCAAAAACGCGGATGCTGCGCCCTGTATTGCCATCGCAAGCAGAAATAGTGCGGTACCGGCAACAGCGGTGGTGCCCCAGCCGTTCACCGCAATATCCGTCGCGGTGAGGGCAATCATTCCGATGGTGGTGCCGATCGTTCCGTAAAGCATTGCCTTGCGCCGACCCGCGGTGTCTGACAGCCGTCCGGCGGGTAGCAGCAGCACCGCCTGGAAACCAGCTGCGACTAAAAAGCCAATGCCGGTGAGCGATGCCCCTTTTTGCATGCCTTCGGTAACGAAAAGTGGCACGACCGATGAGCGCAGACCAAGGATCAAGAATCCAGTGATCAGGTTCACCACGAGCGCAGCTCTGTAGGCGCCATCCTTCAAAGCCAGGCGCAGGGTTTCGAGTTTGCCGGCCTCGCCGCCAGAGACAAGCTCCTCGCGCTCATGGAGGCGCGAGTTGGCAAGGAAAACAAGTGCGACAATTCCGGCCACGATTAGCGTCGCCGCATAAACAAAGAATGGTGCTCGTATCGACCACGCGACGACCAGCCCACCAACAGCAGGGCCGGCTACCCCGCCGAGCAGGAAACCACCTTGGAAGGCACTGGATGCCCGGCCGCGTTGCGCATTTTCGACCACGCGCAACAGCAGGGCTAGGGCCGAGACACTGAACATGGACGATCCGAGACCGCCAACCCCGCGAAACACAAGCAACTGCAGATAGCTCTGCGAAAAACCAGCCGCCAGACTTGAGCCGGCAACAATGAAAAGCCCGGTACCAAGAATCATCCGCTCGCCAAGTCGATCAACCATGGTGCCGGCAACCGGTGCGGTAACAAATCGAGCGAGCGCAAAGACCGAAATCACCGCACTGGCCTGGAGCGCAGAGACGTCAAAAGTACGGGCGAAAACTGGTAGCGCTGGTAACAGAATCCCAAATCCGAGGGCAACACAAAAAGCTACCGCTGAAAGGACTGCGACCTCGCGCGGTAACCCTTTAAGTAGTGGGGTGCGGCCGACGGCTCCGGTGAGGCGATTACTCACAGTGTGATGGCGGTGCGCGTTTGCGATGAACGTAATGCGGCATCGAAAACTCGGTGTGCGGTCAGTGCCTCCTGCGCAGTGGCGGTGCCAAAACGGTCACCGAGGGCACCGGCGCGTTCGGCAAGGTATGAGGCCCACATCTGCAGGAGGGCATCGGCGAACCCGAATTCGAAAATTGCCCCGGAGATAACCGGCCACGCTGAAATGTTGCCGGGCTGAATCTCCTCCCAGATTTGCTGACCATCGCGCACTACGAAATGTTGATAGGTGGCCGGGGTGCGCGTAGAGAAACGAACGCCGGAGTCCATGCCGAGGGCCTCGAAATACCAAGTATTCATCTGGCCCGGGGCAATACGCCTGGTCTCCCAAAGCATCGTGAAGTCGCGTCCGGCCTCAGCTGGGGTGCGCATGGCCAGCAGGGCGTTGTCCCAGGTATCGCAGTCGGCGGGCCCGGTTGGTGAGGGGCGTTCGGTGACAATATTGTCGAGTAGGGCGTAGACATCACTTGGTACCCAGCCCAAGCGCAATGGCACATGGGCGACGTGCATGCCCAGATCACCCATCACGCCAATCTCACCGCACGTGGCCTGTCTGCGTTTCCAGTTAATACCCTTATTGCGGTCAAGATCGGATGAATGTGAGAAGCCACTGCGAACGTCCACGAGTTCACCCAAGGCACCTGATCGGGCGATCTCAAAACAGCGTTGCGCCCCCGGATAGAAGGGCAGCTCACTTGAGACCCGAACGAAAGTAGAGGACTTAACAACCGCATCCGTAATTGCGATAGCGGCTGCCAGATCGATACCAAATGGTTTTTCGCCCAAGAAATCTTTCCCCGACGCTGCGGCTGCTAAGTAAATTTCCTCGTGGAGATTATGTGGTACCGCGATATAAAGGACGTCAATATCGCGATCATTAACTAAGTCGTGCCAGTCGGCGGTGAGTGTTGTCACGGTTGGGACCCGCTTGAACCAATTAAGCGCGTCTTCGTTTAGGTCGGCAACGGCCACTACCTCCGGTTTGACCGGGTGATCAACCAGATGGAGCCAGCGGCCACAGACCGCCGCCAACTCGCGACCCATGAGGCCGCCGCCGATGATTCCGATCCGGACGGTTTCCATTGGTGTCACGAACTAGCGATGAGACGTTCGGCTTGATCGACGTCTGCTTCGGCGTGCAGCATCGCCATGATTGCGCGAGTCATGCCAACTGGATTTTGATGCTGGATGATGTTGCGGCCGTACACCACACCGGCGGCTCCAGCCTTAAGCATGGCGGCGGTTCGAGTTAGAAGCTCGCGGTCTGGGACTTTGCCGCCACCACGCACAAGCACGGGCACTCCGGTCGCGGTTTGAATGACGTCACGGTAGGCCTCAGGATCATCGGTCGGGTCGGCCTTGATTATGTCGGCGCCGAGTTCAACGGCCTGCCGAACCACCGGCAAAATTGTGTTTACGTCGCCGTTAACGGTGTAGGCACCCGACTCGGACTCTTTCATCGCAAGCGGCTCGACCATTAGGGGCATGCCGTAGCGATCGCAGTCGGCACGCGCAATCAGCACATTTTTCAGACACGCTTCACGTACTTCGGGGCGCCCGGGTAAGTCGAAGAGATTGACAACAACGCAGGCGGCGTCAAGTTGCACACCGCGAAGTGCGGGCTCGGGGATCATCAGGCTGTACATGTAATCAGGTAGTGGGGTGCCATATACGTTGGCGACATCGGTGCGCAGGACTAAGGCGGGGCGGTGGCGCCCACCGAGGCGCTGGAGCAGCGGAGCCTGACCGACGGTCAATTGGATGGCATCGGGCTCGGCGGCGGCCAAGATCTGGACGGCCGCGGCTAGGTCCTCGATCCCGGTCAAGAAGCTGCGTTCGCCAAAGAATCCGTGGTCAACGGCAATGTCCAAGCAGCGCCCGGAATTCGGATTAAAGAGCCGGCGTAGCCGGAACTCATGGTTTGTCATGGTTTGAGCCTATCCTCAGGTGCATGGGGGAGGTTGCCCTGTTAGATCCGCTCAGAGGGGAGCGCAGATGGCACCGCCGCTGCTCGTGGGTTTGGATATGGGTACCACGCGGGTCAAGGCCGTTGCGGTTGATCTAGCGGGCCAGCAGGTAGCCGAGGCCGCCCTGCCAACCCCGTGGCGCCACCATGGCGCCGAAGCCGAACTTGACCCAATCGAATTAGCGACCACTGCCACCGCGGTGCTCACGATGCTCAGCGCCGACCCAGGTTGGCCGGCCGGTGCAAAAGTCACCGGTATTGGTGTTACTGGCATGGCCGAGACCGGAGTACTCCTTGACGCGGCCGGTCAAGTAGTAGCACCGGCGCTAGCTTGGCATGACCCGCGCGGTGAAGTCGAATTTATTGAGAAACATATTTCACGTTCGGACTTTCATCGACATGTTGGGATGCGGCTGAACTCGAAACCTTCGGTCGCCAAGATCTTGTGGCTGCAGCGAAATATCCCGGGCGCCGAAAAAGCTGTGCGACACCTTTGTGTAGCCGAGTGGATCGTATTTCATTTTGGGGGTGAGCATGTTGGTGAATTGTCATTAACCTCACGTACCGGGTTTTTTGACATCGTAATCTGCCAGCCTTGGGAACAAACCCTGAAGTTAACAGGTGACTTATTGCCGAGTCGCTTTGTTGTAGCAGGGGAGGATTGCGGAGCGGTGCGAGGTGAATTGCCCGACGCTTTCATCGGTGCGACCCTCACCGTAGCTGGCATGGATCATCAGTCGGCGGCATTCGCTTCAGGGGCCGCAATTTCTGGTTCGCTTTTTAATTCTATGGGTACCGCAGAGGCGATTATGCGATTCGAGCCGGCACCTATTTCTCGCGATCAGCTTGAACTACTTGTTGATCAAGATGCTGCGGTCTTGTGGGGAGTTATTCCAGATCATGTCTGCATTCTGGGTGCGACCTTGGCCGGACTGTCATTGGAGCGGGTGCACGCACTACTTGGTATCAAAGATCGCAATCAATCACGGGAGTTGGCTAGGGCAGCACTAAATATTGATCGATCGAAGTCTGCGCTGAAATTGGATCCGGCATCTCATCGCGGGCTTCGCCTCTCAGGTATCGATGACGATGCGTCACCGGCGCTAACTTGGCGGGTCGCCGTCGAGGATCTCCTTGAGCAGAGCGCCACCATGTTGAGCTTCGTCGAAAGTGTGGTGGGCCCGCGCACCTCGGCGGTTGTCGGTGGTGGCTGGATCCATGACGTGATGGTTGCTGACGTCAAGAAGAGGCAACTTGGTGACTACCGCGTATGTGAGGTTAACGAACCAGGTGCGGTGGGTGCGGCTCTATTTGCGGGTATTGCCACCGGTGTTGTCACTCGGCCCGGGCCAGTCGAGCGGCCAACTTGGCCACAGGCCTGATGAGGTACACCGGTGGCTGAACGCGACACCGCACGGGCCTTGGTCTATGCCGCCGAGAATCAATGGTCGGCGGCTTTGGATCGGGGCGGGGTAATAGATTTCTTTGGGTCGAAATTAACTTTGCCACAGCAGAAGCAATTCGAAACAATTCAGGCGATGCAAAGTTATTGCGATGGTGTCATGGTAAATAAACGCGTAATGAGCAGGTATCCGAGTGCAGGTTCAGTAGTCGTGCGAGCCCGGGCCGGGCAAGCAATGGCGCACTACGAGTCGGTGGGTCAGACAATCGCGATACCACTTTCAGGTACCGCCGGTGAGCCCAGTTGGGCCTGCCGTGAGGCGGTATTGCTGCATGAGCTGACCCACCATCTACTTTTTTCATCGGCTGATCGCGCAGCGGCTGCTGTGGCAATCCATGGTTCTGCTTTTACCACCAGCATGTGCTGGTTGGTATGCGAAATCTTGGGCTCTGAAGCCGCGCTGGTGCTGCAGGGCGCATATCAAGGGTCCGGGGTTATTGTGGGCTCGTATGTCGATTGAGCGAATTAGTGCGCTGCTGGCTAAAGCGGAACGCACCGACAATGCCGCTGAGGCGGATGCTTATTTAATGAAGGCCCAAGCACTGGCCACCGCCGCAAGTGTTGATTTGGCTTTTGCTAGGGCGCACACCGCGAAAATTGAAATGTGCCAAGCTCCGGAGATTCGCACGGTCACCATCGGAGAAAAAGGCAAGAGAGCCAATCAACACCTGATTTCACTTTTTATTGCGGTGGCGCACGCAAATGATGCGCACGTCGATATTGCGAGTAACTCAACTTATGTCATGTCATATGGGATGCCGGGAGATCTTGATGCGATTGAGGCGCTCTTCGCTTCACTTGCAGTTCAAATGACCCACTCTGCACAAAATTGGCTTGCGTTAGGAGTATGGCGAGCTGAGACGTATGTGGCCTGGAAGAAATCCGGTGGGAGTTGGTCACGCTCGACGAGGCCGCATACTGCTCAGACTGCACGGGTAAGTTTCTACCGCTCCTATATTGCGCGAGTAGAGGAGCGCCTACAGGCTGCTCGTGACCAGGCACGCGACCAAGTGCTCGCCGAACGTGACAAAGGTCGAGCCGGTCAAAAGGCGGGTGAATTGGTGCTGCGGGGGAAGACCACTGAGATAAGTGACTTCCATCGCGCCAATACCTCAGCCAGAGGGGCCTGGGGCGGCTATTCAGGTGCGGTTCGCACTGATAAGGGGTCGGCCGGGGCGGCGGGCCGGCACGCGGCATCAAATGCCCACCTGGCGGCCCAGCGGGCGCTACCGACTAAACCGGTGCTGGAAGGATGAAGCCCATGGGCGATAGCGAACTTCCGCAGTTTGCCGACATAGAGCAGGCGGCTGTGCGCCTACAAGGGGTTATACGAGATTTGCCGTTGGCCGGCGCTAGGTGGTTAGAAGTTCTGGTGGGCGGTCCGGTGATGTTGGTCACCGAGAATTTGCAGCGCGCTGGGTCGTTTAAAATCCGCGGTGCTTACAACCAGATTGCCCAACTCTCCGAATCCGAGCGAGCGCGTGGGGTTGTTGCTGCCAGCGCTGGTAACCATGCGCAGGGGGTGGCCGTCGCTGGCCAACTACTTGGCGTCAAAGTCACGGTTTTCATGCCAGACGGAGCGACTATTCCGAAAATTGAAGCCACCAAAGGTTACGGTGCTGATGTCTACTTCGCCGGTCCGACAATCGATACCGCACTTGAGGCGGCACGCGAATTCAGCGAACGCACCGGGGCGGTACGTATTCATCCTTTCGATCACGCTGATGTGGTTGCCGGCCAAGGCACTCTCGGGCTGGAAATTCTCGAGAAGCTGCCAGATGTGAAAACAGTTGTCGTCTGTACGGGCGGCGGTGGCCTACTCGCGGGGGTGGCGCTAGCAATCAAGTCAGTACGGCCTGAGGTTCGGGTCATTGGTGTACAAGCGGAGCAAGGGGCTGCTTATCCAGCCTCACTCAAAGCAGGCGCACCAATTGCATTGACCACGATGAACACCATGGCAGATGGTATCGCTGTTGGTCGACCAGGTGCGGTGCCATTTGCGATCATTTCGAATCTAGTTGACGATATCGTCACAGTGTCAGAGAGTGAGATCGCTCGTGCAGTTCTGATGCTGCTCGAGCGGGCGAAATTACTTGTTGAACCCGCAGGTGCTGCGGCGACTGCAGCGGTACTTGCGCGCCCGCAAGATTTTGAACCCCCTGTTGCCGTGGTAATTAGTGGCGGAAATGTCGACTCGCTGCTGCTCATGCGCATCATCAGGTTTGGCATGGCGGCCGCGGGTCGCTTCTTGACGGTTCGAGTGAGGGTACTTGATAAACCAGGTTCACTAGCGCAATTACTGGAGGCCGTGCGCAAGTCGAATTCCAATGTAGTCGAGATTGAGCACAATCGATTTGACCCCGAGTTGTCAGTTGACGAAGTCGACATTGTGGTTCAAGTTGAGACCCGGGGCCCCGAACACCGCGACGAGTTACTTCGCCAATTGGCCGAAGCCGGTTATGAAATTCTCGACCGGTAGGCTGAGAAATATGTCAGACAAACCAGCGGTTTATGCCGAGGGCATCACTCGCACCTTCGGTGATGTTAAAGCCCTTGACGGCATGGATCTTGTCGTGCAAAGGGGTCAGGTAGTTGGCCTTTTGGGCCCCAATGGCGCGGGCAAAACCACCATGGTGCGTATTTTGAGCACCCTGTTGAGACCAACAGGTGGCCACGCTGAAGTCGCTGGCTTTGATGTTGTTAAGGAAGCTAATCAGGTTCGGCGGATGATCGGTCTGACGGGCCAGTTCGCGGCGGTTGATGAGTACTTAACCGGACGCGAAAACTTGCGAATGTTCGGTGATCTTTTCCATCTAACACCGAAGTATGTCAAAGCTCGATCCGAGGAGTTGCTGACTTCATTTGATCTTGATGATGCTGCTGATCGATCCGTTCGCACCTACTCAGGTGGTATGCGCCGGCGACTTGACCTCGCGGCTAGTTTGATCGCCCGGCCGGAGATCTTGTTCCTGGATGAGCCGACAACGGGGCTAGATCCGCGCTCTCGACTCGGCATGTGGCAGGTAATCAACGATTTGGTGGCCGATGGCACCACCGTACTGTTGACAACTCAGTACCTGGAAGAAGCCGATCAATTAGCGCAAAACATTGTGGTAATTGACCACGGACACGTGATCGCGCACGGCACCGCTGAGCAACTCAAAGATCAAATAGGCGGTGACCGCATTGAGGTAACCGTCCATGACGATGCCACTGCCGAGCGCGCCGCACGCGCTATGGAGTCGGTTATCTCAGGACACCCGTTGATTGAGGGCAGTAAGATTTCAGCACCGGTAAGTGGTGGTTCAATGGTTTTGGTTGGGGCTATTAGAGCTCTTGACCTTGAGCAAATTGAAATTACCGACATCATGTTGCGCCGACCAACCCTTGACGATGTCTTCATGTCATTGACCGGCCATCTGGCCGAGGATGAAACCCAACGCCCTGAACCAACTCGTCGAAGAGGAGTGCGTAGGCGATGAGTGCAATTACGGTAGGTCGCCCGGTCGCATTGCGGCGACCGATTTACGGTTGGGCATTGCACGACGGGTTCGTAGTTGCGCGCCGTAATCTCATTCAAACCATTCGAGTACCCGAGTTGCTCTTCTTTTCACTGGTGCAGCCCGTTATCTTCGTGCTGCTCTTCGCGTATGTCTTTGGGGGTGCAATCCCTATCCCAGGTGACGGCGCGAGCCCGGCTGATGCGGCAAATGCATACCGCCAATACCTGATGCCGGGTATTTTCGGCCAGACGGTTGCTTTCGCGGCTGCAGCGAGCACGGTGGGCCTTGCCGAAGACATGAGCCGGGGCATCATTGACCGCTTTCGCGCCTTGCCGATGTCGCCATCAGCGGTGCTATTAGGGCGTACGTTCGCAGACGCCGTCCGCCAAATTCTGGTGCTAGCGGTACTAAGCATCACCGGGTTACTCGTTGGCTGGCGCATAAATAATGGCCTATTCAGTGCACTCCTGGCCTACGCCCTGTTGCTGTTTTTTGCCTACACGGTTGCGTGGGTTGGTGCTTGGATCGGATTGAGTGTGCCTAACCCCGAGACAGCAAATACCGCAGGATTGGCGTGGTTGTTTCCTTTGACCTTCCTGTCTAATGCGTTTGTGCCGATTTCCTCAATGCCAGATTGGCTGCAGCCAATAGCCGCCTACAACCCGATATCTACTTTGGTGCTGTCCACGCGTGAACTATTCGGTAACCCGACGGGTATCCAGCCGCACTACTGGTCGCTCGATCATGCGGCTCTTTACACCCTGATTTCCTGCGCGGTCCTAATCGGAATCTTCGCGCCCTTGGCGGTGCGCAAGTACCGCAACGCGACTTCGCGCTAACGGATATACGGCTCGACTTTTACGATGTCAACCGACATCTCCTTGCCATTGGCCAGCTGGTAAACGGCACTCTCGCCAACGCGCTTACGCATTACCGCTGAACCTAGCGGTGATGTCGGGGAGTAAACCTCGATGGAGGCGTGCGCTGCTTCTTCGCGTGAGCCCAGCAAGAAAGTTTCGACTTCGCCGTCGGATGGGAATCGCACAGTTACGACTTTGCCCTGAGCGACTTCATCCGCCTCGGCATCGGGCACGCCGATCTGTGAGCTCTCCAAGAGTTGACGCAGTTGACGAATCCGGGCCTCGCTCTTGCCCTGTTCCTCTTTTGCGGCGTGATAGCCGCCGTTCTCCTTTAAGTCACCTTCTTCGCGGGCGAGTTCAATGCGCTTGGTGATCTCGGTGCGGCCCGGGCCTTCGCGCTCGGCAAGTTCACCTTGTAGTCGGTCATATGCCTCTTGGGTCAACCAAGTCACTTCGCTCATGAAAGACGAGGGTAACGGTGAATTCATAAAAGGGGAACTGCGAGCGTGAATCGTTATCGATTATGGGGACCAGGGCTGGTTTGGCGGTACGACACCGGGCGGGAATTGGGGTTGGATCACATTCGCGGTGGGCCCGACACTGCATCCCAAGAGTTCGAGGACATAGGCGGGCGCCAAGGTGCGAAGCTCATAATCAACGCGCACGGTTGCTGCTCCGGGCTCAAGGGTGATGGCCGCGTAGCCGACATCGGCTCTGGATTTGTCTTGTGCACGCACAACGCAAGTGACGGTGTCTGCCGCCTGGCGTTGCACGTCGAATGTCACTGACACATGGTCGGGAGCGACGTCATCCCAGGTGATTAGGGTGGCGGTTAGCGTGTCGCGATTTAGTCCGAGTGAGACAAAAATGAGGGCGGCCACAAAACCCACTATCAAAATGGTCGCGCCGATAATGGTGCCTATTGGTCGTCGATCTAGCCCATATCGGGCGATCATCTCCGGGGAGAGTTGGTCCCGGCGAAATGGCGAGGGCATGAATGCCACACTAATGCTTGTGTACCCAGACCTGCGCCTCATGGCGGTCCATGCCCACCCCGATGATGAATCGAGTAAGGGTGCCGCCGCTACAGCTAAATATGTGGCCGAGGGTGTTGAAGTATTGGTGGTGACCTGCACCGGCGGTGAGCGTGGCGACGTGCTAAACCAGCAGGCGGCGGCCGAGGTCGCCGAACTTGGCCTCGAGGAAGTACGCCGCCGCGAGATGGCGCGGGCCGCTGAGATTTTGGGCGTGCGCCAAGTGTGGCTGGGTTTCCCAGATTCTGGGTTCCCGGAGGGCGACCCGCTGCCCCCATTGCCGGTGGGTTGCTTCGCCGCCCTGCCGCTCGAACTCGTCGCTGCGCCATTGGTCGCACTCATCCGTGAATTTCAGCCACAGGTTGTCACCACCTATGACGAAAATGGTGGCTACCCGCATCCAGACCACATCCGCACCCATGAAGTGACCATGGCCGCGGTTGATGCAGCCGCTGACCCCGCGATGTACCTAGGTGTTGGCGGTGCGCCGTGGCAGGTTTCCAAGATCTACTACAACCAACAGTTCAGTAAGCAGCGGGTGCTGGCGCTGCACTTGGCAATGACGGATGCTGATCTGGAATCCCCTTATGACGATTGGCTCAAAGACTGGAAGGATCGCCCGGAGGATGCGGATCGACTAACAACTCGTGTTGATGCGGCCGCGTGGTTTGAGGTCCGCGACCAGGCACTGTCAGCGCATCGAACACAGATCGACCCCGAAGGGCGGTGGTTCGCTGTCCCGATGGAACTACAAAAATCAGTTTGGCCGACCGAAGATTTTGAACTGGCAAGATCAACCATTGCCGTTGAACTACCGGAAAATGATCTATTCGCGGGACTAAGGGGCAGGTAATGGAACCAGATCCGAATAGCGAACTAAGTAAGCTCATTGATGGTGCTGGGCCCATTGCCGGCCTTTTCGTCCTGGCCTTGGGAATTGCCTTGGTACTGCTTTGGTTTTCACTTAATCGTCAAATGAAGCGGATTAACCCTGACCTGCCGATGGGGCGAGGCAATAGCGAAGACATTGACGATGAAGAACCAGCCGCGGATCTCGAACTGACCAATGAGGCACTTGAGCGCGGAGCAGATGAGCAAGCGCCCAACTCCTAGCGCGCTGCTCCGCACGGCGGTCACGCCGCGCTGGGTTGGTTTCGCGGTGCTAGCGACCATCTTCATGATCGGCTGCGTGGCATTAGGGCGCTGGCAGTGGGATAGAACCCAAGACATCATTCAAGCCGAACAGGCATCGAGGTCGGCACCACGCGCCATTGAAGAAGTCGCGGTGCCCGGTGGCAACTTGGCGAATGAATTAATTGGCCAACCGGTTTTCGCTAAGGGAAGTTATGAGGCCGCTGGCCAGGTGCTGGTTTTAAATCGCTCATTTGCTGATCAACCCGGAGTCTGGGTTGTGACCCCACTTCGACTATTTGACGGGTCACTTATCGCGGTACTGCGCGGTTGGCTCCCTGACCCCACCGCACCGGGTGCAGTGCCGCAGGCGCTCGCAGTGGTAGTCACCGGTGTGGTGCAACCAGATGAGGGCTTCTATGCCGATGCTAAACCGGACCCGGGCACCTTAGTCGCGATTTCGAGCGTCGAACTGCGCAAACTTTGGGGCCCGGAGACCAGGCCCGGGTATCTCGCTTTGGCCACCCAGCAACCCACGTTCACGCCGGGTCCGACACCGGTACCGCCAACCGTGGTGACCGGCAATGTCGCATTCCCGATCCAGAATCTCTTCTATGCCATTCAATGGTTAATCTTCGCGGCCTTCGCCAGTTTCGTATATGGACGCTGGCTGTGGCGCGATGCGCAAGAAATGAGTGCTAAGGATGGCGATTTTTCGACTACGGTTACGTCGTCATGATTTATGTAATTGGTGAGGCGTTAATCGACATTATCGTCGACGCTGAGGGAAAGGTCCTGGCAACAGTTGTGGGTGGGGCACCATTGAATACGGCCCGCACGATCTCACGTCTTGATGTTTCAGCAACCTTCCTGGGTGGGATCTCGACCGATACCTTCGGTAATCGCATCATGCGACTGCTTGCCGAAGACGGAGTGCGCTACGCACTTGGTAGTCAGGTGCCTGAGCCAACCACGCTGGCGATTGCCGAGCTTGATAAAAACGGTGCAGCAACATATCGATTCGTCATGGATAGGACTTCGGCCACCGCCGTCACCCCTGATGCTGCGCTGGCGGCGATTGGGTCAGATTGCCGAGCTTTACACGCTGGCACACTCGGCTTGGTTTTGCAGCCACTTGCCGATGCCACTCGCGCTGTTGTCGAGTCCTCACCTGCCGATCGAATCGTGATGATTGATCCGAATTGCCGGCCGAGTGTCATGGAGTCATCCGACACGTTCAGGCGCACCCTTGATTCAGTCCTTGCCCGCGCAGATATCGTAAAAGTAAGTGGCGATGATCTTGCGTTCATGATCCCAGCCTTAGACGCGCAGACCGCGGCCCAGGAGTTGCAGCGCGAAAGTGGAGCGCTGGTCCTCTTTACCGACGGTGCCAATTCAGTTCAGCTAATCACGGCGGCCGAGACAGTTACACTTGAGGTGCCTAAGGTTAAGGTGGTCGACACCGTTGGTGCCGGCGACTCCTTCGGCGGAGGATTCTTGGCGCAATGGTTGGGTCGAGGGCTACGCCGCAACGACCTTGCGGACCTAGGCGCCGTGGTCGAGGCGGCAACTTTTGGGATTAAAGTGGCGGGTATCACCTGTCAACGCGCCGGCGCGGATCCACCACGCGCTAGTGAACTGTAAACAGGTTAGCCTGACACCATGGAAAAAATCGGTGGTGCCGCACTTCGTTACCGCATCATGGCCTGGGTTACCGGGGTAGTTCTTGGCTGCCTCACCATTTGGCTCATTGTGGGCTATGGGTTCATGGATTACGCAAACACCGATGTCAAGCCGGATCTGTACCGGCTGCTGTGGACAGCCCACGGGTGGCTGTACTTCATTTATCTAATTGTTGGTGTCGACCTAGCGTTTCGGATGCGTTACAGCATTTTGCGCACCCTCGGCATATTAATTGCCGGCACCGTGCCCTTCATGTCATTTGTGTCAGAATATTTCGTTCACAAGGACGTTGTCGCAAGGGTCGCGGCACTGCAGGGCGACCCTTCTTAGTTAGCGTGAGTGCGCGCGTTTTGGTCGTGAAATCGACTGAAAATGACGATTTCACGACCAAAACGTGCGCACTCAGCGGCAACCGGTTGCTAGGTAAGTGACCAGTTGATCGGATCGGCGCCCAGTTCATAAAGAAACTCATTCGCCCGGCTAAATGGCTTGGAGCCGAAGAATCCTCGGTCGGCCGACATCGGGCTCGGATGCGCGCTCGCGATGATCGGCACATCGGGTAGTGCAGGTGCGAG
>WLLZ01000036.1 GCA_009700485.1 Actinomycetota bacterium | reverse complement strand
GTAAAGGTGGTTGGACGTGCGGCCGGAGTATCACCTGGGCTAAGACCCCGGTTGCCGGTGGATCTTCTTCTGCCCGGACATATGCCCTGGGTGATACCGGCCCTGGTGGTGGTTTGGTGTTCCTCATCTCTGGCGGCCTGACCTATGAGATGGCACCGAAGACATGGAGCGGCGCGGGAACCCCGGATAGGGTCGAACGTTGGTGCGGCGACGGTGTGGGAACAGACATAACTGGCACATTCACTGCTGTTGGGACTGGTAGTGCGAACACGACAGCTATGCAGCCGGCTGCATGCCCCTCGGGTGCAGGGGTCTCAGCGCGTGCATACCGTGGTGGTGGACTGACAGATTGGTTCTTGCCATCACAGGATGAGTTGAATGCGATGTGTAACTACTCGCGAACCTGGACGGGGACCCCTCCCACAGGTACGTGTACGGGTACCCAAGATGGCACGTTCGCTAGTGGCACCTACGGGTTTGCTAGCGTCACTTACTGGAGTTCGACGCAGATCGATCCCAACCGATCCTGTGCCCAGAATCCGGATAGTGGCGCTGTGTTCGCCGGCTTCAAGGACAACGCCGCGGTGCGGGTTCGTCCGGTCCGGGCTTTTTAGTACTTCATCCCTTCATCTATTTATCACTTCTGTTTTCCGTTTTTCATTCTTGGTTTTCCGATCGAAAGGCCGTGGCCTCGGGCGGTGTTGCACTGGGAGTTGGTGTGTGGCTCGGAATCAGGACACCGAAAACGTGTTCTTGGCGAATGTTGTGTAGTAATGCCGTGTTGTAATGTGATGTTCAAGTCCGACATTCCCTCACGAAAACGTGCATTAGTCGATTCCCGGCACCTCCACATATGGGCACAATGCATTACCAGCCGCAGCTATCGCCGACCTCAACATCCAGGCTGGGGTCATCGCCAGTATCAATTCCTATCTGGGTTTCCTTATGCACTACTCCACGGTGTGCCTGCGCCGCTCAATGCTGGCCCGAGTAGCACCAGGTTGGTGGGCGTATCTTCGCGCGGAAGGCAAAGCACACAAAGTCGTCGAACGCGCCAGATCTGCCAGATCAACGTGACGTCACCTGTTGCCAGCGGACCGGTGACGCCTGGTTGAGGCTGCTCCTGTTGGGCGAAGGTAGGCAAGGGATAGCACGTGATCTATACCAATTCATATAAATGATAATCCTTGCCACAGAGGCACCTGTGGAGGTAGAATTCATGAAAACGAGAGGGATGGTTCATGGCGAGACCACGGCTGGAGGCAGAGGCGCTGTTGTCAGTATTGCCGGCGGCCTTCACCCGCCACCAGGCGCTGGACGCTGGGATGTCTGCAGCCCTGCTTGAGCGACTCACCGCTGAAGAAACGCTGGAGCGCTTTGCACACGGCCTGTATGTCAATCAGCGGGATGCACTCATCGACTTGGATCTCGCGCAGGCCCGTTTGCGTTCACCGCGTGTCACGATTTGTTTAACTTCGGCTTTAGCCCGTCACGGACTGGTCGATGAGATTCCAGCTCGACACGATTTGGCCGTACCGCGCGGTGCACACCTGCCCACGTTGAGCGCTGGTGTCTGGTGGCACAAGTACGACCCCGCAACGTTTGAAATTGGGCGCCAGCAGGAATACCTGGGCCGAGGCCTGGACATCGGTATCTATAGCGCCGAACGTTCGATCGTGGATGCATTCAACCCACGACTTGGGCTGCCGCGCGAACAGGCCATCGAGGCGCTGCGAGCGTGGCTACACCTGAAAAGCTCTCAACCCTCGTCACTGTTAGGCATTGCCACACAGTGGCCGCACGCACGATCCGGGCTGGTCAGTGTCTTGCAGGTGCTGCTGTGAAAGTGAGCCGTAGCCAACCCGGAGGCGAGCAGTACTTGGCGCTGCAGGCACTTGCCCGCCAAACCGGCCAAGGATTCGAACAACTGTCGGTGCTGTACGCGCTAGAAGGATTCTTGCGCAGGCTTGCCTCATCTAATGATCGCGAAGCCTTTGTACTCAAAGGTGGAGTGCTGCTCGCGGCATTTGATGCCCGCAGGCCAACTCGAGATGCAGATTTTCTCGCACTGGACCTCAACAACGACCGCATGATCATCGAAACCAAAATCGCAAGCATCGCCAACATCGACGCAGCTGATGGCCTTGTCTTGGATACCAGTTCAGTTTCATCACAGGTCATTCGAGACGAAGACGAATACTCCGGAATCCGAGTCAAACTCACGTATGTCCTTGCGACCATGCAGTTGCGGGTGGGAATCGACATCAATGTCGGCGATCCGGTCTACCCAGCACCGCGGCTCACCACCGTGCCGGGCCTGCTCACCCGCGATGTCACCGTGTTGGGTTACCCGATGGCAGCAGTGGTTGCGGAAAAGGCCGTCACGGCGATGCAGCGTGGTGTTGCTAATACTCGCTGGCGCGACTGGGCTGACATCTTGACCCTAGCAAGACGCTACTCATTTGCCTAGAACGAACTGGCCCAAGCAATCACTTCGGTCGCCGATCACCGAGGAGCCGAAATCACCCCGGTAGCGGCGCTCCTGCCAAGCTACCCGGAAATAGCGCAGGTGAAATGGGCAGCATGGCAACGCCGCCCAGATGTGATCGATGGTCTTCCCGAGTCGTTCACGCACGTGCTCATCGAAGTTTCCCAGTTCATCGATCCAGTCATTGATGGCTTAGCTCCAGATGCCGCATGGAATCCGATCGAAGCCGCATGGGAAACACGACAGGCATGAAGATGGTGTTAAAGGTCAGCGATGGAGTGCAAGCGTGCGCTGTCATTGGCTTCGATGGGGATGTTGTCCTTGGGTGTGGCTGAGCCGGTGAGAACAAATTGCCCGGGCAGCCCGCGATCGTCGGCTGCACGGCGGACGGCGTCCCATGCTGGAATCGGAGGAGCGCGTGCGCGAGCAAGTCGCATCGTTCTTGCACGACCGAATCCAGACCGATCTCGTCACCATCGCGCTGCGGATTCGCGCAACCATCGGGCAAAGCCCTGATGTGATGGCCAGCGAGCTCACTTCGGTGATCAGCGAACTCGAGCGGGTGCGCTCGAAAGAGGTGCGCATGGCTAGCCGCCAGCTCAGTCCCAATCTTGCGACCGTAACCCTTGACGCCGCCTTGCGTGATCTGGCTGAGTCCTACCGGCCAGCTATGGAAGTCTCGATCGACGTTCACTCTTCGGTGTCCCATCGGATCGAGCAATACGGCGTTAGCAGCCTGGCCGAGGGAGCTATCTTTTTCTCATCGATGCCTTGACCTGCTGAGCGTGGAGTGTGTTGAGGTACGTGCTCTCGCCAGGCTAATGAAGTTCTCTGGGTGCGTAGTCAAACTGGCATAGTGGGCTCCGGAGCGTGGGTTTAGGAGGTGAATTACATATGCATCAACCCGATGTCGTCGTGATTGGCGCAGGTATCAGCGGGCTGGCGGTATGTGAAGTTTTGCACCGGGGCGGGCTCGCAGTCACGGTGCTCGAGGCCAGGACCCGCGTCGGAGGACGTCTACTTTCCAGTCCACTAGATCTTGGGGCATCTTGGTTTTGGGATGGTGAGCGAAGAGTCCGGGCAATGACCGATCGCTTTGAGATTGCAACATTCCCGCAGTACCGCGCCGGTGACGCGATGATCGATGAACGGGACGGAGTGCACCGGTACCCGGGGAACCCAATTGATGGGCAAGCACATCGATTTGTCAACGGAGCCGCCGCTTTGACTAATGCTCTGGCGGGGGAGTTGCCCCAGGGCGTGGTGCTGCTGGATCAACCCGTAATTGAAGTCACTGATGAATTAGTGGTGCTTACGGCTACTAGCAGGTGGCAGCCTCAACATGTGGTGATCGCGGTACCACCGGCAGTCGCGGTGGCGGCCATCCGGCTACCCGAGGCACTGCCAGGGAATCTGGTTGATATAGCCCAGCGCACTCCCGTGTGGATGAGCGACACTGTCAAGGTCGTAGTGACGTACGACGAACCCTTTTGGCGCTCCGATGGCCTCGCTGGGTCCGCGATAAGTCGAGCGGGACCGCTGCACGAAATACACGACCTTTGTGGGCCTGATGGATCCCCGTCTGCCCTCTTTGGGTTTGCCCGTGCAGGTCAGCCAAGCGGCCTGACTGAGTCTGAAATTTGCGCACAGTTGGGGCGGATCTTCGGACCTCGTGCACACGCACCGCGAGAACTCCAGATTCAGGATTGGTCCAGCGAGCAGTGGACGAACCCAGCGATGGCTGCACCTGAATCGGCTCAAAGTTCGCCTGGCTTCGCACTCCTGGGTCATGCTGTCTACCAGCAACCACAACTTGGTGGTCGATTCCACTGGTCGGCTACCGAGACCGCACCGAATTATGCAGGGCATATTGAAGGGGCACTTGAAGCGGCCGAGCGCACAGTTAATTCAATCTTAGACTTTCCTCGGTGAGAGCTTCCGTTTAAATCGGCTGAGACCAAGACTTATTAAAGTGAACCACATGTGAATTGCGGAAAGGCGTGTGAGACCCAGAATGAATGAATGCTGACTCGAAGTAACGTTTCGCTTGAGGTTTGGGTGGGGACTGGTCGGGGCCTGATTTGGATCCTGCCGCTCACCTTGGATAAATGCCCGCTCTTAGTTCGCCTTTTTGATGGAGGTCAATGGCATGACGAATGTGAACGAGCAACAGCTGCAGTTGGTGGAGAACACCCTTACCACCGCATTGCTGGCGTGGTCGGCTACAAGTGTGGCGGTCGGAACGATCATGGCCCTAGTGGGCCGCAAGGCCCAAAACGATGATCTGGTTGGCTTTGGCCGGCAGACTGCCGCGTGGGGTGCCGTTGATGCGTTGATCGCTGGCGCTGGTGTTCTGAGCAGGCGTCGCCGCGCTCCGCTCTGCGATGAAGAAGCTGCGAAAAAGGCCGGCTCGCTGCGCAAGCTACTTCTGGTAAATGCGGTAGCAGACGTCGGTTATATGGCCGGCGGTCTTCTGCTAATTGCCCGGGGCGAAGGTGGGCAAAGGAAGTTACGGATGGGAGCCGGGGATGGGGCTGCGGTTGTAGTTCAGGGCGCATTTCTCCTGGTGCTGGACCTCACCCAAGCTCAAAGGGTGAGGTAAGGGTTTAGATGAAGAGCACCTCGGAGGCTTTACGCAACCCGAACCTGATGCAGTCAATGTGACGTTGTGTCGGTGATCGGCAGGCATGGACAACAGGGGCATGAAACGCCGTCATCTTTGGATAAATCTGTCCCTGATCTTGGCCATATTGCTCGTCGTTGGGGCTATCTTGGGCGTGGCACTACGGCCCAAGGGGGCCTCGGCTCCAGCCCGTACTGCCACAGTGGTGACCGCTACGGTCTCGTCAACGGTAACGGCGAGCGGATCGGTTGAAAGCGCCGGCGGTTCAGTGAACCAGGACCGGGTGCTCGCAACTGTCAACCAGACCACGGCAACACAACAACTTGCTGCAGCACCACACGGCACCACAGATTAGTTGTCACCTAGTCGTGCATCAGACCCAACATCCGCGAACGCGGATCCAAGCAGCCCAGCCGCATTCATTAATTGTTGAGCAGGCAAGGGCTCCCTTTGACTATTTTTCCTGAGCGCGTTCATCCTTGACCTGGTGTGGATGAGGGCGGATTCTTACTCTTGGCCAATAAAAGACTTTGCCTAGGGATAGACCCACAAAAACAATTGTGTTAAAGGACACAAATGCCCCGAGTAAGAGAAACCAAGGCTCATTTAGCAGTTCAGGCTCGAACAGTATTCCCGCCCAGATTTGCTGACCAATAGGAATCATGATCGATCCACCTCTGCAGGGGAGGGAAGGTGACCCCACTTCTGTTTTTTCCGGCGTACCAGGTCGATGATGGAGGAAATAAAATTTAATTGCAGGAAGAAACTATAGGCAACTTCTATAACTAATGGTGCGGCAACAAGCCGAGCTGACCAACCCCCGGCCCACACGGTTCCAACGCGATCGATGACAAATATCGTGGTAACCACCAGCCAAAATATGTACAGATGGACGTATTCCATGGCCAGGCTTGCGACAATTAAGAAAAAATATGCCGTGAATAATGCCACGACGCCATATGCGATACCCAGCTGCTGACCCCAGTATCGAGCGGTGGCAGTTGTCACACCGTATTCGGCCAGATTGTCAAGGGCGCCCCGTTGCCACCGTTTTCGCTGGGTCCAAAGTGTGCTCCAGGTTGGCATTAGTTCTGTTTCGACGGTGCATTCCTGCAGCGAAATCATGCCGAATCCCAGTGACTTCAATGCGATGGTTAACTCGTTATCTTCGGTAATAGATGCAGAGTCATAGACCTCACCTTGGTTACCAGGGATTAAATTACCCCGGGCCTGTGCGACACCAAGCAAAGCTTGGGCGCGAAAAACAGACGCAGTTCCTGTCAAGACAAATACCCTGCCACGCCGATGCTTAATCTGAAGTTGGTATCGGAAATATTCATTTCGTTGTAATTGCCCGATCAGGCCGTGACCGGGTTCCCCATAAAATAAGCCACCGATCGCAAAAATTTCATCATGCCCGGCAAGGTAGCGCTCGGCCACGTCAAGGAATTGCGGGCTAAGCGAAGTATCAGCATCTAAAACTAAGTAAATATCACTGCTTGTTTCACTTCGGCGCAATTGAGAAAAGGCCTGATTGAGTGCGCCCGCTTTCCTATTTGCGTTATCAACCGTTTCGATTACTTCCGCACCCAAAGATCGAGCCACTGCAGCCGTCTCATCCGTGCAGTTGTCAGCAACAACGATTATGCGATCAGGGGGCCGCGTCTGTTGCATCAAGGCTGGAAGTGTTAGCGGAAGGTTGTCAGCCTCATTGTGAGCTGGCACAACGACGATGATTGTCATGGAATTTAATGAACCCTGTTGAAGGTTTAAGTCGAGCTCCAAATACTCTGGATTTAGTAACCGCAAATCGCTCAGCGTCTCCAGGATGACGGATCCAATCCCAACCAAAATGATTCCTATGATGCTGATCGTAAGAAAGTCGATTGGGTGTGGTCCAGGAACCACGGCGAGGGAAAATCCCGGGAGACGGAAAGCAAGTGGTTCGTCATCGAATGGGTCACCATCGAAATACTTGGCGCTAAGAGCATCGACCGTGGTCAGCAAAAGTGTCACGAAAATTATGATGAGGACGATTGAGCTACCTACCGCTGCACCTTTTCTCATGGCGCTAAAACTCACTTTGCATTAGAAGCCGCTCCGCAACTGATTCTTGGGTTGCGAGATTCGGACAGCCAACATTTCATTGATTTTATCCCAGTTTATGCAAAAAAGTAAATGGTTCCGAAGGTTGAAAATGTGATACTGGACCGAGTAACGAGAAGGTCCGAATCGCTTTGGGTTTAGTTCTGCTTTTTATAGGAGTATGGGGCTATGCCACGTCAGTATCCGCAGCATTTTCGAGAGCGGGCACTTCGCATGGTTGAAGAGTAGCTGCCTGAACATGAAACAGAGTTCGCGGCGATGAAGAAGCCGCGAAAAAGGCCGGCTCATGGTCATTCGAGCCGGCAGCTAGCGGGATGAAACTCACTGCAATGAAGGCAAGTCGTGGCTTGCTCAACGGTGATAGATCGGAAACTACCCGTTAAACCAAGCGTAAGTAATTGGGACGATGGTGATCAATGGCATAAGAGCAACCACCAACCGAATCCAAACTAAGCCTTCGCGTTTGCGAGTCAGGGCCCACGCGATCCAAATTCCGGGCACTGCGCAGGCACTGAGAATCACCAGCCCCCACATTCCGTAGAAGAGGCTCCACTGCCAGGCGTTTGCGCCCTCTGTCCCTGAGTCGAAAACCATCACGGTCATTAGTGCGGGTACGAAAGCCAGAACCGCGACTATTGCCCAAAAAATTGAGGCAATTATGGGCAGTGCGAGATTCGCGGCTTTTTTATCTTCCATCAGGGCTCCATTGGATTCTGGTTAGTTAAGGATTTCATCCTTCGTACCTGGTTTTCAGGGAAAAGGCTGGAATATAAGTTCGCTACTGCTTCTTCGGTGCCGTCGAACCACCGGTTCGGAGCTATTGCACTCATCAAGATTGATCCTTACAGAGACTTAACATGATTCGCAAGTACTGGCTATGCATGCGCCCTCCGGTTACTGGAGAATAGTGGCATGAAGCGCCGTCGCCTTTGGATCAACCTCGCCCTTGTCCTAGCAATTGTCCTCGTTTTGGGTGCGATCGTGGGCATAGCACTACGTCCCAAGGGGGCGTCGGCTCCAGCCCGCACTGCCACGGTGGTTTCGGCTACGGTCTCATCAACGGTAACGGCGAGCGGATCGGTTGAAAGCGCCGGCGACATCAACCTGGCATTTACGACACCGGGGATAGTTACGAGTATCGAAGTGTCCGCAGGCGATTCGGTGAAGCAGGGCCAGGTGCTCGCAACGATCAACCAGACAACGGCAACGCAACAACTCGCAGCAGCACAGGCGACCCTTTCTCAAGCACTTAGTTCGGCTTCGACTTCGGGCTCGTCGGTTGCCAATGCCCAGGTGCAACTGAAACTAACAAGTGATGCGTCGGCAGCTTCCAATGACAGTCTGAAGGCCGCGGTATTGCAGGCACGGTCTAATCTGGCCGCGGCTGAAAAGTTGTGGGCGGATGCGTGCGTTAATCCAGATGATGCAACCTGCCCTAACGCGTCGGCAGCAGAAGCAATTCGCTCTGCCCAAAACGGGGTGAAGAGCGCCCAAATCAATTACGACGCGGCCGTGACGGCGGCGGCGAATGCAGCCACGGCATATGACCTAGCGGTGAATCAAGCTGCCGAAACGCTCACTCAGACCAAGGCGGTTGGCTCAACGACTTGTACTGCCTTTGGTTCTAGTTCGGTGAACTGCGCTACTTCTACAGGCACCACCCTTAATGCTCAACACGCCTACGACTCTGCAGTAACCACGCAAACTCAAGGTAAGCAGGCAGATAGCCAGACTGTCCAGAAATCAGCGATGGCGTTATCAACGGCGAACGTGACCCTTCGTAAAGCGATCGCCGATCAATCGAAACTGGGCTCTGATTCAGTGCGCACAGCGAGCCAAGCACTAACCAATGCGGTGAATGCGCAAGAGAAAGGCAAAATCGCCAATGCTCAGTCGGTGCAGAGCGCCCAGAATTTGCTAACCAATGCTCAGGCGGCAATTTTGACACTAGGTGCTGGCGGTACGGCGGCGACGCCGACCGTGGCTCAGGCGGCGATCGACTCTGCCAAGGCGGCGGTGGCGGTAGCACAACGGGCTTTAGCCGACACCACCTTGGTGGCGCCGGTCGCTGGCACTATCGGTTCGGTGAACATCACCGCTGGTGAGATTTCAACAAGTGGGGCCACAACTTCGGGAGGTTCAGCGGCAATAACCGTGATACCTGATGGCCTATTCACCGTCTCGGCGGACTTTGCTGAAACCGATGCGGCTCAAGTTACCGAGGGTGATTTGGCGGCTGTCACTTTCCCCGCGATATCTGGTGCATTAACGACGGGGGTAGTTCTAGCTGTTGATCCGATGGCAACTACGTCAGCATCGAGCAGCCTGGTGGTATTCAGTGTCAAGGTCAGCATGGATTCGGTGCCTGCCGGAGTTCAGCCTGGGATGTCTGCATCGATATCGATTACCACCGACGAAGTCATCGATGTATTAGCCGTGCCACAAAGTGCCATAGCGACCATCGGCGAGGTTAGTACCGTAGAAGTGCTACAGCCGGATAACACCTCGCTCACCGCCGAAGTCACACTTGGGCTCAAGGGTGATTCGCTAACCGAGATAACCAGCGGGGTGACCGCGGGTCAGATCTTGGTAATTCCGACCGGTGGCACTTCAGTATTCCCGACCGGCGGGGTACCGGGCGGCGGCGGCCCATTTAGCCGACCGCGGGGCTGAAACCCATGATCCCGGTCCTTGACTTAGTCGATATCACGAAGGTGTACGGAGATGGAGATTCCATCGTGCGTGCCCTCGACGGAGTATCACTCACCGTAAACACGGGCGACTATTTAGCGATTATGGGTGCTTCAGGTTCTGGTAAGTCAACTTTGATGAACATCATCGGCGCCCTTGATGTGGCAACGGCAGGGCAGTACCACCTTGATGGAATTGATATCAACACATTGGATGAAGACGCACTGTCAATTGTGCGAAATCGCAAGATCGGATTCATCTTCCAGTCATTTAATCTGATCCCCAGAACTACGGCACTGGCAAACGTCGAATTGCCCCTTTCTTACCGCGGAGTAAAACGCGGGGAGCGGCGCGAGCGCGCGAAGGAGGCGTTGGCGGCCGTCGGGCTGAGCGATCGAATGCACCACAGGCCTAATGAACTTTCAGGTGGCCAGCAGCAGCGGGTGGCGGTGGCACGCGCATTGGTTGCGCAGCCGTCCTTGTTGCTCGCTGATGAGCCGACCGGTAACTTGGATTCTCGGGCGACAGCAGACGTGCTGAAACTTCTTGATGAGATGCATGACCAGGGCCGCACCATCGTGATGATTACCCACGAAACCGAAGTAGCCCAGCATGCCGATCGCGTAATTGTGTTAATGGATGGCCGGATTTCTGAGGATCGGCTTAACAGGTGAACCTCCTCGAATCTTTCCGTAGCGGGCTTCAGGCGATCTTGGCCAATCGGCTTCGATCAGGGCTAACGATGCTTGGCATCATGATTGGCGTTGCGGCGGTCATCGTGCTGGTGGCATTTGGGCAGGGCGCCTCAAATGCTGTCACCGGGAGCATCGAAGGGTTAGGCACCAATTTGATTACCGTCTTTCCTGGGGCGGCGGGTGGTTCTCAGTCTGATGCCAGTCTCGCGGTGAAAGACCTCACCGTTGATGATGCGGTGGCATTAAATGATCAAGTGCTGTCGCCGGATATCAGCGCAGCGGCGCCCACTAAGAGGGCACGCGTGACATGCACCTTTGGGGCATTAAGTCACAGCACGGCGATGGTCGGTAGTTGGCCGGCCTACTTCGAAATTTCTAACTCGGCAGTCTCAGAAGGTGGCTACTTCACCAATGCAGATGAAGTTGATGGTCGTCGGGTTGCGGTGATTGGTAAGACCGTGGCCGATGACTTATTTACGGATACTGACCCCATCGGCAAGGAAATGATCTGCGATGGGGTCCCATTCACGGTTTTAGGAGTGCTGGTAGAAAAGGGAGCTTCTGGATTCGGTGATCAAGACGACACGATCATTGCTCCGCTCACGACCGTTCGAAATCACCTAACCGGTAATGGCAGCCTCGACACCATCGCGGTGCAGGCATCCTCATCACAAACGCAGGCGCAGGCCCAAGTGCAACTATCCTCGGTACTTGATGACCGCCATGGCGTTGATGTGGAGACGAGGGATTACCAGATTTTTAATCAAGCGAGTCTACTAGCCACGGTTAATCAAGCGGTTGGTATTTTCACGGCCTTACTCGGTGCCGTCGCAGGCATTAGTTTGCTGGTCGGTGGCATCGGGATCACCAACATCATGCTGGTGTCTGTTACTGAGCGCACCCGTGAAATCGGTATCCGCAAGGCGATAGGAGCAAGCAGGCGGGTGATTTTGCTGCAGTTCCTAATTGAGTCAACAGTATTATCGCTGATCGGAGCCTTCTTCGGGCTAGTGCTCGCATTTCTAGTTACTCGAGTCGAAGTGGCAGGTATTCAACCGACGATCGTCCCAGCATCAGTGCTCGGCGCATTCGCCATCTCCGTTGGTATCGGCTTATTCTTCGGCAGTTACCCGGCTAACCGCGCTGCATCACTTAGACCCATTGAGGCACTTCGCCATGAATAGCGATAAGACGATGAGGGAGAAACCATGAGCGACGAGAACTTGAATGAGCTTCTTGCTAAGCGTGCGCCCAAGAAGCGATCGAAGTTCACGACCGCACTTATCGGCATTCTAATACTGCTTGTCGGAGTGTTCATCGGCATTCCACTCGGTAAGGGTGCTGGTAGTAGTTCAACTGTGATGCCTGTGCTGACAAATCAGGCGGCGCCTGCCATTGGGTCAAGCGCGGGTCGGCCAACAGCTGGAATGGTTAAGCATGTTGCCGGAGATATCTTGACTTTGCAATCAGCTAGCGGTGCAGATGTTGCAGTACGAATTACCGACACGACCAAGATCACCACGCCGGAAGAAATTACGGTCAATGAGCTCGAGATTGGATCTAAAGTGTTGGTTTTAGGTGAGCAAGGCGATGACGGTGTGATCACTGCACAGCTGGTGTCTGAGGGGGCCGGCCTTGGCACGGCCATGGGGGGATAACGCGGCTTCAGAAGGAGCGAACTGGCCGCACGGGGAAGGTTATATAGGCAAAAGTTGTTTGTATTGAGGAAGAATTCGCGGTGTATGGCGGCGAATCGGTGATCCAGTATGCGTACTGATTTGGCCCCCCGATAAGGACCGTGCCGGGTGGACAAACCTCACAGCCCGGTCCATTCGTTGTCGTGGAGAATATCGAAGCTGTTGAAGTCCAAAGATACGACGAGAGGCCAACCTTTTTATTGATAGCCGGCTTAGATTGCATCTTCATGATTTGAACAGCCTCACCAACCGAAGGCAAGTACCAGTCGCTATTACCGCCTCCCCGGTAGACGATGACCGTGTTCGCCGCCCCGGAGGTGCAGGCGGTCAGCATGGCCTGGGTATTTGCGGCACCTGTTCCGAACTGTGTTGAGGTCGCAGCCGTGAATGCCACGGTGGCCGCATTGCACCAAGGGACCGATGGATCAGCTGGGGGGCCAGACCAGTTTCGAGGGGCGAGCTCGAAAGTCTTGCCGGTGGTGTTTCCTGGTGTGCTCGGGATGCTGAATATGTACCCACCGCTCGGGCCGACATCACCAACATGGCACCGGCCCCCGGTCGAGCAGGGCTTCTTTTTTAGCGGCTCACCGGCGTTTGCGGGTGAATTAACGGTCAGGGTGCAGATGAGCAGGACCAGACCGATCGCGATTTTCGATTTCACACCTGAAACTCTAGCTCGAATAATCCCCGATGACCACGATGGTCTTGCAGCTGAGTCATATCTGGCTCTGTGCGGTGATGCTTTACCCGCTAGAGCCTTAGCCAGGCAATAGTATGACGTACCAATCGAGTTTCATCCAGTCAAGGTGTCACTCCGCGCTTCGCACCAGAGCCTTTTACCGAAGTGGCTCGCGGTGAAAAAATCTCCCCGGTCATGATCGTGTTAGGCAACTTATTTGAGGGCACCCAATAAGTGAGGATAACCCCACATTTTTGGTGTCTGCCTAAGGTTAATCAAGAAAAAAGGCGAGCGAGCGACACTGTTTTTCCGAGAAAGAGCTACGCTGATTTTAATCGCCGATGAAAGGGTATTCAAATGCTAGTTTCTGTTTTTTCGTCGCGGAGAACACGCGGCCGTTTCATCTCGTTATTCGCCACAGCTGCACTCTCCGTAGGAGTTATGGGTCTAGGGGCCGCTCCTGTATCGGCAGCTAACGGCTGCACCCTCACTGGAGCTGCCAGCGGCACAGTTGGCGTCGCTCAAAATTTGACTTTCGCCGGTTGCTTAGGTGCCACGACACTCACCGCCACGAACCCGACCACTAACTATGGGTTAACTTCATCGATTTCTGTAGACGCAAGTGGAGCAGGATCACACTCGTGGACACCGCAAAATTCTGGAGTCGCAAACCTCTCCTTAAATGCATCAAACGATAATGGTGGAATTCTTGCCTCAGTCAACATAACCGGCGGTGGTTCGACAGTATGTAGCACAATGACGCTAGCGGCGGCGCCAGTTCTGTCACCAAATATCTCAGCAGGGTTGGTCGCAACGGTTGCAGACGCATACGGAGATAATTCCCCAGCCGGAACTGTGACTTTCACCGATTCAAATAAAAACGTTTTGGGAACCGCATCACTCAACCCCACGCGAGATATAGACGGGGCGAAATCGTTGGCAAAAATCAATTGGGCACCAACGGCCCTGGGGCCCATCACAATCACAGCTACCTACATCGCTAATTCAACGTGCGCTACCGCATCTGCAACAAAGACATTCACCGTGGGTCTGCAAACCCAAACCGCCGAGTACTCCGCTCCTGCTTCTGGCCCGGTTAATAAAGGGCGGACTTTAAAGTTGGAAGCGGCCTCCGAACATGGCACAAACGCTGGACAGAACATCACCTGGGTGATCACCTCGAGTAAGAAGAAGTGTTCACTTGAGTTCCCGTCAAGTGGTGACGTTAAATTGAAAATCAAAAAGAAGGGCGTCTGCGCTGTAACCGGCACCGCCCCTGGGGTGGCTAATGAATGGTCGCCGTACAGCATTTCGCTCAGGTACCACGCCAAGTAAGCGTCTTTGCTGGCGTAACCTGAGAGTGTTAGGCCCCCACCTATGGTGGGGGCCTAACACATTCTGGAATGCGTGCTCGAAAAGTGAGGATGCCCCCACATTTTTGGCGCCGGCGAAAGTTCGTACTTGTGAAAATAGCCGGTCAATGGAACGATCCAAATGCGAAAGTATTACCTCGATTTTAATAGCCGGTGAAAGGGTATTCAAATGCTAGTTTCTGTTTTTTCGTCGCGTAGAACTCGTAGTCGTTATATATCCGCGATCGCCACTGCTGCACTCGCCGTAGGAGTTTTGGGCCTAGGGGCTGTTCCTGCATCGGCGGCTAATGGTTGCACCCTCACCGGTGCGTACAGCGGCGCAGCGGGGGTAGCTCAAAATTTGACTTTCGCCGGTTGCTTAGGCGCCACGACACTGACCGCCACTTTCCTCAGCAACAGTAATTCAGCGTTAACTTCTTCGATTTCCGTTGACGCAAGTGGAGCAGGAACTCACTCGTGGACTCCGCAAAACTCCGGAGTCGTAAATCTCTCCTTGAATGCATCAAACGATAATGGCGGAATCCTTGCCTCAGTAAATATCTCTGCGAGTTCCTCGCCCATTGCCACCACTATAAGTTTTTACCCACAACCTGCTTTGTCAGTAAAAAATGCAACGGATTTTGTGGCTATGGTATTTGCCGCAAGCGGTCCGAATGCGGCAGCTGGCACTGTTACCTTCACGGACTCTAGTAACAACGTTCTCGGGACGGGGACGCTATCAGAAGCAGCCACCCGTGGGATCGCGTTTCACTCGGAAGCACTTGTTGGATGGTCTCCCACCGTTGTTGGGCCCATCACAATCACAGCGACTTACAACCCTTTTGCAGGGTGGACTACTTCATCTTCGACAAAGACATACGTTGTCACAGCTAACCAACCACCTGCGGCAACACCAACTCCTTGGCCCCAATCCGCGAAGTACACCCCTCCTGCTTCTGGCCCGGTTAATAAAGGGCGGACTTTAAAGTTGGAACTGGGCAGTGAAGCTGGTACAGACGCAGGACAGAAAATCACCTGGAAGATCACTTCGAGTAAGAAGAAGTGCTCACTTGAGTTTCCGTCAAATGGTGACGTTAAATTGAAAATCAAAAAGAAGGGCGTCTGC
>WLLZ01000035.1 GCA_009700485.1 Actinomycetota bacterium | reverse complement strand
GTGAAACGCAAAGGCCTCTAGGCTGAAGATATGACTTTCAGTGTTGGCGTTGATGTTGGCGGAACTAAAATCTTGGCGGGCTTGGTAGACGAGTCTGGTGCAATTGTCACCACGGCGCGACGTGAGTCACCGCGCAATGATGCGAATAAGGCTCTTGCTGTGGTCGCCGAGGTAGTCGCCGAACTAAGTGCGCCGTACCCCGGCGCGGTGGTCGGCGTTGGATTGGGAGTCGCAGGCCCGGTGGATTCGTCAAGGTCGACGGTTTTCTTCGCCCCTAATCTTGGTTGGTCGAATGTTCCGGCGCGGGCCTTACTGGAGGAAGTGGTCGGTGTCCCGGTTGTGGTCGAAAATGACGGCAATGCGGCCGCTTGGGGCGAGTTCAAGTTTGGCGCTGGGGCAGGTGTTGAAGACTTAACTATGGTGACAGTAGGCACGGGCATCGGCGGCGGCATCATCATCGACGGGGTGTTGTTGCGCGGTGCACATGGTGCGGCCGGTGAGATTGGCCATATGAATGCGATCCCGGACGGATTACCTTGTGCCTGCGGTCGTAATGGGTGCTGGGAGCAATATGCGAGCGGTAACGCGCTCGTGCGCGATGCAAGAGCTCTTGCAGCAAGTAGGCGTGGTGAAGCTGGCCTGTTGCTATCACTCGGGGATGGCACTCCGGAGGGGGTACAGGGTGTGCACTTGACCAAAGCTGCCGAGCTTGGGGATCTAGTCGCCATCGATGCGTTCAGGGGGGTTGGTACTTGGCTCGGCCGGGGCTTGGCCGATTTAGCCGCGATTTTGGACCCAACGGCGTTTGTGATTGGCGGTGGGGTTTCCGAAGCCGGTGACTTCCTGCTCACCAGCGCCCGTCAGACTTTGTCGGACAAACTCAGCGGCAAGAGGCAACGCCCGACACCGGAAATTCGCTTGGCCATGCTCGGTAATCGTGCCGGACTCATCGGCGCGGCCGACTTGGCGCGCACTAACTCGCAGTCGCTTCGTGCTAGTTGAAGTAGAAGGCGATCTTCGAGCCCGCGCTGGTAAAACCTGAGTGGATTGATTCACCGGATACCCCCGCGTACTTTCCGGTACCACCGGTAATGGCGAAAGTTTGGGCTTCACTCGGTGGCACGCCAGGTGTCGCGACGATTAAGGATTTAGCGTAAATCACACCGCCCGGCGCGGTTATGGTCAAACTTACATCGCGATTTTCTTGGCCCCCGGGTAACCCAGCGCGCACTGTTATCTGGCTGGTCGTGTAAAAACCAATCGCGGACCCTGCGGGCTTACGCGACAAATCACCAGTTGAGACTGAGATATCGCCGACACTTGATCCGGTGACCCCCAGGTCAATTACGGTGCGAGTTGGTGAACCTAGGTACCAAATCAGATCGGCTTTAGCGGCGCCGGCTCCCGGCGCGAAAACCAGTACGAGAGCCGCGATTGAGGTAACGCAAATGGCGAAACGGCGCGAATTAGAACCAAGAATTTTCATACTTGGAGTTTAACAAGTCGGGCTAGACAACGGCACCATCATCTCGCTCACCATCGCTGACTTCACGCTCGCGCTTGCGGGCCACAAGGGTGATAAAGCCGGCGATCGAGGCAACGAGCGCCAGCGTGGTCAAGAAACTCCCGAGCCCCAGGACATAAATGAGTACCAGGAAGATTGGGCCGCCGATGGCCCCCGCCCAAGCGAATCTGCCGATGGTGTCAGGCAGTGGGATCGGCGGTGGCTCGGGCGGTTCAAATCTGCCTTCGGACAGCAGTTCTTCAATAAATGGGTCTGGTTCTTCGGGCGCTATTTGCCTATTGAGGTCGCCAATTTCCATGCGCATGTCACCGGATAGATCCGCGACGATGGCTTCCCAAGCGCTATCTTGCTCCGGATCATTTTGTTCAGGTGATGGTTCATGAGGTGGTGATGTCATCAGCTGGCAATCACGCGTCGGACAAAGTCGATGCTGCCACTTTCTATTACATCGGCCTCATAATCAATGGTGGCAACATGAAATGACCGGGTTAGTAGTACGTCAGTCTTATCGGCGGATCGAGTGTTCGCCAAAATCCAGGCGGTATTGGATGGCTCAACCACATGATCTTGCTCGCTGTGGAAAACGAGGAGGGGCTGGGTCACTTTGGCAATATCCGCTTTCACAACTGTCCAGAGTTTGGTTAGTGAATGGGCGGCTTTAAGTGGCATTCGATCGTAGGCCCCTTCGTTGACCCCCGGTTTTGCAATGTCATTTGAGACCCCGGGGAATGACGGGATGAAGCGGTAGATGAGCGGAAGTAGATGACGATCGGCTCTCTCCGAGTGCACCGCGGGGTTAACCAGCACGATTCCGGAGATAGCCGAGCCATGTTCTTCGGCGATTCGTAGGCTCAACGAGCCACCCATTGACAGGCCCATGATGAAAACTTGATCGTGATGGGCTTTGAGCTCGCAGATATTGCGGTCGGCCTCTGCGTACCAGTCCTCCCAAGTGGTGATGTTCATGTCCTGCCAGCGGGTCCCGTGCCCTGGTAGCCGCGGAACTCGTACCGTCCAGCCAACTTGGGCGAGGGCTCGCCCCCAAGGGGTAACCGATTTTGGGGATCCGGTGAATCCATGGAGGACACAAATGGCCACCGAATTCGACTCGGCTGCATCGAAAGTGAACGGTTCTGCATCGGGCATCAGGGGCATAGCCACTAGTCTGCCACCACGGACCTGGAATATTCGCTCGGCCAAGGAGATCAGGTGCTCTACTGGGTACTGAAGAATTTAGTGATCGGACCGTGGCTGCGCGTCCTTTTTCGCCCTTGGGTTGAAGGCCGTGAAAACCTTCCAGATCACGGTCCTGCGATGCTCGCCAGTAATCACCTGTCATTTTCGGATTCCTTCTTCTTGGCGGTTGTGCTAAACCGCCCCCTTACCTATCTTGCGAAAAGTGACTACTTCACTGGTCGGGGAATCAAGGGCTATTTCACAAAGCTGTTCTTCAACGGCGTAGGGCAGGTTCCGGTCGACCGCTCAGGTGGTCGAAGTGCCGAAGCAGTAGTCCTAACCGCAACCCGGCTACTTGGTGACGGAGCGCTGCTCGGTATTTATCCTGAAGGCACCCGCTCACCTAATGGCACTTTGTATCGCGGTCGCACCGGTGCGGCGCGAATGGCACTTGAAGCGAAAGTACCGATCGTTCCCGTAGCAATGATCAATACCTATGAGATTCAACCGCCCGGAGTAATTAAGCCGCGACTTCGGCGAGTTGGTATTCGCGTAGGCAAGCCACTTACTTTTGATCGCTACGAGGGCCTTGAGGACGACCGGTTCATCCTGCGCTCGGTTACCGATGAAGTCATGTACGAGTTGATGACGTTATCTGGGCAGGAGTACGTCGACATGTATGCGACTCGGGCAAAGGAGCTAATTGCTATGGGTGACCCGGCTGATTCGCAGTCACTAGTTAATTCGCAGTCGCTGGTTGCTTCGCAGTCAGTGGCTGATTCTGGCGCCTAGTTGCTGGCCCAATTTGTACTTCGTTGCACGGCGTCACGCCACCTCGCATGGCCTTCTGGGTTTACTTCACCGGGCACGAAAATCCCCGAACTACGGCGGGTGTTAATTAGATCGTCAGTTGAATCCCATACCCCGGTACCTAACCCAGCCAAGAATGCGGCACCGAGTCCGGTTGTCTGTAATTGCGCCGATCGGTCGACTGGGATGCCGAGGGTGTCGGCCTGTATTTGGCAAAGTAAATCATTGGCGGCAGCCCCACCATCGACCGCCAACACGCTTAGATCCACCCCGCCTTCGGTTCGCATGAGCTGGACAAGGTCAACAACTTCGTAGGCGATCGCATCCAATGTTGCTCTGGCAATATGGGCCTTTGTGGTAGCGCGGGTGATGCCGATGATCAGTCCACGCGCCGATGGATCCCAGTCGGGTGCACCAAGGCCGGTTAGTGCTGGCACAAAAACAACGCCACCGGCATCGGGCACACTTCGCGCGAGAGCTTCAACCTCGGCAGCACTGTTGATGATCCCGAGCCCATCGCGGAGCCATTGCACGGCCGCCCCGGTGACAAATACCGACCCTTCGAGTGCGAAGTCGCGTCGACCGTCGAGATGTTGCAAGGCAACTGTCGTGAGCAGGCCCCGTGTTGATGCGGCAGGCTTGTCACCGGTGTGAACGAGCAAGAACGAGCCGGTTCCATAAGTACATTTGGTCGCTCCGGGGGTGAAACCGGCTTGGCCAACAAGGGCGGCCTGCTGGTCACCGGCAATCCCAGCGATCGGAGCGGTGACGCCGAGGAAACTTGCAGCATCACTATTGCCGATCACTCCGTATGAGGAGACGATCTCGGGGAGGGCGCCCATTGGCACCCCGAAAAGCTCGCAAAGCCACCGGTCCCAAGTTCCGGTGTTGAGGTTGTACAACATGGTGCGGGAGGCGTTGGTGGCATCGGTAACGTGTTGGAAGCCACGTGTCATCCGCGCGATTAGATAACTATCGATAGTGCCGATCGCTACCCGGCCACTAACTACCTGGGCCCACGTTTGCTGATCATTTTCGCGCACCCAAGAGAGTTTGGTGGCTGAGAAATATGGGTCCAGGCGGAGCCCGGTCAACTCGGTGACTTTGGGCTCGTGGCCGGCGCGGCGAAGTTGCTCGCACAGTTCGGCGGTCCGACGATCCTGCCAAACAATTGCCCGGCGCGCCGCCCCCAAGGTCTCACGGTCCCAAAAGCAGATGGTCTCGCGCTGATTGGTGACACCGATTGCCCCGACGGTCAGTTCGGTTTTCGCGAGGGCCTCGCGGCTGGCGGTCAAGGTGGCCGACCAGATTTCACCGAGGTCATGTTCTACCTGGCCGTCGGCCGGAAAGTACTGCGGAAACTCCGAGTAACCCTGGGCCACGATTTGGCCGGCGGTTGACACCACGAGCGCGGTAACACCGGTGGTGCCGGCATCAATTGCCAAGATGCCTTGGTTGTTCTCTTTGTGCACGCTGAGCACCTTAGACGGGGCGGGGGGCTTCAGGTAATTCGCTCGGCCCCGCTACCCCTGATAGCGTTTTCATTCAGCGGGTAAGCCGGCTAGCGAATGGGGCAAGGATCATGCGTATTGGCGTCTTGACCGGCGGCGGTGACTGCCCTGGGCTAAATGCAGTTATTCGCGGAATCGTGCGGCGCGGAGTAGCTGATTACGGGTTTTCATTCGTGGGTTTCCGTGATGGCTGGAAAGGCCCACTCGAAGGTGTCACGATGCCTTTGGATATCGCGGCAGTTCGTGGCATCTTGCCGCGCGGTGGCACCATCCTTGGATCATCGCGGACGAACCCATTAATAGTTGATGGGGGCATCGAGGCCATAGAGCAGAATCTAAATGACCTCGGCATCGACGCGCTGATCGCAATTGGCGGCGAAGACACCCTCGGGGTGGCATCGGTGCTCAATGATCACGGTATCTCGGTGATCGGCGTCCCCAAAACAATTGACAATGATTTAAGTGGTACCGATTACACCTTTGGCTTCGACACGGCCGTGACGATCGCGACCGAGGCTATTGACCGGTTACACACAACTGCCGAGTCGCACCATCGGGTGCTTATATGCGAGGTGATGGGCCGGCACGCTGGCTGGATCGCGCTGCACTCGGGCATGGCTGGCGGCGCCAACGGCATATTGATTCCGGAAGTGCCATTTGAGTTAAATGAGGTAATGGGTTGGGTCGAATCAAGATTTCGATCGCACTACTCGCCAATCTTGGTGGTTTCCGAAGGTGCGTTACCGAAGGACGGTGCTCTCATCACCAAAGATGCCACCCTTGACTCATTTGGTCACGTCAAACTATCGGGGATAGGTGAATGGCTGGCGGGCCAGATTGAGCAACGCACGGGCAAGGAAGCCCGCACGACGGTGCTCGGCCACGTGCAGCGTGGCGGAACCCCGACGGCATTCGACCGGGTGTTGGCAACCCGTTTTGGGCTTAATGCCATCAAGGCGGTCAAGGACAAGGATTGGGGAAAGATGGTTGCTTTACAGGGCACCGACATTGTTCGGGTGCCCTTAGCGACCGCTACCGGGGTATTGAAAACTGTGCCTTTGGCCCGATATGTTGAGGCGTCGGCCTTCTTCGGCTGATCCTCCTCTACCCTTGAGCCATGTCGGCAGCCAATTCCCCCTCGCAGGTGCATCACGGGCGGGTAATTGAGTGGCCGGAGTTACCGGCCCACCAGCAGCCGCCGTGGCCAGATGCCGGGGAACTAGCCCGGGCGGTGGCTGAGTTACGCGCACTTCCCCCACTGGTTTTTGCCGGTGAATGCGATATATTGCTGGACCGTCTAGCCGCCGCGTCCCGTGGTGAAGCATTCGTCCTGATGGGTGGTGACTGCGCCGAGACTTTCGAGGCCAATACCGCGGACTCAATCCGTTCGCGCTTGCAAACAGTGCTCCAGATGTCAGTGGTACTGACGTACGCGGCCTCGCTACCCGTTGTCAAAGTTGGTCGGTTGGCGGGGCAGTACTTCAAGCCGCGCACCAAGTTGACCGAGGTGCGCGATGGTATTGAGTTAACCTCGTACTTTGGTGATGCGGTGAACTCGATGGAGTTCACCGAGCAAGCCCGTCGCCCAGATGCGCAGCGACTAGTTCGTGCCTACAACGCATCGAGTGCGGCGCTGAATCTCGTGCGTGCTTTCACCCAAGGTGGCTACGCGGATCTGCGTCAAGTACATGCCTGGAATCAGGATTTCGTGCGCGACTCAACCGCCGGCCAGCGCTACGACTCACTTGCGGCTGAAATTGATCGGGCACTGTCCTTCATGCACGCTTGCGGTGCAAATCCTGATGAGTTCAAGCGGGTTGAGTTTTTCGCAGCGCACGAAGCACTTTCCATTGACTATGAGCGTGCGATGACTCGCATTGATTCGCGCACTGGGTTGCCCTACGACGTCTCCGGTCATTTTTTGTGGATCGGAGAGCGGACCCGGCAACTTGATGCCGCCCATGTGCAGTTTGCCTCGGTAATCCATAACCCGGTCGGTGTCAAGGTTGGCCCGACGGCCGCCGCCGACGACATCGTGGAAATTGCCGAACGGCTAAACCCTGAGCGCATCCCCGGCCGACTGACCTTAATCACACGAATGGGTGCCGGTCAGGTGCGAGAGGTGCTGCCCGGTATCGTCCAGAAAGTCGATGCCAGTGGCGTGCCGGTGGTATGGGTCTGCGATCCAATGCACGGCAATACCCGAGAAGCCACGACCGGGCACAAGACCAGGGTTTTTGATGATGTAATCGGCGAGGTCAAGGGCTTCTTCGAAGTCCACCGTGATCTGGGCACCTTCCCCGGCGGGATCCACATCGAACTAACCGGCGATGATGTCACCGAATGTGTCGGCGGCACCGGCGGCGTGCTGGAGGACAACCTTGGCGACCGCTACGAGACCGCCTGCGATCCGAGATTAAATCGAGAGCAAAGCCTCGAGTTGGCGTTTCTAGTTGCCGACATGTTGATCACTCGATAACGCGCTGAGGGAGCCATTTGAATGACGACACTTACCTACACAACGGCAAAAATACCTGGCGGAACAATCGCGGTGGTGGTGACTAATGGTGTAGTCGTAGCGTCGTCATATCGAGGTATTGACGATATTCGTTCGAGGCTCTTACCGGAGTTCACCTACAAAAAGTCTGACCTACCGGTGATTAAAGATGTTTTAAAACGCTACTGCGGGGGGGAGCTGACCGCCCTCGATGAAGTTGAAGTTTCCCAACCCGGGGGCCCCTTTCAGTTGGACGTGTGGAGTGCAATGCGCACCATCGAACCCGGCACCATTGATAGTTACGGTGGATTAGCAAGGCGAGCGGGCCGGCCGAATGCATATCGGGCTGTGGGCACCGCCTGCTCTTCAAATTTGGTGGCACCTTTTGTGCCGTGCCATCGGGTAGTCGCCGCCTCCGGACTCGGTGGTTATGGCTACGGCTTAGCGGTTAAGAAGGCCTTGTTGAAACATGAGGGCGTCACTTACGAGTGAGGAACTGCGCGAGGCGGTCAATCGTGCCGGCAATATCCTCGGTGGTGGTGCTCGGGTTGATGGTGCAAAGGCGCAGTACGGTTCGGCCTTTCAGCACCGTACTTGATACTGCGGCATAACCATCTTGCGTTAGTTGGGCGGCTGCCCGCACGTGATCGCTTGCATCACAGTTAATGCCAGCGAAGGTAACGATGCCTAGCGCTGCTGGCGTGACTATTTCAAGGCGGTCATCGCTTTCAACCTGGTACTGGGCATATTCGGCTAAGCCGATACCGCGGTCAATTGCAGCATCCAGGGTTTCTAGTCCGTAGGTCCGGAACGTGAGCCATAGTTTGACGGCGCGACTTCGGCGGGTGAGTTCCAGACTTCGGTTTTGCATCTCGACGGCTCCACCGGCCACATCTTTGAGGTACTCGGGGTGGATAGCGAAGGTGTCTTCTAAGGCGCCGGGTAATTTAACGAACAAGCAGGCAATGTCGTACGGCTGAAAAAGCCATTTATGCGGATCCGTCACGAATGAGTCGGCTCGATCAAGGCCCGGTAGCACCGATCGCCCGCGCGCACAAAGTGCCGCTGGCCCGCCGTAAGCACCATCGACATGCAGCCAGATATTGAAGGTCGCGCAAATATCTGCGATCGATGGTAGGTCATCGACCGCCCCGGTGTTAGTGGTTCCTGCTGTGGCAATCACCAACATCGGATGTAGCCCATTTTCTAGATCGACCTTAATTGCGGCCTCGAGGTCTACTGCGTTGAGCCGAAAGGTCTGATCGGTTTCTAGCACACGAATATCAGCAGGGGGTTGGCCGATCGCAAGCAGGCCGCGTTTAATCGACGAGTGGGTTTGATCTGAAAGGTAAATGATGCCCGAGCCCGTGTGGTGACGTGCGGTAATCACCGCGGTGATGTTTGCCATCGAACCGCCAGATAGCAGCACGCCTTCACAGGATGGGGCCAAGCCCAGGGCATCCCTTAACCAGCCGCAGGTGATGTTCTCTAGCGTGCTTGGCCCCGAGCCACCACCCCAAGATGAGGCAACCGACGCCATCCCGGTGGCAAGCCATTCACCGAGTATCGCCGGGAATGAGGATGGTCCGGGCACGCGGGCGAAATAGCGCGGGTGGTCACCATGTTGCTGATTGGCCAGTGCGATATCGGCGAGGGTTGCGAGGTTTTCGGAAATTGGTGAGCCTTGGCGGGGGATTGGCCCACCTAATTGCGCGGTTAACAGCGCTAAATCTCCGGTGGTAAGGGCGCGTTGATCCCTAATGGTGGTGAGGTGTTCGACTACCCGGTCAACGACCTCGTAGCCTAAGCGGCGCATCTGAAGTTCGTCCAGCGCCAAGATATCTGCTGGAATATCAAGTGCTCGCCGGGTCTCATCTGGAAGTTCGCGCATGGAGTTCCATTCATCAAAATCGGCAACTTGATGGGTTTAGATAATGCGAATAATTACTGAACTGCCCTTTGGGATCATGGTGCCAGCTGTTGGATCTTGTGAGTAGACACGATTTAGCGGTGTCGCGGCCGCCTCCAGGACTTTCGGTTTAAGGCCAAGGCCCTTGAGCACACTGATGGCCTTGTTTTTCGGTAGGTCAATGAGACTTGGTACCTCAACCGGCGGTGGCCCTTTCGAGACTACGAGTTCGACCGCGGTGCCCGAAGGAGCGATGGTGCCCGCGGCCGGGCGGATCGCAATCACCAGGCCTTCGGCGATTTTCTCCGAATACTTATCGTTCGTTGTCACGAGGAGGCCAAGATCGGTAAGGGCGCTCGTAACGACTTGGTTTTTTTTGCCGACGACCTGCGGGATAGTCACGGGCTTAGGCCCTTTGGATACGGCAATATCCACGCTCGTGCCGGGCTTGACTTCAGTGCCAATCTTTGGCGAAGTGCTTGCTACGGCGGCGGCGGGTACTTGATCGTCGAAAACCTCGGTGGTTGAACCAATTACCAGGTTCGCGGAGGTGATGGCCGTCGTCGCTTCGGTCACCGAAAGCCCTTGGACATCAGGTATCACATAACGCTCGGGGCCTTTTGACAAGATGGCGCCGACCGCACCTCCTTCGCGTGCACCGTCACCGGGCGCCGGGTCACTGCTAATAACTAGATTCAAAGGTACGTCTTCGCTGAATTGTTCTTCGGTAATAACCAGAGTCAATCCGACATCCAAAAGTGACGCCTTTGCCGCTGCCGTGGACAGGCCAACGATATTTGGAGTAGGCACCGATTTGCCGGTGGCGAGCAGCCACCCGCCAATGCCCGCGCCGAGCACCACCATCGCAATGACGAGGGCAATCCATGGCCCTTTTCGCCGCCGACCGCGGTGTGAGGTGGCGGCTGGCGGCGGCGATGTTGGCTTGGGTGCCACCGGCTGCCCGGCGGCAAGTCGGGCAGCTGTAGATGCGTCGACCACCACGGTGTCGTGTGATTCGACGAATGGCCGAGGTGGTGGCAGCATTGCCCGGATTCGCCTTACGTCGGCGAGAAACTCACTTGCTAGTTGGTAACGCAAATTGGCATCGCGCCGGGTGGCACGCACAACGAGCGCATCGATCTCAGGTGGGATAGTCGAGCGAATCGATGACGGTGCCGGCACGTCACTGTTGACATGGGCGTAGGCGACCGAGAGCGGACTATCACCAGCATGTGGTACTTGGCCGGTGACCATTTCGAAGAGCAGGATTCCGGCCGCATAAAGATCTGAGCGCTCGTCGGCTTCACCACGCTCGACCTGCTCAGGTGAAAGATAGGCGACGGTGCCCATAATCAACCCTTGGGTGGCGCTCGTATTTGAAGTCGACACCGCCCTAGCTAAACCAAAATCTGCAACTTTGACGCGGCCGTCATCGGCAAGCAGCACGTTCTCGGGTTTGATATCGCGGTGTACGAAGCCTGCTGCATGTGCGGCCGCCAGCCCTTCAAGAACGGGATCAAGAATGACGAGCGCCTGCTCCGGGGTCAAGGGGCCGTAGTCGCGCATCACATCGCGCAATGTGCACCCCGGTACCATCTCCATGGCCAAATAAATGAGTCCGTCGGCGTGCCCTTGATCGTAGACCGCGACCACGTGGGGGTGTGAAAGCCGTGCAGCCGATTTCGCCTCTCGCTCAAAGCGGGCGACGAAATCCGGGTCTTCAGCTAGGTGCCGGTGCATCACTTTAAGTGCGACTATTCGGTCAAGGCGCAGGTCAACCGCCTCATAGACGGTGGCCATACCACCTCTGGCTAAGTGAGCGCGCACCAAATATCGCCCATCAATAGTCTGCCCGACTAATTGGTTCGGTACAGACGCCTCCACCTTGCGATTCTAGGTACGCCCGATGCGCCGGTGCTGTTGCCACGCCTGCCGGGGTTGGCTTAGTACCAACTACTGCTCCAGTAATTGCAAAACTGACAACAGCCGGTCGCTAACGGGGCCGTCAATTCGGTGCACGATGATACCGGCTGGTTCCAAGCTCTCGCGTACGACTTCGCCGATCAGGGCATCAACCTGGGCCCGATATTCGGGACCATCTCGCTGATCGCCATCGGGCTCCCACGGGATATCGGTGCCACACCAAATTAGAGTTCCGTACGTCTTGGCGTGCAGCGTTGCAGGTTCAAGTAGGGACCTGTCATTGAAGTAGGCCATGCTGTAGATCGCGGTCATGAGGGCTGCCGGGTCGCACACCACCAGTGTTTGCGGGCCGATACCCGCTTGGGCGGTGGCTTCGGCCGCTTCCTGAGTCTCCATGATTGCCTCCTGCTCCCGGGCGGTGGGTACGCGCCCCATTGAGACCACGAATTCGCGTAAGTACTCAGGCACCAAAACGGCATCGAGGCGATCACATAGCGCCTTTGCGAGCGTGGTTTTCCCGGTGCATTCACCACCGAGTAAGCCAATGGTTTTCATCATGCAGAAACCGAAGAAACTTGCGGTGCACGTTTGGCGAGCCAACTGCGTAATCCGATGACCGCCATGATGATTAAGACTGCATAGAACAAAGACGTGAACCAGAGATTTTGGGTGGCGTAGAGCACCGCTCCAACCACATTTACGACTATCCAAAGCACCCAGGAATCCGCGTATTCACGAACCATTAACACCTGTGCCACGACGCTTCCGACAAAGACGAAAGTATCGGGCCACGGTGCCGGGTCACCGATTGCCGCTAGCACCGGTACGAGCGCCAGCCAGGCGGCCAAGGAGCCAATCAGCAGAATTAGGCGAGTGCGATTGCTGACCGTGCTGGGGACGATGGATTTTGGACCCCACCCAAACCAGCCCCAGATTGCCGCAGCGATGAAGACCAATTGCAATGCCGCGGTGCCATAGAGCGCGTACTCCCACAGCAACCAGCCATAAAGTGCGCTGGACAGGAAATAGAATGGCCACGCCCATCTGGTACCGCGAATCGCTAGGCCGATCCCGATAAAAGCAGTGATTACGGCAAGTAACTCGAGCACGGTGACGTCATAGTTCCAGGCGCTGAAAGCCACGTTCATAAATATCGACATCTGGCCCCTCCCTACGCCGGCATTACCCGGACAGGTTCGAACGGTCGGCGACGCCGTGCTGTCGCCCTCTCAGCTCCACTAGGCAGGAGCTCCCGTGCATGTTTAGTTGTGTTACGACAGTATATGACCGTGCCGGCAAATTTGTCATATGTGGGGGTACTTCTTTTCGTACTAGCTGGCAGTGCATGGCTCGAGGTAACGTGCCGTACACGGGTCTTCATTCGGGCTAAGCGGTTGGCCCTCAGCATTGTTCCTGCGGTGATTTTGTTCTTCATTTGGGACGCTTACGCAATTGCTAACGGGCACTGGTGGTTTGACACCGATCGAATTCTTGGCTGGTACCTACCAGGTGGGGTACCGATTGATGAAGTGCTGTTTTTCATCGTTATTCCGATCGCCGCAATTTTGACTTTGGAAGCCGTGCGAGCTGTGAAGGGATGGAATGTCGGCGATGAGGACGGCGCGCCATGACATATACCCAAATTGGTTTGCTGGCCGTTATTCTCACAGTGGCACTTGACCTCTTCCTCCTGCACACGCACCTGGTTACGCGCAAAGTCTTCTGGGTTTCATATGGCATCATCGTGTTTTTCCAATTGATTACCAACGGCATGTTCACCGGGTTTGGGATTGTCCGTTACCACGATGACGCTATTATTGGCGGAACTTCACCCGAGCTCGGCCCGCCACCGTTTATCGGCGATGGCAGGTTGGCCTTTGCTCCAGTAGAGGATTTGCTATTTGGATTCGCACTTGTGCTGCTGACGCTCGTTTGTTGGGTATGGCTCGGAAGAAATGGCGTGCAGCGAAAGCCAAAGGCCGGTCCACCAATCTGGAGGCGCTAGCCGGTGTGCTGGTGCAGGCCGCGTACTTGACCTGATCCAAACTTGCGACGTGCTCGGCTAGCTCGAACCCAAGCCGGCCCGGCAATTCTGAGCCTTCGGGTTAATGGCACCGATGCTCGTTTTGTAAACACCTCGTAGTTAATCTTCTCGACCTCATCGATGATTCCGCAATAGAGTACTCGGGCTGCCTCAATGCAGTCTTGTGATGAGGGGTGCAGCAGGGTGATACCTGAGCGCGATCGTTCTTCCAAATCCCGCACTCGCGTGATTTGATATCGCAAGGCATCCTTGATCTGCGGTGTGGCTATCCGGGCCTCTAAATCTGCGCGAGTGACTCCGAACTTTGCCAGATCATCAAGTGGTAAATAGACACGTCCACGGTCAAGATCTTCTCCGACATCGCGGACAAAGTTGGCAAGTTGAAATGCTACGCCAAGATCCTTGGCCTTTTCTGCGGCCGCCGGTGAACTCGGTTCGAGAATCGGGACCATTTGCAAACCGATTACGGCCGCAGAGCCATAAACATATTCATTTAGATCCTCGTAAGTCTGATAGTGCGTAACAGTTAAATCCATGTGCATTGATTTTAAGAATGCTTCGAAGTGGGTTTTTGGGATATCCCAACGTTGCACGGTGTCGATAACTGCGCGGCACACGGTGTCACTTGAGTTACCGCGATCGAGGTCGTCAAGAAATGTTTGACCCCATGTCAGCAGCCAGTCGGCTTTTTCTTGCTCAGTGAGAGTTGAAGCAAGGTCATCGACTATTTCATCGGCGTATCGGGCAAAGCCGTAAAGGGCATGGACATAGGGTCGTTTACCGGGCGGAAGTAATAAGGTTGCGAGGTAGTAGGTCTTACCGTGAGTTGCGTTTAGCCGGCGACAAAACTCATAGGAGTTGCGTAAATCTGGGTCGATAATGCCGGCGGCATCGAGGTCGCTCGCACTCACATTCAACTCCTGCGCGCCCGTGAGCGGTAGTTTTGGTCTTTGCCAAGGATACGTTCAGCTGCCAGCCGGCCCGAGATAAGCACCATCGGCACGCCAACACCCGGCTGGGTCCCGGAGCCGGTGAAAACGACATTCTCACCCCAAAGATTGCCTGGCCGAAAAGGCCCGGTCTGCATGAACGAGTGAGCTGACGCAAATGGTGCCCCACGTTCCATGCCGCGATCTTGCCAGTCGAGGGGAGTGGTGATGTTCTCAACCTCAATCGCGTCGCCAAATCCGTGGTATCCCCGTTCTTCGAGTACCCGTACCACCTCATCGCGATAGCGCGGGCCGACGGATCGCCAATCAATATCGGCATCAAGATTTGGAGTTGGAAACAACACGTAGTAAATCTGCTTGCCATCTGGTGCTAGCGATGGGTCTGAGCGGGTTGGGTTGGTGACAAGCACACTCGGGTCACTCATTAGTTGCTTCTTGTCAATGAGTTCATCGAACACTCCGCGCCAACTTCGGCCGAAGTGAATATTGTGATGAGCGATCTTGCTGTAATGAGCGGTTGATCCGGCGAGCATGACGAAGCAAGATGGGGAGTAGTCAAGGCGGCGGACCGACCAGGGCACCTTGCCGAGCAGATCTCGGTAGGCCACCGGAAGATCCGGATTCAGGACTACTACATCAGCCTCGATTCGTTCACCATCGGCTGTTGTCACCGCGATGGCGCGGTCATCTTTGGTTTCGACCGAAGTTACCGTAGTGCCGTATTTGATTGTTACCCCGTGTTTTTCGCAGGCCGCAGCCATCGCCACCGGTAGCGCGTGCATGCCGCCTTTGGGGAAGTAAACCCCCGCGACCGAATCCATATATGCGATGACCGCATAGATGGCTAGAGCGTCGTATGGGGAAAGTCCGGCATACATCGCTTGAAAGGAGTAGATGCGCTCGGTGCGAGGGTCTTTGAGGTAATCGCGCACTTTTGGAGCGAGTTTTCGAAACCCACCGATAGCAACGAGTTTGGCCAAGTCGGGTGTAACTAAATCGAATGGGCTATCGATGTTTCGGTCAATGAAATCTTTCATTTCGTATTTGTAGAGTTTCGAAACAAATTCGACATATTTCAAGTATCCGGCGGCTTCATCCGCCCCGATTACCTCGGTAATTTCTTGCGCCATCTGCGAAACATTGGCGTGTACATTAAGGATTGACCCGTCCGGGTAGAAGGCGCGGTAGAGCGGTGCTACTGGCTCAAGTTCGAGCCAATCTTGCATATCCTCGCCAAGGGCATCGAAGCAGTCCGCGATTAGATCAGGCATCGTGAGAACGGAGGGGCCGGTGTCGAATTTGTAGGTGCCACCATCGACTTCCACATTGAGTCGACCAGCGCGGCCTCCGGGGGTTAGTTCGCGCTCTAAAACCGTGACTTTGCGTCCAGCGCCGGCAAGGCGCATAGCTGCTGACAGACCCGCGAGGCCCGCCCCGACAATGACCACGTGATCGGTGCCCCCGGTGACAGTGCGCGGAGTTGCCCGCGGCAGCCACCTTCGAATGGATCGAGTCGACGGATAGTTCATTAAAGTCCCCTTTGCGTGAATAGCATTTAAACTGATCGGGTGGTGGCCGCATGGGCCAGGTCTGTGAAGATGACCCGAGCGGCAGGGTTGATTGCATCAGTCTCAATTGCTAAAAGTGAGCTC
>WLLZ01000034.1 GCA_009700485.1 Actinomycetota bacterium | reverse complement strand
GTTCCGGCCCAGACCACCCAAGAAAGTGCTCGCGCCCGATGGCTTTCCGGCGCCAAGTCAGTGGCCGTGTATCGCGCTTGATAGCTGGCCGCTGAAGCCACACCAAATACCGCACAGCCGACATAAACGAGAGCGAGATTTCGCAGGACCGCAGCAAAAATGATGATTACCGCACCAAGAACACCGATACCAAATCCCGTGGTCAGTGCCACCCGGCGGCCCCTGCTTAGCGCGATTCGCGCCAGCGGCAAGGCAATCAACGCCGAGCCAATAATCGTGCAGGTCTGTGCTAATCCGGCAGCCGCCTCCGAGTCAGCGATTGAACCCGCGATCAGCGCCCCGACGGGCACCGCCCCGGCGATTGCAATCCCGCTCAATACTTGGGCCGTAGACAAGACCCAGATTGTTTTGCGCTGAACAAGTGCAACCTCTGCTACCGAAAGTGCTAATTGAGCGCTCACCCTGGCCGTGATCCATGCTCAAGGCGCTCAAGTAGCGCTGCGCGCACCGCCTTGTCATCACGCGGTAGCCCCAGGCTCGAATACGCATCGATCAATACCTGCGGATCGGCCACCCAATCCTCATAAGCCACGCACGCCGCCCGGTGGGATCCGAAGAAAGTGTTTAGGTCTGCGGTCGCACTCAACAGCCGATCTCGAATCGTGGTTAGCACTTCAATCGCGTCGGTATTCTCGGGCCACCAGCCACTGCGCGCGGCGTCAACAGGCTCGCGAACATTGATCACATAACGCAAGCCCGGAAATAACCTACCGAGGAAAATTAGATGTTGGAGTAATTCGTCATAGGACCCAAAATGCCCGGGCTCATAGCGAACCTCCTTGAATCCGATCCAAGTGGTGCCGGCCGTAGGCCTGAGCAGGTAGTGAATTACATGGCGACGAACATCGGCAAGCACCGCACCGGGATCTAACTGCGCAGATCCGTACCAGGGGTGGGTCGATTTGCCAGCATGATGCCGGTCGGCGACTTCGGCGATCGACTGAAGGTATGTGCCGAGCCCGCGCATCGCCGAGTAATTTTCACCGCGCACCAAAACCCCCGGCAGGGCATTAAGGCTCGCCTGAATCGCCGTACTACCGGTGCGGCCGTAGGTAACAACCGTGACGTAGGAGTACTCCTTAGGTACATCACGTCGTAACCGCATGGGATCGACCCTAGATCAAAGCGCTGGGTACCTCAGTAGCCGCGCAGACAGCCCGCCAAATCTCGCGGGTTTCAACACCCGCGGCGATTGCTTGAACGACGGTTAAACCGATACCGGCTAGCACAAAATCATTGGCCCAAGAGCGCGCATATACCGGGCCGAGCACGGCATCCATCCGCTCCCAGAAATCAGCCAGACTCACCGCTGGTTAGAGAACAAACGCCGAAATCCGGGCGTCAAAACCACCCGTCTCAGCTTCGGCCATATTCGAACTGACGGATGACAACACCGCCGAGAGCGGTACATCGAGGGCACCGCAGATGGCAGCTAGTAACTCACTTGATGCTTCCTTTTGGCCGCGCTCAACTTCTGAGAGATAGCCCAGCGAGACCGCGGCTGCGGCCGAGACATCACGAAGGGTGCGACCTTGGTCCTGCCGACGACGACGAAGTTCATCACCGACTACCTGCCGAAGCACGATCATCACAACCTCCTTAATTACTACCTTAACCCGGGTCGACCATATCAGCGAGCCTACGTCTACCTCTACGGTAACCCGCCGCCGCCCGTGGCTATTCCCCAGCCTCGGCTAGTAGCGCCAAGACCAACTCCAGGCTCGCGAATACGGTGCCCTCGCGAATGGCCGCCCGATCACCCTTAAGTTCGAGTCGGCTGGTCAGGGTCACGTCACTACGGGCATCGAAAACTGCAATCCACACGGTGCCGGGGCGCTCCCCCGCTAGCCAATCCGGGCCCGCCACCCCGGTAGTGCCCACCCCGATGTCACTGCCAAGTACCCGGGTGGCCGCTTGTGCGAGTTGGGATGCGACCGCCTCGCTAACCACCTGTTCCAGCGATTCTTGATCCAACCCCAGTACCTGCGCTTTAACGTCGGTGGCGTAGGCAATAACTCCACCGCGCAGCATTGCTGAGCACCCGGGCACCTCTGCAATGCGAGCCGCAACAAGGCCTGCCGTCAAGGATTCAGCGGTCGCGAGGGTGACACCTGTGTCAATGCATGCTTTAACCACCCGAGCCGCAAGCAAGGCCGTCATGAATTAGCCTCACTCGAATTCGCTTTTGACTTTGCGCGAAGGCGCACAGCGCGCACCACGTAGTCGATGCCAGTGACCACCGTAAGTACCACGGCAACGGCCATCATGAGCATGCTCGCGGTCGACCACCAGGGCAGATCGGGGACCTCAAGAAGATACATAGTGATCGCAACACCTTGGGCTACCGTTTTAGCTTTTCCGCCACGACTTGCCGGTATGACTCCATGCTCAATTACCCAAAACCTCAATACGGTAATACCAAGTTCGCGAACCAAGATCACAATGGTTACCCACCAGGCCAAATCTGCCAACACTGACAACGAAACCAAGGCGGCCCCTATTAGTGCCTTATCCGCGATCGGGTCAGCGATCTTGCCGAAGTTGGTAACCAAACCTCGCCGGCGCGCAATAGCACCATCCACCAGATCGGTAAGAGCGGCGAATACGAATACTCCGGCCGCCCACCAGCGAAATGTCAGGTCATGGCCGTCTTCGGCGAAGAGCAACACCACCATTACTGGGACGCAGGCAATTCGTAGCAGGGTCAAAAAGTTCGCGATATTTACTATCGAGGTACCCGAGACTAAATCACCAGCAGCATCCGGCTTAGGTGGCCTCACACCGGCTCCGCAAGTAGATCCACCCCTTCGGTATCGACTACATTGGCGGTCACGAAATCTCCAATGTTTGCGGCACCGCTCACGATTGTCGAACCGTCATCGGGGCCTTGATGTCCAGCACGGCCTACCAATCGCCCAGTTGGCTCACCATCTTCATCAAGTTCTTGGGTTTCAATGAGGACTTCAACTGTGGTACCGATTCGGTCCTCGGCACGTTGCGCCATGATCTCCTCGGCCACCGTTGAAATCATTTCGACGCGTGCGCGGATGACATCTTCAGCCAATTTATCAGCAAATGTTGCAGCCTCGGTGCCATCCTCATCGCTGTAGCCAAATATCCCAACCGCGTCAAGGCGTGCTTCATTTAAGAAGAGCAACAGTTCATCGAACTCTTCTTGGGTCTCACCGGGAAACCCCACGATAAAATTACTTCGGATCCCGGCATCTGGGTTCAACTCTCTAATCTGTGCAATGAGAGCGAGGAAATCAACTCGCCCGCCAAAACGCCGCATGCGGCGAAGCAGCGCAGTACTGGCATGCTGAAATGAAAGATCGAAATAGGGCGCAACAACAGGGGTGCGCGCAATGACTTCAATTAGCCCCGGGCGCACCTCCGCGGGTTGCAGGTAGGCCACGCGCAATCTGCTTAGAGACGTGGCATTTCCTATAGCGGGGAGCAGTGACTCCATTAGTCGTATGTCGCCTAGATCTTTTCCGTACGAAGTTGAATTCTCACTCACCAATACGACTTCCCGCACCCCTTGATCCACCAACCATTTGATCTCTTCGATGATGTCGGTGGTTGGCCGTGAAATAAATGAACCGCGAAAGGACGGGATAGCGCAAAAAGTGCATCGGCGGTCACAGCCCGAAGCCAATTTCACCGGCGCGACCGGGCTGCCATCAAGGCGGCGGCGCAGGATCGGCGGTTGCCACCCGGGTTCAGCACCCAAATCACTCTCACCATGACCTGGGATGGGCACGGCGACCGCGGGTCTATCAACCGGTGAGATCGGGAGTAAGGTCCGCCGATCGCGCGGCTTATGTGCGGGCGGACGCTCGCCGGCAACGATGGCTCGCAGCCGCTCAGCAATATCTGGGTAGTCGTCAAAACTCAAAACTGCATCGGCCTCGGGTAATTCAGCGGCTAACTCGCGCCCGTAGCGCTCGGAAAGACAACCCACCGCAACTACGGCTTGTGGCCCACCACCCGCACCCTTAAGAGCCGCAGCGCCAATTACGGCGTCGATAGAATCCTTTTTAGCCACATCTACGAAACCGCAAGTATTAACAAGCACCGCATCTGCTGTGGCTGGATCTTCAACGATCGTCCAACCAGCGGCCGTCAGCCGACCAGCAAGTTCTTCCGAGTCAACTTCATTGCGGGCGCACCCTAAAGTCACCAGAGCGACACTTTGCTGAGTGGTACTTATTTTCGCGGGCACCACCCCAGCCTACGGAGGTGCCTATGGTCCAATAGCGAGCGGGACTTAATAACGTTCTACGTCACTCAGCTGACTTTGGGTTGCATCAAATTCGGCGGCGAGACCTTCAGGGTCCAACCCCAGGCAATTAGCCAATACCTTTAGATGGCCGCGGACGTAGGCGTCCCCACCAAAACAATCAAAATCATCGGCCTCTAGGGCAACCAGCATGGACTCGCGAATCTTGGTCGAGGAAGCTAAATCGGCGGGCGTCAAACCTAATGCCACCCGGGCGTTCTGGATCGTCATACCGGCGCTCATCCGCACCTCCCGCCACATTTGACTAGCGAAGCCTAGCCCGCGCGCCTTAGGTGCGCGCACTAAAAGGGAGAGAAAACAGGTGGTGATTCGGGGGACAAATCAAACCGTTGGATTTAGGAGTCGCCTCTGAGCATGGCAATAATTTCCGGTAATTCTTCGGGTTTTACTAATACATCGCGAGCTTTAGAGCCTTCGCTGGGACCAACTACGCCACGGGACTCCATCAAGTCCATCAGGCGACCAGCTTTGGCAAACCCCACCCGCAACTTGCGTTGCAACATTGAAGTAGACCCGAACTGGGTCGAAATCACCAACTCAACGGCCTGGATAAGCACCTCAAGGTCATCACCTATATCACCGTCCACTTCCTTGGCACCAACTGAAACTACCGTGGTGACCTCGTCCAAATAGACGGCGGCGGACTGCGCCTTGCAGTGAGCAACCACCGCGCGGATTTCATTCTCGGACACAAATGCGCCTTGAATCCGCTGGCTCTTATTGGCCCCCATCGGCAAGAACAAGCCATCACCTTGGCCGACCAGCTTCTCGGCCCCTGGCTGATCCAAGATGACTCGGCTATCAGTCAAGCTTGAAGTTGCGAACGCCAAACGACTTGGAACATTCGCCTTGATCAGGCCGGTTACCACATCAACACTTGGACGCTGCGTCGCAAGCACCAGGTGGATACCGGCCGCTCGTGCCAACTGCGTGATTCGCACGATTGCGTCCTCGACATCACGCGGAGCCACCATCATTAGATCCGCTAGCTCATCAACAACCACGAGTAAGTACGGATAAGGCCTCAGTACCCGCTCACTGCCCGCGATCACTTCCACTCGACCGTTCTTGACTGCTTTATTGAAGTCATCAATATGGCGGAATCCGTATAGAGCTAGATCGTCATACCTACGATCCATTTCTTTGACAACCCACTGCAGCGCGTCAGCCGCCTTCTTCGGGTTGGTGATAATTGGCGTGATTAAGTGCGGAACACCCTCATAAGCCTTCAACTCAACCCGCTTTGGATCTACGAGGATCAAACGGACTTCATCAGGGGTCGCACGCATGAGAATGGAGGTCACCAGAGCGTTGATGCAACTGGATTTACCCGCACCGGTGGCGCCGGCCACCAGAATATGTGGCATTTTGGCGAGGTTGGCGACCACAAAACCGCCCTCAACATCTTTGCCGAGTGCAGCCACCATCGGGTGTTGATCACCTGTTGCGGCCTTGCTGCGCATGACGTCAGCCAAGGCGACTAGCTCGCGGTCAGAGTTAGGGATCTCAATCCCTATTGCTTTCTTTCCCGGGATCGGGCTGAGAATGCGCACATCTGCGCTCGCCACCGCGTAAGCAATGTTTTTACTAAGTGCGGTTACCCGTTCAACTTTGACGCTCGGGCCCAATTCGATTTCATATCGCGTAACCGTTGGTCCGCGCATGAAGCCGGTTACCTGAGCGTCGATGCCGAATTGCTCTAGCACTTCTGTCAATGCTGCAACCACTTGATCATTTGCCCGCGTAGCAGTCTTATGTTCGGCACCCGGCTTCAGCAGATTTGCCGGCGGCAAAACATACGTGACGCTGCCAGATAAGGGCAGTTGCTCGACCAGCTTGGGAGCCCGACTTGCCGACGCCGCGTTTACCGGGCGCGCGAGTGCCACCGTTTCATGGCGTGCCGAATGCCCCACCGGGTCAGCTGTAACAACAGGCCGAGCAATGGAGTTGGTAGGTGTCATGCCGGCCATCAGCCCTGCCGCCGGCCGGAATTCATCTTCCGCGATCGGTGTCACGAAAGGTTCATCCCCAACAAATGCGCCCCCAAGACCATCGGGCAGATCTTCATCAAGGGCATCATCTCCCTCAGCAGCGTCATCACTGCGTTCGGTCGCAAGCTCGGAGCCGGCCTGCCGCCGGCTGAAGACCGCACCCAAAGCACCAATGCGCGTGAACTGGTGGAGCCCGGCACCGAATTTTGCGCGTACGGCACTAAGTGAGGTAGCGGTAAGAATCAAAACTCCAAACACCAACAACAGGGTGAAAATCACCCCGGTGACGATTGGGCCGATTGCCGCAACAATGGGCGCGGTTGCTATCCACCCCACCACCCCACCACCGGTGCCCATGGCATCTGCGCCATCACTTGGTGTGGCTGCCCCTTGCATCAAATGCCAAAGCCCCACTAGTGCGATCAGCACCGCAGCTCCGCCGATTAACATGCGCCCGGTGGTTGCCTGCTCATCTGGATGACGCAGATAACGCCACGCCAAGCCCAGCAAAACAATCGGAATTACAAAGTCGAGCGAACCAAATAACGCTTGAGACACCATCGCGGCCCACGACACAAACCAGCCTTCAACGCCAAACCAGCTTCCGGCTAGCAGAATTGCCGCGGCTGCAATGAACGCGAGCGCTAAACCGTCACGGCGTTGTGCCGGATCAAGCCCACGTGCTCCTGAGCCAATATTGCGGGCAACAAACCCCAGCCCGTGCGCTACCGCGAGATAACCACCGCGGATCACCCGACCGCTGGCAAAAACTGCGCGGGCTACCGGTCCGGGCCCACCAGGTGCCCGCTTGGCGGGTGCCCTGCGCTTAGTTGGACGTTTTGCCGGGGAAGGTCCGCGACCGGAGCGTGAACGGGCCGGTGCAGACGTGCGGGAAGCCATGGTGGCAGCGTACCCACCTAACCCCACCAGTCCCGGTAGTCACACCCTCCCCACCGGTTCGTGTCGCTGACCTTTTTGCCCCATTTGCTCAACTATGAGGCAGCATCTTCTGGGGCGGGCAAGATCGCACGAGCCTGCGGATGGCCACTGGAGGTCCGCAGATTCAAGCCATAGCAGCCACGGACGCGACCTCGTCATCGTCATCAATCACTTCGCCGTGGCGGCTTGTCCACTGCGAGTAGCCGATCGCCAAGGCCGTCGCGACGATGACGAGGATGCCACCCACGACGTTGTCAACAACGCGCTGCTTTCCCAACTCGCCTACCTGCGTGAGGGTCGTCGAATTTAGGCAAGCCGTGGCCGGAACCATGAATACGTAGTACACCCACGCCAGGCCGCTCAGGCGAGCAAAAACTGAAATGACAAGGAATGCCAGACCGATCAGGTAGACGAGACCGAGCGCATGCACCTGGCTCACAACCAGGACGATAAAGACGGAGCCAAGGATTGTCCCAAGGACCCGGAAGACCGTCGGCTTGAGGGTCTGGGCTGTTCCAATTGGTGCCATCACCATGATCACGGCGATGAGGAAGGCGCCGCCGATCATCTTGGGGTTGTCGAGCACATAGAAAGTAGCCACCGTAACGAGGGTGGTGATCATCACCGTGTAGGTAACCGCCTCGCCGCGCGAATGGGGAGCCAGCGTTGCCGGCTTGTGCTTTCGCAGCAGATACGACACCAACAAAGCCGGGATGAGTCCACCGACGAAGAAGATGAGTGCCATCCACAGCAGGTATCCCGTGTCGAGGCGGTTTACCGAGGTGGCCCCGTCCCATGCCGGCGGGTCAATGAGCGCCCACGAGAGCATCACGGGCACCAGCAGGCCCGACTTCTGCAATCCCACTCGCGACAAGCGCCCCACGGTCATGCAAAGGATCGCCATCAACGCAGCGCCCGACACAGGTGACATTCCGGCCACGATGGCAACGGGCGCGAGGAAGCCCATGACGATCGCGACGATCACGGCGTAACGTCGGCCGCCCGAAATCGCCGCCGCGATACCCACAATGGCTGGAATCGATGCCCAGGTAGCAGCGCCCTGCACCTCACCGGTACCAAACCAGGTAACGAGCACCATGACGATGGCCGGTAGCAGTACCAGCACAACCGCCGCCACGACCAGAATGAGCCGGCGCTTGACCGGCATCCTCATCGATCTCTTCGAAGCTGCCACACCCATGTCCTTGCTCGTGCCAGAATCCCGAGAAGTCATTTCCTAAGAGTAGGGGGTTGGCCCTACGCAATCTTGCGTTTTAAGGGGCGGCTAAGCCTCAACTATGACCGGGACGATCATCGGGCGGCGCCGATGGGTACCACTGACCCACTTACCGACTCGCCGACGCACCAGTTGCTGTAATTCGTGGGGGTCGGTGGAGCCATGGCGCAGAGCTTCTTCCAAGGCATCGCGGACCTGATCAAGTAGGGGCGCCATTGCTTCATCGTCCAGGCCTAGGCCTCGAGCATGGATTTCTGGTCCAACAACAACTTTAGAATCAATTAGATCAACGGCGGCGAAGATCGAGATAAATCCTTCTTCACCCAGCACCAGTCGGTCCTTAAGCAAGTTCTCCGTGACATCACCCACGCTAGAGCCGTCAACATAAACAAATCCCACGGGTACGTAACCGGTAATGGACGCCTTCCCATCAACAAGGTCAATAACCATGCCATCGTCGGCCAATAAGATTCGCTCAGTGGCGATGCCGACGCCGCGGGCTATTTCAGCATTTGCCCTCATGTGGCGCCACTCGCCGTGAACAGGCAACACGTGCCTTGGCTTGACGATGTTGTATACATAACGCAACTCACCGGCAGCTGCATGGCCTGAGACATGCACCAGCGCATTGCCTTTATGGATGATATGGGCACCGAGTTTTGATAATCCATTGATCACCCGGAACACGGCGTTCTCATTGCCCGGGATCAATGAAGAAGCAAGCACAATGGTGTCACTTGGCCCGACACTAATTGGGTGATCTCGGTTGGCTATGCGCGAGAGCACCGCCATCGGCTCCCCCTGTGAACCGGTACATATCAGCACCGTCTCATCGTCAGGCAAATCCGCGAGGTCATCAACCGCAACTAGTAGCCCCCCTGGAATCTGTAGGTATCCAAGATCCCGGGCGATACCCATATTTCGAATCATCGATCGACCCACCCACGCCACTTTTCGGCCATGCAGTGCCGCCATATCGATGACCTGTTGCACGCGGTGAATATGCGATGCGAAGGACGCCACGATGATGCGGCCTTCGGCCCGCAGAAATACCGCATCCAAAACCGGGACGATATCGCGCTCACTCGGGACAAAACCCGGGACTTCGGCATTGGTGCTATCGATCATCAATAGATCAACCCCAGCGTCACCTAGTCGAGCGAAACCGTTGAGGTCGGTAATCCTCATATCTAGTGGCACTTGATCCATTTTGAAGTCACCGGTGTGCAGCACCACACCGGCCGGCGTGGTTATTGCAACCGCAAGTGCATCAGGTATGGAGTGGTTGACAGCCAAGAATTCAAGACCAAACGGACCCAACTTCTCGCGCTGGCCTTCTTTAACATCAAGGGTCACCGCCTTGATGCGGTGCTCCTTCAACTTCGCTTCGAGTAGTGCGAGAGTCAGACGCGAACCAAGTAACGGAATATCTTCGCGCAACCGCAATAGATACGGCACTGCACCGATGTGGTCTTCGTGCCCGTGTGTTAGAACAACACACTCGATATCAGCAAGGCGTTCCTTGATCGGCCCAAAATCAGGCAGAACCAGATCCACCCCTGGTTGTGACTCTTCAGGAAAGAGCACTCCGCAATCGACAATCAGCAACCGGCCATCGAATTCAAAGACCGACATGTTACGACCAATTTCGCCCAAACCACCTAGGGCGAAAATTCGTAATCCACCACTTGGTAATGCGGGTGGGGAAGTAAGCTCACTTCTACTCATTCGGTAAACCCGCTGACCAAGCCCGCTGCAAGATCAGCGCGCAGTACGGCCAATTGCGCTGCGCTCGCATCAACCAAGGGCAACCGCACCGGGCCGGCAGGAAGGCCGAGTTCACCGAGCGCCGCCTTAATCAAAATTACCCCTTGGGTACGAAACACCCCGGTGTATACCGGTAGTAAACTCTGATTGATTTCACGGGCTTTCGTTACGTCACCAGCGGCGTAGGCCATTGCCATCTGCTTTAGCCGATCTCCGACTAAGTGACCAACAACTGAAATCATCCCGGCGGCACCAAGTGCAAGTAGCGGCAGATTCAAAATATCGTCACCGGAGTACCAAGCTAGGTCAGTTCGTGCCATACCCCATTGACTCGCGTCGAGATCACCCTTCGCATCCTTATAGGCGATAACCCGCGGGTGCTCGGCGATGCGGACCAAGGTTTCAGTCTCGATCGCCACCCCGGTGCGCTTTGGGATGTCATAGACAATAAGTGGAAGATCTGTTGCATCAGCTATCGCCTTAAAATGCTGAATTAGTCCCTCTTGGGGCGGGCGGTTGTAGTAAGGGCTGACCGCCATCACCGCGTGGGCACCAACTTTTAGGGCGCCTTTGGCGCTGAATACCGAGTGCGCCGTGTCATTGGACCCGACACCGGCAACCAACGTCGCACGATCGCCAACGGCCTCAACTACCACCCGGATCAGATCGAAGTTTTCTTCGTCAGTTGTCGTGGCTGACTCACCGGTGGTGCCATTGATGATCAAGCCGTCGTGCGCCAAGTTGTCAACCAGATGGGCAGCCAAACGCTGGGCACCAGCAAGGTCAACACGGCCATCGGTATGCATCGGAGTGATCATCGCCGTCAACATCACCCCAAAGGGATGATTAGCAGTACTAGGCCCGGGCATGGGTGAAGGCTATCGTCAAGGCGCAACGCGCCCAGCGGCGACAAACGCTGCATGCGTAAGTGGCATCAACTCCGCCCACTTCTCCTCATACTTTTCAGCCACCATCTCGATCTCGCGCTGCGGGTACGACGGGTACTGGGAGGCCTCCGCCTTGCGTCTAAGAGACAGGAAATTCATCAGCGCCCGGGCATTCATGGTCACATATGCGCTGGAAAAGATCGAAACCGGAAGCACCATGCGCGCCACCTCGCGGGCGATGCCGGCCGCTAGCAGATCTTGGTAAGCCATATAGGACTGCCGGCAAGACTCACGCATAGTGGAGTCGATTAAATCGTATTGCCCATCATCGCCGGGTAAAAACTCGTATGCGCCCGTCTTACCGACCTGAAGTACATTGCGCTCTCTATCAGGAACATAAAAAACCGGCTGCAACTCGCGGTAGCGGCCCGACTCTTCGTTATAACTGGCAACGCGATGGCGCATATGCTCGCGCCAGACAAAAATTGGTGCCTGTACGAAGAATGTCATCGAATTGTGTTCGAATGGGCTGCCGTGACGCTCACGCATCAAGTAACTGATCAGCCCCTTAGCCGACGCAGGGTCGGCGTTTAGATCATCAAGTGATTGCTCACCGACGGTAGATACCCGGGCCGCGAAGACCACATCGGCATCACTTGCACCCGCTCGAACTAGTTCTACGGTGACGTCGTTGCGAAATAGCAGCCCTGGAATCTCAATCACGTGGGTCACCCTATCGGGGAACAGTACCGAAACCGGTGTTGGTGCGCGCGCCTACGACACGGCACAATGTAGTCGTGCCGACCGGAGTAAGACCTGCCAGAACCTCAGATGTTGATGACATCGCTGCGGTCCAAATCCGGTCCTGGCAGGTTAACTACTCAAATATTTTGCCCGCGGCTGAACTTGCAGCCCTTGATCCAGGTGACCTAGCTCTCACTTGGGCGTCCGGAATCTTGAACCCCCCGACACCAAACCACCGCCTCATGGTCGCACTCGATGGCTCAAGTAGCTCCGATGCGCTGGTCGGCTACGCCGCTTTCGGACCAAGTATTGATCCAGATTCTGACCCCACCACCGCAGAGTTGCTCGCCCTAGTGGTTGATCCAGATTGCATACGTCAAGGTCACGGCTCAAGGCTTTTGGCTGCCACCGTTGATCAGTTGCGTGCGAGCGGAAGCCAGACTTTAATTATTTGGCTCCCGTTGGCCGATGAACTTTCACGAGCATTTTTCATCGAAAGTGGTTGGGGCCCGGACTCGGCATACCGCGATCGCGTCATCAGCGATGACATAGTTATGCGCGAAGTTCGGCTGGTAACCAATATCGGGCTCGAGCCTTCGCAATAAAATATAGGCCGGCGGATCCCCCGTGCCCGCCGGCCTTTAACTGAATTCGCGCGCTTTCAGGCTAACAGCGCACCCCCGCTTTGTCCCCGTTTCGGGGGTTCCTGAGCGGGTTTTGTCCGCGCCCCCTCACGCTAAGCACTTATTCCGCGACTTGAATAAGCACACCCGGGTTCATGATCCCCGTCGGGTCAAGTTCGGATTTGATGGCCCTCAATAGCCCCATGCCAACCGGGCCAACTTCGGCACCTAGCCATGGTGCGTGATCGCGGCCAACGGCGTGGTGGTGGGTAATAGTTCCGCCGGCAGGATGCAATGCAGAACTGATCGCGGCTTTCGCTGCCAGCCAACGTTTGATTGAGCCTGCTCCTCCGCCATCGATTACCGTGAAGTAAAGCGAGGCTCCCGTCTCATAGACATGCGAGATATGAGACATGACATAGGGGGTGTGCTCAGGGTCCTGCAGAGCGTCAAGTGCTGCCCGCCGAATAACCTCATGAAGATTGGGCAGTTCGACCCAAGAGGTTGCGGTCTCGAAGGTTTCAACCAGGTAGCCACTGTCTAGCAACGTGTCTCGTAGATACGGGCCCGAGTACCGGCCATGCTCCCAAGTTGAACCTACGCCCTTGCCTAGCGAAACTACGCCGAACTTCTTCAACACCGCCCACGCCGCATCGCGCCGCGCGTTCAAAATTGCCGAAGAATGCTCCTCCCAGCCCATAATCAAGAGTGCGCCCTGGCCTACTCCGCGGGCTGCTAAATACCGGTCAAATATTTTGCGTTTAACTCCGGTGGGGCCCGACATCGCCAGTGTTGCGACCGTTTCGGCTTCATCAGAAAGCCTTATCACCGCACTGGTTAACCCGAGTTGCGCCAACTCGCGGCAGGCATCGATACCCGCTGCAAGGCTAGGGGCTATCGCCCCTTCATAGCGACGGGCGATAGCAAGGCGCCGCACACGTAGGGTGATTTCGGTGATGACGCCAAATGCTCCCTCGCTTCCAAGGGCAAGTTGCATCAAGTTTGGCCCAGCAGCACTCGCCGGCACCCGGCCCGCGGACCAAGTACCAATTGGCGTGGCGAGAGTCACCGAATCAATCATGTCGTCAATTCGGCCATAACCAGTTGAGCCTTGCCCGGCGGATCGAGTTGCCGCATACCCTCCGAAGCTCGCACGCTCCCATGACTGCGGCAGGTGGCCAAGGGTGAATCCGCGGGCGCCCAGCAGGCGTTCGAGAACCGGCCCGGTCATTCCCGGCTGCACTCGTACCAGACCCGACACCTCATCTAGGGAGACGAGCGCACTGAGTTTGTCCAAACTGATAACGATGCCGATTGGTTCAGTTGGTCTGGTGACTCCCCCAACAACCGAGGTGCCCCCGCCATACGGCACCACCGATATCCGGTGCTCGACGCAAATGCGAAGCACCTCCAACACTTGGTCATGGCTTGTTGGCTGCAACACGGCGGCCGGCACGGTGCTGGTATCGGCTCCACGCCGGTGGAGCATGTCTACATAAGACATCCCGCGGCTGTGTAGCAGCCGGGCCATGGGATCTAGTAGCACCTGCGGCTCTCCGACCGCAGCAATTAAGGCCGCGAGCACGGCGACCGGGAGCCTGGACTCCGGGATCAAATCCTTGGCCACCGGTGTCGGCGCCAGTGGCCTACCTGCTCCAACCTGGGATTCCAAGAACGCCTTGGCAAGCATGCTCAGGGCCACCGGCTTAGGCGACCTCCCCCAACGGGTGAACCGATCAGTGCTGTCCGGGGTCAGTGCAAAGGGGTTAACGGTCACTATGAAAGCCTGACACACATGAGCGTGGACTTCCTCCCGGTAGGTGATCCACTGGCCGACCTCTCCCCCGAGCGCCGCCGCCAAGATGTTAGTGCCCTCGCAACCACCGTTTTTGACGTCATTGTCATCGGCGGTGGCATCACTGGAACGGGAATCGCACTCGATGCCGCAACCCGGGGGCTTTCTGTCCTGCTACTCGAATCCAATGATCTGGCTTTTGGTACTTCGAGATGGTCGAGCAAGTTGGTACACGGAGGCCTTCGGTATCTAGCAAACGGGCAAGTCGATGTCGCCTGGGAGAGCGCCGTAGAGCGCGGCCACCTGATGACAAATATCGCACCCCATCTAGTGCGTGCGCTCGCGCAAGTGGTGCCAATCATGAACGACACCAGCTTTGGCTCTGCGGTTCTGACTCGCGCGGGCTTCGCGGCCGGAGATGCGCTGCGCGCACTTTCTCGAACCAGCAGACATGTACTGCCGGGGGCACATGTAATTAGCCCAGCAAAGACATGCCGATTGCTGCCAGCCATTGATGCTTCGCGGGTGCGCGGCGGGCTATTGGCTTGGGATGGACTTCTGGAAGACGATGCGCGCCTAGTTGTTGCGGTTGCTCGAACAGCGGCCGCATACGGCGCACGGATTCTTACCGGACACCGAGTCTTGTCCGCCGACGGTACGAGTGTCAGTGTCGTCAACGACGAGAATGAGCAAATCGAGATACCCGCCAAGAACGTGATAAGCGCAACAGGGGTTTGGGCTGAAGCATTTGACCCCCAGGTCGTGATAACCCCATCGCGCGGGACCCATGTGGTGCTGCGCGCTGAAACATTGCATCGACCGCGAGCGGCGATGACTGTTCCAGTTCCTGAAATGCATGGGCGTTACTGCTTTGTTTTGCCCAGACCAGATGGTCTACTACTTGCGGGTATCACGGATATTGATGAACCCGGCCCGATTGCCGATGTGCCGTACCCACCCCAGGAGGACATCAACTGGATCTTGACGCAAGTTTCCCGCGTTTTGGAAACTCCGGTCACCGCAAGTGACGCCGTAGGGGCCTTCACCGGGCTGCGTCCATTAGTGGCGCCGCCACAAACCCCAAATGGCGAGACTTCAGACATCTCGCGCCGACACTTGGTACGCCGCGGCGAAAACGGAGTCATCACGGTAACCGGGGGCAAACTCACCACCTACAGGCGCATGGCCCAAGATGCCGTCGATCTGATCAGTGACAAACCCTGCCGAACCACGCAGGTCGCTCTCGTAGGCGCCGGGGCAGCACCTCCCGCACTAGCTCTGCCCGCCCGTTTGATCCGTCGATATGGCGCCGAGGCCGCTCGGGTTGCCTCACTTGCCGATGAACACCCACAGCTACTTGAGCCACTAACCCCGGAAATCGGGGTCCGCGGTGTTGAACTGGTTTTCGCGGTTCGCTGCGAAGGTGCCCGTTCAGTCGCCGATGTCCTCGAACGGCGTACCCGGCTCTCACTGGTGCCTAGTGACCTTGCCGCCGCAGCGCCACGTGCGAAGGAAATCCTTGACGAATACACCTGATGGCAGTAAGCGCCCAATAACTACAAGTGCAATAGGCATCGGACTGGCAACCGGCGCATATGGGCTTTCCTTCGGCGCCATTAGCGTTGCTAGCGGGCTGAGCGCACTGCAGACCCAGACACTTTCACTACTCATGTTCACCGGGGCCTCTCAGTTTGCGCTAGTTGGAGTCCTAGGAGCCGGTGGTGGCGCAATAGCCGCCGTACTGACAGCCTGGCTTCTTGGCGCCCGTAACGGACTGTATGCCTTGCACATTGCCCCAACTTTGAACTTACGTGGCCTGCTTAAGCCGGTTGCCGCTCAATTAACAATTGATGAATCAACCGCGATGTCAATCGCGAATGATCACACCCCGACCCATAGCCGTCACGCATTTTGGGCAACTGGAATTTCGGTTTACCTACTTTGGAATATCGGGACGCTACTTGGTGCACTCGGCGCCTCGGCAATTGGTGACCCAGCGGTACTCGGCCTCGATGCAGCCATCCCCGCCGGCTTTCTCGCACTTCTATGGCCCAGGTTGCGCGATCGCACCGCCTGGGCAATTGCTGCCGGTGGTGCCACCGT
>WLLZ01000033.1 GCA_009700485.1 Actinomycetota bacterium | reverse complement strand
GTCGAAATGACGATCGAAGCCCCTAACTACTCCAGCCGATAGGACTCACGTGACCGACATTCAAATCGGTGGCGCCAAGCGTGCCCGCCGTGCCTACTCATTTGATGAAGTTGCTATTGCACCAAGTAGGCGTACGCGCGACCCCCAGGAAGTTTCTACGTCCTGGACAATTGACGCCTACCGATTCGAGTTGCCCTTTATTGCTGCGCCGATGGATTCAATTGTCAGCCCAGCTTCAGCGCAAACCCTAAATGACCTAGGGATGCTTGCAGCTCTAAACTTAGAAGGCCTGTGGGGGCGCTACGCGGATCCATCGCCATTGCTCGAAGAAATCAGGCAGTTGCCAGAGGCCGATGTCACTTCGCGGATGCAAGATATTTATGCGGCCGCCCCTGTCGATCCTGAATTGGTTACGCAGCGGGTAGCGCAAATGAAGCAGGCAGGTGTCACCGTTGCTGTCTCGGTCAGCCCCCAGCGAACCGCCGATCTAGCGCCAATAGCCGCAGCTGCCGGTGCCGACATTATTCTCATCAGAGGTACCACTGTGTCGGCCGAACATGTCTCGGGGGCCGGTGAACCTTTAAATTTGAAGGAGTTCATCCACCAATTGGATGTGCCGGTGATTGTCGGTGGGTGTGCGACTTATCAAGCGGCTTTACATTTGATGCGCACCGGTGCAGCTGGTGTGCTCGTTGGATTTGGCGGGGGTTCTTCGATGACAACTTCGGATGTCTTGGGTGTTCGGGTGCCAATGGCAAGTGCGGTCGCTGATGTGGCTGCGGCTCGTCGCGACTATCTGGACGAATCCGGTGGCAGATATGTGCATGTTGTTGCCGATGGATCCATGGGCCAAAGCGGTGACATCGTCAGGGCATTCGCATGTGGTGCCGATGCCGCCATGCTTGGTTCGGTGCTGGCTCGAGCGACCGATGCTCCAGGTGGCGGGGCGCACTGGGGTGCGGAAGCCTGGCACGGCCAACTACCTCGCGGTCAGCGTAATTTACTGACGCAGGTCGGCACCTTTGCCGAGGTTCTTAATGGGCCGTCGACCCATGCGGCTGGAGCCATGAACATTGCGGGCGCCCTGAGAAAGGCGATGGCTACAACGGGGTATAGCGATCTTAAGGAGTTTCAAAGGGTTGAAATGGTTGTCACGGCCTGAGGGGATGCAGATGAGTGTTGCTGTGGGGGTTGAAATGGAGCCCGCTGTCACCCGGCGGTTACTCGCGCATGCGGCCGTTGGAACCAACCCCGAGCGACTTGACGTAATTGCACCTTTTACCGGGGCTGTCCTTTATTCGATGCCGATATCTACCGAAGTTGATGTTGCTGCTTGTGTCGCCACCGCACGCAAGGCCCAAGGCTGGTGGGCTCAGCGCCCGGTTCAAGAACGTGCTCGCATCTTCCTGAAATTCCACGACTTAGTCATGCAGCGACGTGACGAGGGCCTAGACATCATTCAGCTTGAGACGGGTAAAGCCCGGCGCGATGCCATGGAAGAAATCCTTGATGTGTTGATCGTCGCTCGGCACTACGCGCGTGATGCGGTTCGTTTAATGAGGCCGGTGCGCCATCGAGGTGCGCTTCCTGTGCTCGTTGGGGTGCAGGAGTTGCGCCATCCCAAGGGCGTAGTTGGCATCATTTCGCCGTGGAACTATCCACTTACGTTGGCAGCTAGCGATGCGATCCCGGCGCTGCTGGCTGGTAATGCGGTGGTGCTGAAGCCAGATCCACAAACGTCATTGACCGCCCTATGGGTTGTTGATTTGATGATTGAAGCTGGCGTCCCAGAATCGGTGATCCGCGTTGTAACTGGCGAGGGTCAAGATGTTGGGCCGATGGTAATCGATCGGGTGGATTATGTGATGTTCACCGGGTCTACTCAAGTGGGCCGCGAGGTGGCGCGGCGGTGTGGTGAAAGACTCATCGGTTGCTCACTGGAGTTAGGTGGCAAAAACGCGATGATCATCCGCGCCGATGTAGACGTTGCGCGCGCAGCTGAGATAGCGGTGCGAGCCTGTTTTGCGAATGCCGGTCAACTTTGTGTCTCAATTGAGCGGATGTATATCCATGAAGAAGTAATGCAGCCGTTCTTGGATTTATTCTTGCCACGCGTTGCCGCGATGCGGATGGTCGCTGGTACCGGTTGGGGTGCAGATATGGGCTCGCTCATTTCACAGCGGCAACTTGATCGAGTGCAGGTGCACCTTGCCGACGCCATTGCGCATGGTGCTCGGGTGCTTGTTGGTGGGCGGGCGCGGCCCGAGGTGGGTCCGTACTACCTAGAGCCAACGGTCTTGGCTGGGGTCACCGAGGATATGGGGTTATGTCGCGACGAAACTTTTGGCCCGGTGGTCGCGGTTTACCCATTTAGCTCCGATGAGCAGGCGGTTGCCATGGCTAACGACACCTTCTACGGGTTAAATGCCTCGGTCCTAACCCGCGATACCCAAGCGGGCCGCAAAATTGCGGCCCAGCTCAAGGCGGGCACCGTAAATATTAATGAGGGTTACGCCGCCGCCTGGGGCAGTGTTCGTGCCCCCATGGGTGGGATGGGCGATTCTGGGCTGGGGCGCCGCCACGGCAGAGAGGGTTTCTTGCAATACACGGAGGTGCAAACCATCGCGACGCAACGGGCATTTGGTTTTGGTGCACCGTTCGGGTGGTCAAATGAGCGCTGGGGTGGCACCCTTGCGAATGCGGTTGGAGCCATGAAGAAGTTTGGTTTGAAATAGCACCCACAGATTAGGAAATTGTCATGCCTGGTAGTCAATTGGATTTCGATGTAGTCATCATCGGTTCCGGTTTTGGTGGATCCGTCTCCGCTTTGCGCTTGGTTGAAAAGGGCTACCGGGTCGGTGTCTTGGAAGCTGGCCGCCGATTTGATGAAACTACCTACCCCAAGAATTCATGGCACCTCTCGCGGTTCCTGTGGGCACCAAAGTTGGGCCTGACGGGGCTGCAACGAATACATGTACTTAAGGATGTGGTGGTACTAGCCGGGGCCGGAGTCGGCGGCGGCAGCTTGAACTATGCGAATACCTTGTATGTACCGGGAAAGCAATACTTCACCGACCCGCAGTGGGTCAATATCACTGACTGGGCCGATGAGTTGACACCTTTCTACGATCAAGCAGCCCGAATGCTTGGGGTTACCGAGAACCCCACAATGACTCCTAGCGACGAGATCATGAAGGCCGTTGCCGACGACATGGGAGTAGGGCATACCTTTCGGCTCACTCCGGTTGGTGTCTATTTTGGCTCCGGCCACGGCGTTACCAGCCCCGACCCTTTCTTTGGCGGCGTTGGCCCAGAACGCACCGGGTGCATTGAATGCGGTGAGTGCATGACCGGGTGTCGCCACGGTGCCAAAAATACGCTGCCTAAAAACTACTTAGGGCTTGCAGAATTAGCCGGCGCAAGGGTGCACCCGCTAACAACCGTGACAGGTATTACTGAGCGCGCCGGTGGTGGATATGAAGTAACTACTGTGCGGACCGGGCTCCATTTAGGCAAGCGCACCAGGTCATTTAGTGCCGCCCATGTGATCATGGCCGCGGGCACATTTAATACCCAGAAGTTATTGCACCAAATGAGTGATTCGGGTAAATTGACGCGCCTTTCGAAGAGGTTGGGCCGCTTATCGCGGACTAATTCAGAATCAATTCTTGGTGCCGTTGCAAAATCTCCAGACTCCGACTACACGCAAGGGGTCGCAATTACTTCGAGCTGGTATCCGGACCCAAATACCCACGTCGAACCCGTTCGGTACGGCAAGGGCTCGAATTCAATGGGGCTATTGCAGTCGGTAATCACCGTTCCGCAATTAGGTAGAGCCCGCTGGAAAACCTGGGCCGGTGAGCTGGTACGGCAACGGCGCAATGTGGCTTCATTGCTTAATGTGCACCACTGGAGTGAACGAGCGGTTATCTCATTGGTGATGCAGCCGGTCGACAATTCGCTAACCATTGTCGGTAAAAAATCACGTTTTGGCCGTTGGCACCTAACCACCAAAAAAGATGAGTCCAATCCGGCGCCTACATACTTGCCTGTGGCCCATGAGGTGATCAAGCGGGTTGCCGAAAAAATCGGTGGGGTTCCAGGTAGCAGTGTGTTCGAAAACTTTGATGCTGCGGTGACAGCGCACTTCGTTGGTGGTTGCGTAATCGGTGCCGATGCTGAACACGGGGTGATCGATGCTTACCATCGGGCCTTTGGCCACCCGGGTCTGCATGTTGTTGATGGCGCTGCCATCACCGCAAATCTTGGGGTCAACCCCTCTTTAACCATCACCGCGCAAGCCGAGCGGGCGATGGCCCTGTGGCCCAATAAGGGGGAGGAAGACTCTCGGCCGGAACTCGGGCTGCCTTATGTGCGGGTGCAGCCGGTGGCCCCCAAGAATCCGGTGGTGCCCGATCACGCCCCGGCAGCGCTGCGCTTACCGATTGTGGCCCTCTAGCTGCCAATATGGGTAAGCGCGGTGCCTGGCTAGATACCTGAAGCGGCCCGAACTGCCCGTGCGGTGATTACCCGGGCCAGATGCTCCCGGTAATCGGCCTTGGCATGGAGGTCACTTGTTGCCCGAGTGCCATCGGCCGCGTGCATGGCGGCCGCGGTGATGTCAGCCGCCGATGACGCTCCGACGAGTGCAGCCTCGACCGTGCTTGCTCGAACCGCGGTTGGTGCCATATTGGTTAGGCCAATGCGGGCCTCCTTGATGACTCCGCCCTCGACATTGACAACCGCTGCCACGCCGACAATTGCCCAAGCTTGCGCGGTGCGGTTGAATTTCGCGTAATGGCTGCCCCAGTCGCATTTGGGGATACTAAAACTTACGAGGATTTCATCCGGGCCTACGGCTGTGGTGAAGTAATCAAGGAAGAAGTCTTTGGCTGCGACCGTTCGCCGGCCACCAGGGCCGGCGATTGTGAACGAAGCATCCAGGGCCAGTGCCGCCGCCGGGACATCACCGGCAGGGTCGGCATGAGCTAGCGCCCCACCTGTAGTACCGCGATGCCGAATCGCCGGATCGGCCACTGTGGCCGTTGCTTGTGCCAATAGGAGCGCGTGTTTTTGCACCAGTGGGTTGCTCATTACTGCGTGGTGCGTGGTGGCAGCGCCAATGGTGATAGAGCCTCCATCTTCACGAACTCCGAGCATTTCGTCGATAGCACCGCAATCTACGAGCACGGACGGCTCGGCCATTCGCAATCTAAGTACGGGTACTAGTGATTGCCCACCTGAAATGATCTTGGAATCTTCACCGCCAGCCTTCAGTGCGGCGATTGCTTGGTCGATCGTGGTCACCTTTACGTAATCAAATTCGACGGGAATCATTTGGCTCCTGCCTTAGCCGCCTGGATTGTTCGCCACACGGTTTGTGGTGACGCGGGCATTGCTACATCAGTAACTCCGAGGTGCCGCAGAGCGTCGACTATGCCGTTGATGATTGCTGGTGTTGAGGCGATCGCGCCGGCCTCGCCAACGCCCTTGGTGCCTAGCGGGTGACTAGTCGACGGGGTGACCGTGGTGCCGGTATCGAACGAGGGTAGGTCAGCTGCGCTGGGGATCAGATAATCAGCGAGGCTTGCGGTCAACAAGTTGCCGTCCTCGTCGTACTCGGCGCCTTCAAATAATGCTTGCGCAATTCCTTGGGCAACGCCTCCATGAACTTGGCCTTCGACGATCATGGGGTTCACCTGTATGCCGACGTCGTCGACGCACACGTACTTGCGCAATTTGACTTGGCCGGTTTCAGTATCTACCTCCATCGCCGCGAGGTGGGTGCCGTGGGGATATGAGAAATCCTCAGGGTCGATGGTGGCCTCGGCTTGCAAGGTTGGTTCCACGCCCGGTGGCAGGTTGTGTGCGGTGAATGCCTCAAAGGCCACTGCGCCTAGCGCCTGTGACTTACTCGGGTCGCCCTTGACGTGGAAACTGCCATTGATGAATTCCAGGTCGGAGGCACTGCACTCAAGTTGATGCGCAGCAATGACGCGGGCTTTCTCAACCAGCCTTTCACTAGCGGCTTTGATCGCCTGGCCGCCAACTGCAAGGGATCTGGAGCCGTAGGTATCCATACCATACGGCGAGCGCCCGGTGTCGCTGTGAATTACCTCAATGTCCTCAACCGGAACTCCAAGGATGCTGCTGGCGATTTGGCTCCAAGCGGTCTCATGGCCTTGACCGTGTGGCGAAGTGCCGGTGACTACTTCGATCTTGCCGGTCGGAAGTGCTCGAACTGTGCAGTGCTCCCAGCCGCCAGCGACATACTTAAGTGCGCCGAGGGTACGTGATGGCGCAAGGCCGCACATCTCGGTGAACGTTGAAATACCGATGCCAAGCTGCACAGGATCACCGGATGCCCGACGCCGTGCTTGCTCGGCTCGCAGACCGTCGTAATCAAACATGGCGAGAGCTTTTTCAGTTGCCGCCTCGTAGTTACCGGTGTCGTAAGTCAGACCCGCGACTGTGGTGTAAGGGAATTCTTCGTGCGTAATCCAGTTCTTCTTGCGCAACTCCATGGGCTCCATGCCGATTTCGGCCGCCAGCTCATCGATGATTCTCTCGATGGCATATGTGGCTTCCGGCCGGCCGGCACCTCGGTAAGCGTCTGTCGGAGTCTTGTTCGTGAACACACCCGTGCAGGTGAAGTCATAGGAGTCCATCTTGTAAATCGCTGGGTACATGAACATGCCAAGAAGTGGAACCCCAGGGGTAATTATCTGAAGATATGCACCCATATTGGCTAATAGCGTGACCTTGAGGCCGAGGATCTTTCCGTCCTTGGTGGCAGCGATTTCGATATCTTGGATTTGGTCGCGGCCATGGTGGGTCGCGACCATGTTTTCACTTCGGGTCTCGGTCCACTTAACCGGACGACCAAGTTTCTTCGCGAGATTCGTGACGAGGATTTCCTCGCGGTAGCACTGCAATTTCCCGCCGAATCCACCGCCCACATCCGGTGCGACTACGCGTAAATTGTTTTCAGGTATTCCAGTAACGAGTGCCAGTAGTACGCGAAGTATGTGCGGAATCTGAGTTGAGGACCAGATGGTGATTTCGTCGCTCATGCCCATTGGCGCGGCAACCACCGAGCGCGGCTCCATGAATGTTGGAATTAGGCGTTGGTTGATGAAACGCCGAGCCACAACTACGTCGGCCTTCGCCCGTGAAGCCTCATAGTCACCGCATGGCATCTTGTACACATAGCAAGCATTGGTCTCGATTTCGTCATGGACAAGCGCACTGCCGCTTGTGAGTGCTGCTTCCATGTCAGTAACGGCGGGCAATGCCTCATATGAAACCTCGATGGCATCCAGCGCGTCAACAGCGGCAGCGACACTGGTTGCAAGTACAACTGCAACGCAGTCACCAACTTGCCGGACCTTGTCGATCGCTAGAGCTGGAAATGCTGGCATCTTTATGTCGTCGGTGACCGGCCAGACGCACGGTACTCCGCCATTTAGTTCGCCGAGTTCTTTGGCGCCGTATGCCGCTACGACACCTGGTTGCTTCAGCGCCCCCGATACGTCGAGTTTTGTAATTTTCGCGTGTGCCATCGGGCTGCGCAAAATTGCCATGTGAACAGTGCCGGGTAGCTGGATGTTGTCGGTCCAGTTAGTTTGCCCGTGCAGGAGGTGTGCATCTTCCTTGCGTCGGATCGGCTTACCGAGTGCGGTATCGGTATCAAGTGCAGCGGTCATTTCGCACCTTTCGTGGGGCCGGCCGACATGAGGTCGGCGGCATATGAAACTGACTTAACGATGTTGTGATATCCGGTGCAGCGACAAAGATTGCCTTCGAGCCCTTCGCGGATTTCCTGCTCTGAAGGTGTTGGATTTTCCGAGAGCAGGTCAACCGTGGCCATCACCATGCCCGGGGTGCAGTACCCACATTGCAACCCGTGGCACTCCTTGAATGCAGTTTGCACCGGGTGCCACTCATTGCCATCGGAAAGGCCCTGAATAGTTGTGACTTCGCTGCCATCTGCCTGCACTGCCAGGACGCTGCAGGATTTGACGCTGCGTCCGTTTAGCAGCACCGTGCAGGCGCCGCAATTAGAGGTGTCGCAGCCAACGACGGTACCGACCCGGCCGATGTCCTCGCGGAGCCAATGGACGAGCAGTTTGCGTGGCTCAACCTCGCCTTTATATGAAGTGCCATCAACGGTGACCGTAATGTGGGCCATAAGGTTCCTTCCCGCGGGGATTGTGATGAGGGTCACGGTACAGAAGAATGTGAGATTTCGCGCTTTGTCCCAAAAAATTTTTTCCGGATAAGGTTCACTCGATGGCTAGCGACCCGACTATTGACCAAGCGACTACCCCCGAGGGCGTCGACTCGGGGATTCTGCCGTCCCCACACCTAGGTTGGGCAATTTTGGTTGCCGCCCTGGGGTTCTTGCCTTTGGGGATAATTGCCGTGATTCAGGCATTTCGGGCGGGCGCAGCCTTGCGGGCCGATGAGGTGGCAAGGGCCCGCAAACTCGCTACCTCCGCCAAGTGGTGGATCATCATCACCGCGTTCGTGGCTTTGCTGGTGGATTTGGTCATCCTCGGCGCCTTTATGGTTCTAGGTGCTTTCGGAAATTAGCGGCGGCGCCCAATTGGAGCAGCAGCAACACTCAATGACCTAAGGCTCTTAGCCAGGTCATAGGCTTTGGCGGTGACCGATGCGCAACCAACAGTCTTAGTGGTTGACTTTGGTGCGCAGTACGCCCAACTGATTGCCCGGCGGGTGCGCGAGGCAAATATCTACTCTGAAGTTGTCTCGCACACCATTAAAGCGGCAGATTTAGCGGCGCGAAAGCCAGTGGCGATTGTGCTCAGCGGCGGCCCGTCGAGTGTTTACGAAGCCGGTGCACCCCGCTTTGATGAAGCAATCTTGGACCTGGGGATTCCGGTATTCGGTATCTGCTACGGCTTCCAGGTGATGGCTCAGTCACTGGGCGGCAAAGTCGAGGAGACAGGGCTCCGCGAATTCGGTGGCACCATAATGCAGGTAGCCACGCCCGGTTCACTTTTTGCCGGCTTGCCAAGTGAGCAAAGTGTATGGATGTCACATGGTGACTGCGTTTCTGAAGCTCCAGGCGGGTTCACGGTTAGTGCGGTTTCGGCCGGTGCTCCGGTCGCGGCATTTGAGAACCTTGAACGGCGGATGGCCGGAGTCCAGTTTCATCCGGAGGTGCTCCATAGCGAGCATGGTCAGGCTGTTTTAACGCGCTTCCTTTATGACATAGCCGGAATTGAACCAACCTGGACGATGCTCAATGTCATCGACGTGCAGGTGGCTGCGATCCGTGAGCAGGTTGGTAGTGGTCGAGTTATTTGTGGCCTATCGGGTGGCGTTGATTCAGCTGTTGCTGCAGCATTGGTGCAGCGTGCGGTAGGTGATCAACTTACCTGTGTTTTTGTAGATCATGGGCTGCTACGCAAGGGTGAGGCTGAGCAAGTCGAGCGTGATTTCGTGGCAGCCACCGGAGTTAAACTTGTGGTCGCAGACGCCGCCGAGCGTTTCCTAAACGCACTTGCTGGCGTCACCGACCCCGAGACGAAACGCAAGATCATCGGCCGTGAATTCATTAGAGTTTTCGAGGAAGCTGCGCGAGGAATTGTTGAGTCGTCCGATGGCGAGCCGGTGGACTTTTTGGTGCAGGGCACCCTGTATCCAGATGTCGTCGAGTCCGGTGGTGGTAGTGGTACCGCGAATATCAAAAGCCACCACAATGTTGGCGGTCTACCCGACGATCTGAAATTTCGCCTAGTCGAACCATTGCGCGCCCTATTTAAAGATGAGGTACGACAGGTCGGACTCGATCTAGGGTTACCGCCGGCGATTGTTTGGCGGCACCCCTTTCCAGGCCCGGGCTTGGCTATCCGCATAGTCGGCGCTGTGGATGCTGATCGCCTACGAATTTTGCGGGCTGCTGATGCAATTGCCCGCGAGGAGTTGACCGCGGCGGGGCTAGATCGTGACGTGTGGCAATTCCCGGTGGTATTGCTGGCTGAGGTGCGCTCTGTTGGAGTTCAAGGCGATGGCCGTACTTATGGCCATCCGGTAGTTCTTCGCCCAGTGACAAGTGAAGATGCCATGACCGCGGATTGGTCTCGGCTTCCGTATGAGGTGCTAGCTCGGATTTCGACGCGCATCACCAACGAGGTTCCAGAAATTAATCGGGTGACGTTAGACATCACGAGTAAACCACCGGGCACTATTGAGTGGGAGTGAAGCTGATGAGGTCCACGTCACGTACCGGGGCCTTAAACCTGCCGGTTCCGTCATTTCGGCGATGTTTTTTGACGGATCGAGCAGGTTTAGCTGATTGAGGGGTAGCCCCGGTGCGCTTAGGCGGTGTCAACCACCATGAAGGCTTCGGCTAGCCGGCCTTCTGGTAGTCCAGCTTCGGCGGCCTGCGCCGATAGCCAGCCGGTGATGCGGCCAGCGAGATCGTCCATATGTGCTGTCTGACTCGCATGTGCGTGAAGCGCAGCCAATTTCATTTCGAACTTGTCAGTGACATCTACATAGTGATTCGAGGTTGGTGAACCCATGACCCAAACCTCGCCGACGGTCCAATCTTTGAGGCCCTCATCTTTGATGAGAGAAGTGTGGGCAAATGGATTGCGGGCGTCTGGGTAGATGGCGAAAATCGTCGCCTCGCCGGCCGCCAGATGATCTGGATGTGAGGCATATATGCGTTTCCAATTACGATCAGGTGACTGCATCAGCACCCGCTGGGGGCGTACTTGGCGAATTACCCGGCTCAGGTCGCGCCGTAGGTCATGGGTAACGGAGAGTTCGCCGTCACGGTACCCGAGAAATCTGATATCGCTCACCCCGAGCACGGCACCGGCGGCCCGCTGTTCGGCTTGCCGGATCCCGGCGATATCACCACGTGGCACCGTTGGGTCAGCGCCGCCGGCGTCACCGTCGGTGATGATGCAGTACGTGACCGCAATACCTTCATCAACCCAACCGGCGATGGTTCCGGCAGCTCCAAAATCCACATCATCAGGGTGGGCGGTAATGACCAGGATCCGCTCCACGGTGTCTTTCTCGAGCATGACTCTCCTTGAATAACCCCGGATAGGGGGAATTCGCCACTTTCCGGGGCAAATTACACGACTGTTGTTTGCTGATTGCCCATGTCTCACTCGTCACTTCCGTCACGCGCATGACACGATAGGTGGGTGCTTCCCCGCCGTAAAGGGCATTCTGCCCTGCCTGCTGACAGACCCATGGGTCGAGGTGCTCGACCGCCTAGGGTCGGCCTCGTCGCGGGGTTCGTTGCGGTGGCAGTGATAATTGGGATTCCGATTGCCCAAGCCGGCGATGGCATTTGGCAGCCCAGTAGTTGGACCGGCCCCTTGGCCGGGGCCCCCGTGCCTGGCGAAGGCTTGCCGCCAGCAGCAACACCGGGCTACCCGGTGGCGTTACCGCCAACTTATGACGTCGGCGCCGAATACGAAGGCCAGGCGCAATGTGATCCAGTCGCTAAACCAGGGACACAGCGGCTCTCAGATTTAATCAAAGCTACTTACGGCGCCGATCAAACGGTTTGGATTCCGCGCGCCTGCGATATTGGTGGGCAAAGTGAGCACAAGGAGGGTCGCGCACTCGACTGGATGGTCAGCGTTCGTAATGCGCAGCAGCGCGCGAACGCCGAGACTTTCTTGAACTGGTTACTCGGCCCCGATCAAGCGGGAACCCCATACGGAAACGCTGTTCGCCTTGGCGTGATGTACATCGGCTGGAATGACCGCATTTGGCGCGGCTACGACATCAATCGCGGCTGGACGGAACTTAAGGGTTGCTTCAGCAAGCCTGAGCAGGGTAACGACACCGTTTGCCATCGAAACCACATCCATATTTCATTAACGTGGGATGGCGCGACCGCGACAAGCTCATTTTGGGATGGTTCACCAATCGACGCCCCATTCTGCAAGGGGCAATCCTCGAGTGCGACCACCGGCGACATCACACCAACTGGCGAGATGGTGGCAATCGCCCCGTTCAATGCCCTCAATACGCGCGTTGGTGTCGGCGATCAGGGTCGTTGCCGAATACTGCAGGATCGGTATTCGGGCGACGGTAATCGAATCTACGTGAAAGTGACCGGCGTCGGCGGGGTGCCGGCAACCGGTGTTACCGGCGTGACAGTAAATGTTTCAGCCCTTGGTGCCAATTCTGCCTCGCGTGTTCGAGTGTGGTCACCGGGCCAAAAGGCCAGCCAAACCGTCGTGAATACGATCATGAACGGCGATGCATCCGGCACCGCGACACTTCCGGTCTCATCCGACGGCACGATTGTCCTTGCCACCACTTCGGGTGCCACTGACTTAAGTGTTGACGTAGTTGGGTATTACACCAAGAGCAAGGGTGGCAATGGCGCGAGCACCGAGCCTCCGGTAAATAATGCGCCGGTGGCACCCGCGCCGACAGCGCCGATAGGGCCGGTGGATTTCTTCCCCGTGGGTTCGATGATTGGCTACGAGTCGACCACCGATGGACCATTGCAGCCTGGCGAGGAGCGCACCGTAAACCTCATCGGGGTGCCGGCAGATGCAACCTCCGCATTAATTTTCATAACTAGTAAAGATGCAACGAGCGGTGGATCTGTTCGCATCGGGCGTACTGATAAAAGCGCTTCGGCGAAGTTCCGCTTCCCCCGAGCCACAATGCATAAAGCTGTGATGTTAGTTCCAGTATCCGGTGGCGCGGTGCGCTTGGCCGCGTCAAAAAAACCGGCGGTCAATCTTCGCGTCGAAGTTCTAGGTTATGGCACCGGCACTACCCCGAGCACCGCGATTGCGCTGTCACCCAGATTTGTTTTCGGTAGCAAGTTCACCGCGGGTGAAACCAAGAGTTTCAAAGTTTCGAAGCAATTCGGGCTGCCAGGAGTCAAGAAGCTCAAGGCGGTGCTACTTCGGGTGCAGACTAAGAAGAGTCCGACTGACGGCACGGTCACCGTCTACGCATCCGGCGGGCAGCCACCAGCAACCCGATCGGCCCCGGTGGTGGCAAATACTCGCTATGCAGCCCTGGTTTTAGCTCCGGTGGGCTCCGATGGCCAAATTCTGGTTACTTCATCGGTCGCAGCCTCGGCGAATGCGACGATTGTTGGGTACGTCCGCTAGTTTGCACCAACCGCTGACCTGCGGGGCTGCGCAACTAGGTCTAGCCGCCGACGCGTGTTGTCAGGCACCTTGCCTACGATGCAGCAGTGACAACCAACCCGGTGCCGATGGCTGAGCTCACCTCAGACCTAAATCCGGCGCAGTTGGCTGCTGTTGAGCACCGGGTAACCCCCTTGTTGATTGTGGCAGGGGCGGGTTCGGGTAAGACAAGGGTCCTCACGCGCCGCATTGCCCATCTGCTCGCTACCGGCGACGCGCAACCCAGCGAAATCTTGGCGATCACTTTCACCAATAAGGCTGCCGGTGAGATGAAGGAGCGAGTTGCGGAGATTGTCGGCTCAAGCTCGAGGGCCATGTGGGTATCGACATTTCATAGTGCCTGCGTGAGAATTCTGCGAATTGAAGCAGGTCGACTTGGCGTCAGCCGCACTTTTACCATCTACGATCAAGCCGACTCCTTGCGCCTCATGACGATGGTGATTCGCGAATTGGATCTAGATCCCAAGCGCTACAGCCCCAGGGCTTTTTTGGCGCAGGTATCGAACCTGAAGAATGAACTCATTGATTACGAGCAGTTTGCCCAGCAGGCAAGTAACCACATGGAGCAAACCCTCGCTGAGGCCTACCGTGATTATCAGCGGCGGCTTCAGCGCGCCAACGCATTTGACTTCGATGACCTGATATCAGCCACAGTAGCCCTATTGCAGCTTTTCCCAGACGTTGCGGAGCACTACCGGCTCCGGTTCCGACAAATTCTTGTTGACGAATATCAAGATACCAATCACGCTCAATATGTACTTATTAAGGAGTTGGTGGGCCCGGGTACCGCTGACTTGCCACCGGCTGAACTCTGTGTAGTTGGTGATGCCGACCAATCCATTTACGCATTCCGCGGAGCGACAATTCGCAATATCGAGGAATTCGAGCGCGATTACCCAAATGCCCGCACGATCGTGCTGGAGCAGAATTACCGTTCCACCCAAACAATTCTTACGGCCGCTAATGCTGTTATCTCGCGAAACGGTGGTAGGCGAGCAAAGAATCTGTGGACGGACGCCGGAGCCGGTGCAGCGATTATTGGCTATGTTGCTGACGATGAACATGATGAGGCATCGTTCATCTCCAATGAAATCAGGCGGCTGCGTGATGAGGAAGGCCTGAAGTCAAGCGATGTCGCGGTCTTTTATCGAACCAATGCGCAGTCTCGTTCAGTTGAAGACATCTTCATCCGCGTCGGGATGCCCTATCGCGTAGTCGGAGGCGTTCGATTCTATGAGCGCCGTGAAGTGCGCGACGCGGTTGCCTATCTTCGAACACTCGCAAACCCCACCGATGAAGTTTCGCTAAGGCGAATCCTGAATGTCCCCAAACGGGGTATCGGCGAGCGCGCCGAGGCCATGGTCGATGCATTTGCCCAGCGGGCCGGTATTTCGTTCGCAGCGGCCTTGGATAGGGCCTCAGAGGCGCCCGGTATTGCCACCCGATCACTTTCCAGTATTGAGATATTCACACGGATGCTTAGTGATTTGCGCACGATCGTGGAATCAGGGGCGGATGCCGCCATGGTGTTGCAAGCGGTGCTTGAGCAAAGTGGATACCTAACTGAATTGCAGGGGTCGGCTGATCCACAGGATGAAACCCGGGTTGAAAACCTAGCGGAGCTTGAATCGGTAGCTCAGGAGTTTGCCAACGAGAACCCCGAAGGCACCCTCACTGACTTCTTGGAGCGCGTGTCACTTGTTGCCGATGCTGATGAGATCCCTGATCGTGATGAACTCGGTGGCGTGGTCACGTTGATGACACTGCATACGGCAAAAGGCCTTGAATTCCCGGTGGTGTTCCTAACGGGAATGGAGGATGGCATCTTTCCGCACTCAAGGTCCCTCGGTGATCCAAAGGAGCTGGAAGAAGAACGCCGCTTGGCTTATGTTGGTATCACCCGAGCTCGGGAGCGGCTTTATGTAACACGTTCGATGACACGATCGGCATGGGGCACTCCATCATTTAATCCCGCCTCCCGCTTCCTTGACGAAATCCCTGATGTGCAATGGGAGCGTGAAGAGCCGATGAATATGCCGATTGGGTCAAATGGATTTGGGTCCTCACCGAGTAGCACGAGCGCTGCACGCCGACTTGGTGACCGATCAGATAACGATGGTCCAACCATCGTGCTGGCTGCCGGCGATCGAGTAACTCATGAGCGATTTGGCCTAGGCACGGTCGTCTCGGCTGATGGCGTTGGTGCCAAAGCTGATGCCACCATCGATTTTGGGTCCTCGGGTATCAAGCGCTTGTTGCTTAGATACGCGCCGGTTGAAAAACTCTAATTAGCAGCTGTAGATCCGGCAAGCCCAGGCGGGCGGGTCACTTACTCGACCGGGGTTGGCCGCGAAGAGAAAGCCATAAGGATCAGTCGGGACGCCGCGGAGTTGAATCTCTAAATGCAGATGCGATCCAGAGACGTTTCCGGTGGCACCCATGCGGGCGATTCGATCACCCGCGAAAACTTGGTCACCAACATTTACCTCGGTGGCCGACAGGTGCGAATACATTGAAGCTACCCCGTCACCGTGTGAAATTGTGATCGTGCGACCGAAGCTGCCGCGCATTCCGACTTCCTTGACTCTTCCGTTGGCCACGGCGAAGACGGCGTCGCCGGTGTCACCGTCAAAATCAAGCCCGGAGTGCGGTGTTCCTCCCCAGTAGGGGCCGTCCTCACCAAACTTTGCAGCGAGGCGTACCGGCGATGTTGGCATCGAGAGAGACAGCTGTAGATCTCGGGGCGCTGGATCGGCCTGCGCGGGCGCGGAGAAAACGCCGGCACCGGCGGTTAGCAGTAGGGCGAAAAGTCCGGCCCAAAAGATGCGCACGACACAGTTCCTACCAGCGCGGATCCAAAATGGGCAAACTCGCGACGGGAACCTTAGGGGTGGGTGTGACCTACGCCACCCGCGAACGGCACAATTCGGACATGCGGATCCTGCTGGCACCAAATGCCTTCAAGGGCTCCCTGAGCGCCCGTGAGGTGGCTGATATAGCCGGTGCCCAGTTAGCGGCAATGTTTCCCGGCTCGCAATTCATCTCGGTGCCTATTGCCGATGGAGGTGATGGCACCCTCGACGTGCTCTTGGCTGTTGGTTTTTCACAGGTTTCGACAAGCACAGTTGATGCATTGATGCGCGCCAATTCGTCAAGAATTGCCCTGCAGGGTCGGACCGCAGTAATTGAATTAGCGGAGATTTGCGGGCTGGCCGGCGTCCAAGATTTGGCGACACGTCCTTGGGATACCTCAAGCTTTGGGGTGGGGCTGGCGGCACGGGAGGCGCTAATACAAGGTGCGAAGCACCTGCTTATTGCTTTGGGGGGCAGCGCCTCGAG
>WLLZ01000032.1 GCA_009700485.1 Actinomycetota bacterium | reverse complement strand
TGGGCATTGAACTCGTAGTGTGTGACCTTGATGCCGGCCTGCCCGTTGGTGCTTTCAGCGGCGTACTTATCAGTTATCCGGGTACCTCGGGTCGAGTTATCGATCCCACCGATTTGATTGCCGCGGCGCACGCCCGCGGGGCTCTGGCGATTGTTGCTGCTGATCTTTTGTCGTTGACGGTACTGAAGGCACCCGGTGAGATGGGAGCCGATGTGGTCGTCGGTTCAGCACAGCGGTTCGGGGTGCCATTCGGTTTTGGTGGGCCCCACGCTGGTTTCATGTCCGTGCGTGCGGGGCTAGAGCGCAGCTTGCCTGGTCGACTAGTCGGGGTGAGCGTTGACGCTGATGGTGCACCGGCGTACCGATTGGCGCTGCAGACTCGTGAGCAACACATCAGGCGCGAGAAAGCAACCAGCAATATTTGTACCGCGCAAGTACTTCTTGCCGTGATCGCCTCAATGTATGCCGCCTACCACGGGCCAAAGGGCCTAGAGAATATCGCCAATCGAGCACATCGTTATGCGAGCGTGTTTGCCGCTGGGGTGACGGCGGCCGGCGGCAAGGTTAAGCACGCGTCGTTCTTTGACACTGTTCAAGTTGTCATCCCCGGTCATGCGCAGGCGGTCTTTGAGCTTGCCGCTGAAAGCGGAATCAATATACGTAGAGTTGATGACAACACAATATCAATCTCAACCGATGAATTGACGAGCGCTGAACATCTCGAGGAGGTCTGGGGCGCCCTTGCTATCGCACTTCCGACCCTGAGTGATCTAAAAGTAGCCGATATTGATGATGGCTTGCTTGATGCGTGGGGTGGTGTGCCCGCGGGGCTACATCGGACAACCCCATACTTGACCCACCCAGTATTTAATACTCACCACAGCGAAACGTCGATGCTTCGCTATTTGCGCCGACTTGCCGATCGCGATATCGCACTTGATCGAGCGATGATTCCGCTCGGTTCCTGCACCATGAAATTAAATGCCACCACCGAAATGGAGCCGATTACTTGGCCGGGGTTCGCAGGCATTCACCCCTTTGCACCACTTGATCAAGTTGCAGGTTATTTAGAGCTCATTGCTGATCTAGAGGCATGGCTGGTGGAGATCACCGGATACGACGCGGTATCTCTTCAGCCAAACGCGGGGTCACAGGGTGAGTTTGCCGGGTTGTTGGCAATACGTGGCTACCACTTATCTCGCGGTGATCTTGCTCGAGACGTTTGTCTCATCCCAAGTAGCGCACACGGCACGAACGCGGCCAGTGCCATCATGGCTGGCATGCGGGTGGCTGTTATTGCCTGCGATGAAAACGGCAACGTCGACCTCGTTGACCTTAAAGCCAAGATCGCTGAACATGCTGACCGGCTGGCGGCCTTGATGATCACCTACCCGTCAACACACGGAGTTTTCGAAACTGAGGTAGCAACCATCTGCGCCCTCGTTCACGATGCTGGTGGGCAGGTCTATGTAGACGGGGCAAACCTAAATGCCCTAGTAGGTTTGGCGAAGCCGGGCAAATTTGGCGCTGATGTTTCGCACTTGAACCTCCATAAAACATTTTGTATCCCACACGGTGGTGGCGGCCCGGGCGTTGGCCCAGTTGGTGTGCGGTCACATCTGGCGCCTTTCTTGCCCTCGCATCCGCTGCGCCCAGAGGCGGGGCCCCTTGGCCGCGGTGACATTGATGGGGGAGTGGGCCCGGTGAGTGGGGCCCCTTGGGGGAGTGCCGGCATCTTGCCGATTCCCTGGGCCTATATCCAAATGATGGGCCCTGACGGTTTGGTAAAGGCCACTCAGGTGGCGATACTCTCGGCGAATTATGTCTCCAAGCGCCTTGCGGCGTATTACCCGACTCTTTATACCGGTGCAGGTGGGCTCGTCGCCCATGAATGCATTTTGGATTTGCGCCAGATCAGCGCAGAAACCGGCGTAAGTGTCGATGATGTGGCGAAGAGACTAATTGACTACGGGTTCCACGCACCAACCATGTCATTTCCGGTGGTTGGCACTTTAATGGTGGAACCCACCGAGAGCGAAGATCTACTTGAGCTCGACCGATTTATCAATGCGATGATCGCGATCAAGGCCGAGATAGATCAGGTGGGCGCCGGAGTGTGGCCACCTGATGATAATCCGCTACGCAATGCGCCGCATACCGCCAACTGCCTTATTGGGCCTTGGTCACACCCTTATCCCGCTCGACTCGGTGCCTATCCAACCGGAGGCAAAGTCATGGATAAATACTGGCCACCGGTGCGCCGCATCGATGGTGCCTACGGTGATCGCAACCTGGTGTGCTCCTGCCCAAGCCTGGAAGAACTGGCTTCGGTTTAGCGAGGATTAGACGAAGACGCCAAGATCAGCAAGTAGGTTTGTTACTCGCTGTTTGATTTCATCTCGAATAGGGCGTATCGCATCGTGGTCAAGGCCCTTTGGATCCTCGAGAATCCAATCCTCATACTTCTTGCCCGGGAAGATGGGGCAGGCGTCGCCACAACCCATGGTGATGACGGCATCAGCGGCACGAACTATCTCGTCGGTCCAGGGCTTCGGAAATTCACCTGAAATATCAATGCCCACCTCGGCCATTACCTCGATCGCCGCGGGGTTGACCTGGCTACCCGGCTCGGAACCACCCGACCAAGCAATGGCGCGATCGCCAGCGAGAGCCTGGAAGAAGCCCATAGCCATTTGGGAACGTCCAGCATTGTGCACGCACAGGAATAGCACTATTGGCCGGCTGTCTGTTGATTTACCTTCAACTCGCGCCAAGGCAAAAAGCCTTTCACGAGCGAAGCGCTCGGCAAATAGTGGCAGCCACGTAACAACGGTGAAGCGACCTGCAAAATCATCGTATGAGGTGTGCAAGAACCGCTCGATTGTTTCGGTCGCGAACACACCATCAAACTCATGCTGTAAACGAGATGCCGCGGCGCGCAGCACCAGCTGCTGTTCCAGTGATAGATCCTCGCGTCGATAACCGTCATTCATGCGGATTTCCTCTTCTTTCGGGTTGGAGTATGAACGTGGGGTACTAGGGCCAACACGCGGCCTCGGATCTCATCGAACGTCTGCGCAAATGCGGCATCATTGCCAACTCGGGCCGGATCTGCGATAGACCAATGCAGGCGGGAATTTGACCGATTTACTAACTTCTCATTCACCGCATCGCAAACCGAGACGATTAAATCGGATGGCTTTAAAACCTCATCTAGGTCACGCGGCTCCCTTTGTTCGAGCAGTAAACCTGCCCGCCGAATCGCAGTGCGTGCACGCGGATTGATGCGAAATGCAGGATCCGTGCCAGCAGAACTAACCGGAACAGAACTAGCGTCCCGCCAGATTGCCTCAGCCATCACCGAGCGGGCGGAGTTCTCGGTACAGACAAATACCACGCGGCGAGTGTTGATCGTCGAGGCAGTGGGCAAGAGATCTCCGAACCCGCCTAACTCGAGGTGCAAATAGGTGCGACGGCCATCGGCCTGCGATCGTGTTTTGGTTATCAGGCCGACCTCGGTCAAGATCTTGAGGTGATGGGCCAGCAGGTTGCCCGGGATCTGAAGGCTAGCCATCAAAGAGTCAGGCGAGAGATCATCATCATGTAAAAGATCAGTGATAGCCAGGCGCACGGGATCGCCCAACGCGGCGAATCTAGCTACCCGGCTAGAATATTGGTCAATATCCATTGACTCAATATACACTGATCAAGGTGGATGTCAAGGGTGCCAGCGAGGTAATTTCACCAAGCGGGATAGGGGAGAGGTACCAACACGCTCAGCGATGGGCCCCGCAATAGGGGTTAAACACCCCACTCAGTTGTTAGGTGTGAGCTTCCTCGTTGAGCGGTGAGTTGTTACAAATAAGTTTGAATTTTTCTTGTAACAACTCACCACTCAACGAAGCTTGTGAGTCGCTACTCTTCATTACCCTCAAAGCAAGCAGAACAACAGACGCCGCAGCAAATGCAAGCGCCTTGTGAGGAGGGGGCTAGCGCGCCACCGATACCGGCAGCACCGGGGCGCGCCCAACGCACACCCAGGGTGAGCCGATCCGTCGGTGCTGGACTAACAGGATCGGCAATATCGAAACTTGGCATAGCGTTCCCTTTCTAGAGCCTACGGAATTGCTTGAACCTTCATCGAAACATGACAAATGGGGAGCTGCAAGTTGAGATAGGCCGAGGGCGGCGGATGGACGCGCCACCCTCGATTGATAATTGACATAATGTGCATTATCGGCACAACCTGACATACGAGGTCTCTGAGGATTGCACCCCAATTTGGTATCTTGCCAGCATGCATGAGTTTGCCCTCGGCACGCAGGCCCAGGCGGACTAAACCCCCTTGCGACCTATCCATATTGCTCACCTGGATAAACCACGTCCGGTGGTCATCTTGACCCGGGCGGGGGTCCGGGGGGCCATGACACAGGTCACAGTCGCCCCGATCACGTCAAGGGCTAAGGGATTGCCAACGGAAGTACTGGTTGGCCACACAAACGTCCGGCAAATCCGCTGGTTGCTTCCTGATCAGGAGGCAGCTTTAACCCGTGCGATTGGCTACGCCTTTGACCTTTACGGGGGGTTCGGTTCTGATCCATGGGGTGGGGCCTAGTCACCTAGTGGCCGCACGGCCCCTTCCACAAATCTGACGATTTGATCCAGGGAACCACAGGCACCTCCCCTACGTCCAAATCACAACTTCGGCCACTCGGGCATACGGGCGGCCGGCTTATGTGGAAGGACCGGCCGTGAAATCAGCGACGATGCGTGGCACCGGACTCGGAGCCGTCAGTTATGAGAGTGAACGCCATGCCGAGGCACCTGAGTGCGAAATCGTTCGCTACGCGTGCTCATTTGGGCATCAGTCGGCAATCCCCTTCTCAATCGAAGCTGAGGAGATACCCCTGACGTGGATGTGCCGCTGCGGACGTGAAGCCGCTGCGGCTAACAAGGTGCCGAAGATGGCCTTTGTTACAACTGTTGAGCCGCGTGTGCTTCGCACCCACTGGGACATGTTGCTAGAAAGGCGTACTATCGCCGATTTACAAGAGTTGTTGACCGAGCGGCTAGCACTTCTTCGCAATCAAGAGGCAGAGGAACAGCGCTTATCCGCTTGAGCTCAGCCGGTTACCACATGATTCAGCTTTAAACTGGGCCTTCTAATGAGGGCCCAGTTTGCTTTGGGCCACGTTGATCCGCCCGCGTAGTGTCTTCATCCTCGATGACTTCACCGATAACAACGTCGCCGTCGCCAAAATTTGGCTGCGCAGCAGTCGATTCGGGGAAAGTCGCTGCGCTAGGGAATCCCGATGCAACTATCCGCCGCGCAACCCGTCTGCGCAGTCGCTCCTTGATAGGGGGCACCAAGAGCACTAGACCCAAGAGGTCGGTACAAAATCCCGGAATGGTGATGAGTAACCCGGCGATAAACGTTAGTGAATGTGATCCAGCCTCCCCCGGCGGTAGGCCACCGCTGTTAGCGGCCTGCCGTACGCTGGTGAAGGCGGCTGATCCAGCTCGGCGCATTACATAAACACCAATTGGGATACCCGCAATTAGTAATAGCAGCGTCCAGCCCCAGCCAAGAAGTTGCGCAACCGCCCAGGCTGCGATGATCTCAAGTAGCGGATAACCGAAGAAAACCAATCGCCAACGCATCAAGGCACCTAGTCTTTTTGGGTGCGGCTGAGGAGCCGCTTCTTTTGGGCGCTGCGTCTAAAACGTGTCACTCGATCATCGAATCCCCAGACCGTGACTCGCCATAACGCCTCGACGACAATCCGTTGGCTCATCTTGCTTGTGCCAACAGCGCGCTCAACAAAAGTAATCGGGACTTCGGTGACAATCAGGCCACGCTGCACTGCCCGCCATGCTAGGTCGACTTGAAAACAATAACCCTGCGATGCCACATTATGGAGATCAAGTTTGCGCAGTGTTTCGGCGCGAAATGCCCGGTAGCCGCCGGTTGCATCACGCAGTGGGACCCCGAGCATCGTGCGGGTGTAGAAATTGCCACCGCGCGAAAGAATCTCGCGGCTCTTTGACCAGTTCTCAGTGCCACCGCCAGCTATCCAGCGCGAGCCCAGCACTAAGTCGGCTCCACGCAGTGCCGTGAGAAGTCGCCCCAGTTGCTCGGGTTGGTGTGAGCCGTCAGCATCCATCTCAACGACTACGGCATAATCGTGTTGGAGAGCCCAAGAAAAACCGGCAAGATACGCCGCCCCTAAGCCCTCCTTGCCTAGCCGGTGCATGACCTGCAAATTAGAGTCATCTGCCGCCAAACCATCCGCAATATCTCCGGTGCCGTCCGGCGAATTGTCATCAATGACCAAAATATCGGCTTCGGGGACCGAAGTGCGAACCCGAGCCACGATGGCCGCTAGGGACTCGCATTCATTGAAGGTTGGGATTATCACAACGATGCGGCCTAGGTCCTCGAACGTCACGCGTCAACCATATGTTCTGGGGTGCGGCGGCTGCGCCGCCGGATACTCATAATGCCTCCGGCGAGAATTGCTAGCCCCCCAAGGACGGACAGCAAAACTTCAGGGGCGGCGCCCATCCGACCCGATAAAGTTCGCCCTTCGGTAAGGGGCACAGAGGCAACAAGTGAGCCAACCTCACCCTGTTGCATCGCAGCCCGCACCTCACCACTTGGGCTGATAAAGGCCGAAACCCCCGTGGTTGCAGCAACCACGACCGTGCGCCCGGTCTCGATTGCACGTAGTCGCTCGATCTCAAGTTGTTGCTCTGGCTGGGCTGACCCACCAAATGTCGCATTATTCGTTTGTACCGTGATCACCTCGGCGCCACCAGCGATTAAAGCGTTCACCACCTCGTCATCAGAGACCTCGAAGCAGATTAAGTCTCCGACTAGCACTCCCCCGATAGCAAGTAGCCCGGGTTCATCACCGGCTAAGAAATCACGTGGAATCTGATCGAAACGACCGAGTATTGCCGTCAATTCCTTCCGCATTGGAACATACTCACCAAATGGCACTGGGTGATTTTTTATATACCGCGCACCCGGCCCGGTAACCGGATCCCACACCACGCCCATATTCCAAATCCCCAAGGGATTACCTGGAACATTCACGACGGCGCCAATGAGAATTGGGGCATTTATCGCCACCGCAGCCTTGTTGATCTCGGCGGCTGCAGCTGGATCTAGGAATGGATCGATATCCGTGGAGTTTTCAGGCCAGAGCACAAAAGCTGGTTGCGCTATCTCACCCATCTGTACCTTGCGAGCAAGTAGCAACGTTTGAGCCACATGGTTCTCAAGTACTTCTCGGCGGACATCCATCGCACTAAGACCAAGTTGCGGCGTGCCACCTTGCACCACGGCAACGGCAACCTGACCTGAGGAGGTGGTGCCTTGGCCAATCGGGGTGACCCAGCCCACGATCAAGACCAGCAGGAAAGCAGCAGACCAAACAACTCCCTCATTTCGCTTTCTCGATTTGTAGGTTATTGCAGCTGCCAATAACGTCGTGCCCAACAAGGCCACAATAAATGTCACCCCGGGGCGTCCGATAAGTGATGCGTATTTGCCTAGGACTGTGCCGGCCTGAGCGAATGCAAGGTCACCCCAAGCAAAACCGCCCCAGGGCACCCGGCCGCGAAGTGCTTCTTGCAGCACCCAAATGCAGGCCACCCAAATTGGCCACCCGGGTAGCCTCGTGACCAATGCCGTGCCAATGCCCATGAGCCCAACCCATAGTGCGCAAAGCAAAGCGAGTAATACCCAGGCATCAAAACCCGGAGTAGCCATCCACGAAAGTAGGGGTAAGAAAAAGATCAGACCCGCTAGGAATGCGAGGCTGAACCCGCGCCGGAGGGTGGACCGGTAGATCGAGATCGTAAGGAGCATTACGCCCACCGGAGCCAGCAAGCCAATTGCGATCGGTGGGAATGCTAGGTAGAAGCAGGCGCCCGCGGCGATGGCATAGAGCACGCCTACGCGGGCAGATACCAGTGGTGCCCTCATTGCTCCGCCAACGTTCCATTATCAAAGACTGTCGCGCCGGAGACAATCGTGCGCAGGCACTTTGGCCCACCAGAACTTAGGTCAAGAATCGGCCCAGCTAATTCGTAGGGCTCCCAGATCGCGAGGTGGGCTGGGGCTCCGACAACCAGCTGGCCAACGCCTAGGGTGCCAGCGGCTGCCCATCCCGACAGAGTGTGAGCGTTAATGGCCTTATCAATGGTGAGGCGTTGTTGAGGTTGATGATGCTGCGTTGCCGCGCGCACCGCAAGCCACGGATCCATCACCGTCACGGGGCTATCGGAGCCGAGTGCGAGCAAGACACCGGCCGACGAAATATCAGCGAGCCGATTCATCTTCGCCGCGCGGAATGAGCCCAACCGCTGCTGATACATGCCACCGGGAGCGCCCCAGAGCGAGTCAAACATCGACTGCATGCTTGCCGTTATACAAAGCTCATTCATCGCAGCGATGTGATCGTCATCGAGCATCTCGGCATGCTCCAACCGATGTGCGCCCATTCTGATCGCCTCGGCCCCACACCGACTGGCGGCCGCGCGAAAGCCATTCATCACGATGTCGGTCGCTTTGTCTCCAATGACATGGAAGCCTGCCTGCAATCCAGCTTCAGTGGCTTTTAAGACATGGTCTTCAACATCTTCAACCATTAGGTACTGCGCCCCATGGGTCGTGGGTTCATCCTCATAGTGGCTGCGCAGGCAGGCCGTTCGCGAGCCAAGGGCACCGTCAATAAAGAGGTCTCCGGCAACGCCGATAGCACCGATTTCTTTTGCCCGCTCAATGCCACCGTGGCTCGCAAGTTCGCCCCAGTAACCGGTTACCATTGGGCCAGGCTCGTGCACGGCTAACTCCAGTAACTCGCGCAGGTCATCCGTGCTGGAAATTGTCGGTCCGGCCATCTCATGCATCGAGACAATCCCGTGCGCGCTGGCATGTGAGCGAGTGATGCGGTGGGCACTCGCACGCTGCCCGCTGCCGATTGAATCAAGTGCCTTTTCACGGGCTAGATGGTGAGCACCTCTGCTAAGAAGGCCATCGGCTCGATACCCGGCCACTTGCTCTATGCCAGGTAGTGCCGCTAATAGCGCACTGCTGGCGACGGCTGAGTGCACATCAATACGCGAGAGATAGGCGACACTGCCCCAGGTCGCCCGATCAACCTCGGTGCGAGTCGGAGCCCGGCTCTCAGGCCAGCGGGTTTCGTCCCAACCATGGCCGATAAGTACCCCCCCTCGAGCGGTCTTGGCCGCTGCCGAAATCAGTGTCAACGCTTCAGCTAGTGAGGTGGTTGCACTTAGGTCTAAACCCATCAAGATGATGCCTGTATTGGTGGTATGCACATGTGCGTCAACGAATCCAGGCAGCACCAGAGCACCCCTAACATCAACGATGGCGTCGGCGTAATCATGATGGGTGGTCGCATCGTTCCCGATCCAAGTGATGATGCCATCTGTTATCAGCAAAGCGGTAGGCGCGGCCGCGGTGAAGAGATACTGCGGGGTGTAGATCACGGCCCCGGTGATGAGCAAGCGCCGGTTGGCCTGCCAATTCGGTGGCTGAAACTCTCGGTTCACAAACCTAGCCCGCGGCCTAGGCTGCGACCAATCACCAAGCGCTGAACCTGGTTGGTACCTTCAACAATTTGCAACACCTTGGCTTCGCGAAAGTAGCGCTCAACCGGAAAATCTCTGGTGTACCCGGCTCCCCCGAATACTTGGATGGCATCGGTTGTTACCTTCATGGCGCTGTCAGTCGCCGTCAACTTGGCCATCGCCGCCAGCGATGTGAAGTCCATGCCAGCATCCTTGCGTCTTGCAGCTTCTAGGTACAGGGCGCGGGCCGCCTCGATACTGGTAGCCATGTCAGCGAGCATGAATGACACACCTTGCAGGTCGCGAATTGGGCGCCCGAATTGAATGCGAACACCCGAATACTCGACGGCTGCATCAAGTGCCGCCTGTGCGAGGCCTACCGCGCAGGCGGCGATCCCGAGTCGTCCAGCATCCAGTGCCGCAAGTGCAACGGAGAAACCCTCGCCTGGTGGTGCAATACACCTTGTCTTCGATACCCGCGCATCAACGAGGCGGATTTGCGCCGTGGGTGAGGAGTTACCGCCCATCTTGTGCTCCGGTGGTGCGGCGCTGAGCCCGGGAGTTTCGGCGTCCACCAGCAAACAACTAATGCCCTTGGCCCCCTCATCTGAGGTGCGCACCATCAGGTTATAGAAGTCGGCCACCCCGCCATGGGTGATCCACGCTTTGGTGCCATTAACAACGTAATCATCGCCATCGGCAACCGCGCGCGTGGTGAGTGCTGCCGCATCGGATCCAGACTCCGGTTCACTTAAGCAGTAAGCGCCGAGGAGTTTTCCCCCGAGTAAATCCGGTAGCCACTCCTTCTTTTGAGCCGCCGTGCCAAAATTCGCTAACGGGAAGCATGCGAGGTTATGGACACTTACCCCCACCGCGACACTCATCCAAGCTCGGGAAAGTTCTTCTAGTACCTGCAAGCCCACTTCGTATGACCTGCCACCGCCACCAAACTCCTCGGAGTATGGAAGGCTCATTAAACCAAGTTCGCCCAGCAGAGTGAATATTTCGCGAGGGAAATATGCGCCTGCTTCAGCCTCTGCTGCTTTCGGTAGCAACTCCTTCGTAGCGATCTCATGGGTGAGATCTAGCAGTGCCACAGACTCGGTATCGGGAAGCCGCCTTACTACTCCACTTGCCTGCCAGTAGATGCTCACGACTACTACACAATCACTAATTCACGCGGTTGATGATTAAGTGACTCATATCCGCTATCGGTGCACACCACAATGTCTTCGATTCTGGCCCCGTAGCGCCCAGCCAGATAAAAACCAGGCTCGACACTGAATACCATCCCCGCGGCCAACGGCAAAACATTACCCGAAACGATATAAGGCTCCTCATGTGATTCAAGGCCGATGCCGTGCCCGGTGCGATGGATAAAGAGTTCACCTAAGCCCGCGCCGATCAACACCTCGCGAGCGGTTGCGTCAACCTGCTCGCACGTTACCGCAGGTCGAACCGCGGCACACGCCGAAGTCTGAGCCTGCAGCAAGATCGCATAACTATCTGCGTATTCAGCACTAGGTGCACCAAGGTTGTATGTGCGGGTGCAATCACTTCGATAGCCATCGGGCATTGTGCCGCCGATGTCTACAACTACCGGGTCACCGATTTCAAGAACCCGATCGGAAACCTCATGATGTGGGCTTGCAGCATTTGGCCCACTTGCCACAATAATGAAATCGACGGCCACGTGTCCGACGGCAATAATCAAGTTGGCGATATCGGTTCCGACCTCGCGTTCAGTGCGTCCGGGTCTAAGGCATCCGGGGACCTTCGCGTGAACTTCATCAATAGCCGCGCCCGCCCGACGTAGGGCGGCAATCTCTTCGGCGTCCTTGCGCATGCGGATCGGCGCAATAATCTGCCCGGCAAGTACTTGATGCGCTGCCGGCATTACCGCACGCAGATCCAGTACTTTCTGCGCCCACATGTGATCATCTAGTGCAACCACCGAGGCCGGGCCGACTAGGTGCGCGGTGAGCGCATAGGGGTCTTCGGTCTCCTGCCAACTGCGTATCTCGATCCCCAAATCCTTTACCGGGCTAGCCTGCGCAGCTAGCACCTCGAGTGCGGGCACCACCAGCACCGGATCAGCGCTCGCGCGAACCACCAGGCAGGTCAGCCGTTCCAGGGCCTTGGCGTCGTAGCCGGTCAGGTAACGCAAGTCCGCTCCGGGGGTTATTAGAGCCGCATCTACCCCAGCCGCCAGCAAACCTGCTTGCACGTAGCCCAGTCGTTGTGCGAATGTCATGACCCCACCGTAGAACATCGACCATCTGGCACCATGGCTCCATGCCGGCTCCCGTGCTCCTACTTGATTCCGCAATGCTCTACTACCGGGCCTACTACTCGCTGCCAGACACCATGACCGCACCTAATGGCTCCCCCCACAATGCGATCAGAGGGTTTTTCGGCACGGTGAACCGTTTAGTTGAGAAATATGAGCCCAGTGGGCTGGCGGCCTGCTGGGATGTCTCCTGGCGGCCGCAGTGGCGGGTTGACCTGTTGCCCTCCTACAAGACCCACCGGTTGGCGGTTGACGAAGTGGGCCAAACATCGGGCGCGGCCGAAATACCAGACACCCTCACTCCACAGATAACCGCGATAGCCGAACTGTTAGATGCCTTGGGGGTCGCCCGGCCCGGGGCAAAGGATCATGAAGCCGACGACGTCATCGCCTCACTTGCAACGAGTGCGGCAGCACCGGTAATCGTGGTGTCGGGCGACCGTGATTTGGTACAGCTAGTTGATGAGAAGGTTCGCCTCTTGATGACGGTAAATGGCGGCATGGAGTTATGGCCATTACTCACCCCAACCGCTGTCGAAGAACGTTTCGGAGTGCATCCAACGCAATACGTTGATTTTGCCACATTGCGCGGTGATCCATCCGATGGTTTACCCGGTGTACCCGGAATTGGAGCAAAGACGGCCGCGGCGCTGATCCAAAAATACGGATCAATTGATGAATTGCTGCTCGCCGTGGATCGCGATGAAATCATAAAGCCATTAACCCCTAGATTCGCAGGGCTAATCCGCGATAACCTCGAACAGATTCATGCAACTCGGAAAGTCGCCACCGTGGTGCGCGATCTGCAGTTCGAAGGCGATTTAAAAATCCCGAGTACACCAAAGAATGAATCCGCACTCAAAGAGTTAGCAAATACGTGGGGTGTAGAACGCTACCTGCGAATTGGCTCACTCCAATTGTGAGGTGTAGGCGATTACCCCGCGATTAATCGCGTCAACTGCCTGATGCGCGGTCGAGCGCATCGGATCATCGGATTCAAGGGCCACGGTTACCTGGCCCAGCACATCAATTACCTGTCGGGTCCACCGCACAAAATCGCCGGCGGTGAGATCAGTGGAGTCCAGAACCGACTGCAGGGTGGCCCCTGTTGCCCATTTGTGCATCGCCCAGACAAATCCAGCATCAAGTGGCCTCGTGATACTCAGGCCATGCCGGGCTTCGGCGTCGTGGACCATGCCCCAGATACCGGCCATCTCTTTCAAGGCTTCACGCACCGCGCCACCGGGCAGCCTCGGTGATTCATCATCCTCAGATCTCCTTGACTCGTACACAATTGCTGACACCGCGCCGGCAAGTTCTGGTGCGCTCAACCCACGCCACGTACCCTCACGGAGGCACTGGCCCGCGAGTAAATCTGATTCGGTGTAAAGACCCATCAGCATCTTGCCAGGCGGCGTAATTTTCGCGGCATCGCCCGCATTGGTCAGATAGCCCAATTCGGTTAGAACTTCACAAACCTGGTCAAAACGCCGGCCAATAGAGCTGGTGCGCCCTTCAACTCGTTGCTCAAGATCGCGAATCTCGCGCTTGGCTCGCATATACCGCTCGGCCCAGCGGGCATGCTGCTCACGATCAGAACATCCGTGACATGGATGGTGTCGAATCCGCGCGCGCATCTCGACGACTTCGGCGTCATCGCCATTTGATCTACCTCGAGTTCGTTCATGTGACATGTCGGCGGTTAACTCCCGAAGGGCCGATGCGAGATCTCGGCGAGACTGCGCATTTCGCGCGTTGAAACCTTTTGGGATGCGAAGTTTTGCGATCGCCTCAACCGGTGCGGTGATCTCGACGGTTGAAATCCGGCGCACTTGCCGATCCGCGGTTAGCACCATTGGGCGCGGTTCATCCCGGGGATTTGAACTGCCGGGGTCAAGGACGACAACAGGGCCAGAACGACGCCCACCGGGGATGATGAATACATCCCCAGCTCGAAGAGTGCGCAGCGAAGTAAACGCCGCATCTCGCCTGCGCCCAGCTGCATCACGGGTGAGATCCTTCTCGCGCCTATTTGCGTCCTCGCGAATTTGCGCGTACTCCTCGAAATCACCCAGGTGGCACTGCATTGCTTCGCGATACCCATCCAATGCATCCTCATGCTTACGCAGTGACGTCGCCAATCCCACTACGGAACGGTCCGCCTGAAATTGGGCGAAAGAGGTTTCCAGGATTTCACGGGCCGCGTGATGCCCGATTCTCGAGACTAGGTTTACCGCCATGTTGTAGGAGGGCTGGAACGAGGACTTGAGTGGATAGGTTCGTGTTGATGCCAAACCAGCAAGAGCTCGTGGGTCCAGGCCCGGGTGCCAAAGCACTACCCCATGACCTTCAATATCAATGCCGCGCCGCCCGGCGCGACCGGTTAATTGGGTGTACTCACCCGGGGTCAAATTGACGTGCATCTCGCCATTCCATTTAACAAGTTTTTCGAGCACCACCGACCTCGCCGGCATGTTAATGCCAAGGGCCAAGGTCTCGGTGGCGAAAACGACTTTGAGTAATCCTTGCTGAAATAGATTCTCAACTACCTCCTTAAAAAGTGGCAGCAGCCCGGCGTGGTGTGCTGAAATCCCGCGCTCAAGCCCGGCGAGCCACTCCTCGTACCCCAGCGCCGCGAGATCACCCGGCGGCAGATTCTGGGTCGCTTCGAGCGCTGCAGCCCGGATTGTCATCCGCTCCGGTTGGCTAGTGAGTTTGAGTCCGGCATTCATGCACTGCTTGACGGCATCGTCGCAACCGGCTCGGCTGAATAGGAAGTAAATCGCCGGCAGCAACCCATCTCGCGCGAGTCGGTCAATGGCATCACTACGCCATGGCGTGTGCGCACTACGCGGGCGCCGGCCATTGTGTTGACGGCCACCACCCATGCGCTCATTTCGAACTTCATCACGGGCGATCTGCTCAAGGTCGGGATTCACTAGCGACTGTTGGTCATCGACGAATAGGTCATACATACGGGAGCCCGCCATAACATGCTGCCACAGGGGCACCGGACGGTGCTCTTCAACAATGATGTCGGTATCACCGCGCACCGCTCCCAGCCAGGCCCCAAACTCCTCTGCGTTACTCACTGTTGCCGATAGCGCAACCACTGTCACCGATTCGGGAAGATGGATAATGACTTCTTCCCAGACTGCTCCTCTGAATCGATCAGCAAGATAATGAACTTCATCCATGACCACATATGCCAAACCCGTCAAAGTCGAAGAGCCCGCGTAGAGCATATTTCGAAGAACTTCAGTTGTCATGACGACGACGGGCGCTTCACCGTTAATCGTGTTATCGCCGGTGAGTAACCCAATGCGCTCGGCGCCGTACCGCTCAACTAGATCGTGGTACTTCTGATTCGACAGGGCCTTAATTGGTGTCGTATAGAAACACTTTCGGCCGCTCTCAAGTGCCAAATGGATAGCGAACTCGCCGACAACGGTCTTACCTGAACCAGTCGGCGCGGCAACTAGAACCCCGCGGCCGGCTTCGAGACTTTCACAGGCCTGAACCTGAAAAGTGTCGAGGTCAAATTCATACAACTTGTTGAACTGGCCTAGTGCACTTGAGCTGGCTCGCGATCTGCCCAATGCTGCGGCGTAGCGCTCCGCAGGAGAGGACATGTCGTAAGGCTACGCAGTAAACGCACTTACCGCGCGAGGACGCGCAGGGCCCCGGGCACAACCTTCACCTCTACCGGTAAAGGCCCAAGGCGTTCGCCATCAGCGTAGGCTATTTGCCCATTGGCTTCGACGGTTATCAATTTCCCGCGAAGCATTTCAACCTTCGGATGATTCACATGAGTGCCTTTGTAAACGGAGGGGAAAACCCTCAAGAAAGTGGCTTTGGACAACTCATGTAGCCAGGTGATGTCCAGCTCGCCATCGTCAATTAACGCATTTGGGCATACCCGCATCCCACCGCCGTAACTGATGCCGTTACCGATCGAAACCAACATAGCGGTGTCCTCGTAGGTACTGCCATCAATAACCACGCGGTACGGCACCGGCGAAAAAGTACGTAGCTCCCCCAAAATTCCGCGGAGATACCGCGATTGCCCGCGCGGCCAGCGCATCTGGTTGGCGCGCTCGTTGACAGAAGAATCAAATCCCGTCGATAAGACACCTAGGAACCAGTACTTTTGCCCATCGGGCAAAGTCACCTGTGCCAGATCAATGGTTTTCGGGGTGGCGGCCTGCTCCACAATCAACCTTGCCGCAGCCCTTGGATCACCCAGCGGCACACCTAGAGTTCGAGAATTATCGTCTCCGGTACCGGCAGGGATGATTCCCAAAATTATCGATGATTGGGCAATGGCCTGTAATACGGTGTTAATGGTGCCGTCGCCACCGCAGGCAATCACGATGTCGACCCCGGCTACTACTGCCTCTTGACTAACCAGGGCTGCCTCGGCTGACGAGGTCGGCACCAAAATCGTAGGAGCAATACCTGCTGCTACTAATACTTGTGCAGCAGCGCCCGCCGCCGCCAGCCCAGCGCCCTTACCGGCTTTCGCATTGACAATGAGGCTGGCACGCAGGGTCACGGCTTCAAATCGCCCGGATCCACTGGCGTTACTGGATCAAGTACATCTACTGGATCAAGTACATCTACTGGATCAAGTACATCTACTGGATCAAGTACATC
>WLLZ01000031.1 GCA_009700485.1 Actinomycetota bacterium | reverse complement strand
GGGTGATATCAGGGATCACAACATGAAGGCGGCTTCCATCTGGCAACATCGCATCAACAAATGGATTACTTAGGTCAAGTCGGCGCCCAGAAGCTCGAAGCATGCGCTCGACCAGATCACGAACATCACTATCGGTTAAAACCACCGTCGTAAGTTCACTTCGGCCCTCGCGGGCGATGAAAACTCGACCCGGTTCATTAATCCACAACTCTTCAACTGTTGGGTCATCAAAGAATTGCTGCAGTGGTCCAAACCCAGCAACCGCATGATGGACTTCCTGCGCAACTACTCCAAGATCAGCGAGTGAGTGCAGCTGCGATGAGGAATCAGTAGCGAGCACATCGCCAATGCACTCGGCGATAATTTCGTGAACAACTTCAGGTTCGCGCATCGGATCAATACCCCGGCAGCGAATCGCCGATCGCACCTGCGCCTCAACATGCGCCGTTACCGAAATACCGGTATCCACTTGACCCCCGAACCCGATGCCGCACCATGCGGCAAGACCTAATGCCAGCGAAGGTCAATGACCTCCACGCCCAGGCGGGGGGACCTGATACCAAGAAGGTAAATCAAGAACACAACATTCAACAACTACCAATTAAGTTAGTTGTGGATAACTACACAAAACAAAAAACTGGCCCCGAACCAACAGCGGTCAGGGGCCAGCAACAGGGTTTAAACACCCCACCTAGTGGTAGGGAGGGGCTTTACTCTTCGTTACCCTCAAAGCACCTTCCCCAATTCCAACCCGACGAGGATGCAGCCGAGGGGTTTATGGTTCCGCCGATGCTGCCCGCACCGGGCCGCACCCAACCAACACCGAGTGCGAGCCGATCGATCGGCGCGGAAGTAACTGGCGAAGTGACATCAAAACTTGGCATCTGGTGCTCCCTTTCTTTAAAGGGCCGATACCCGAGCGGGCACCTACATCAACGGTACGTCACAAACCGACAAACGCCTAGGTGATTCTTCCGACTTTCCGATCCGGCTCCGCAAACAACTGGCCCCGGGACTACCTCCATCGGTCCCTCTTTACCTAGGCCCGGCACCCACCTCGGGGGCTTAAACCTGCTCGAACCGTCACGTTCAGGGCTTGAACCTGCTCGAACCGTCACTCTTGGGCCGATTTTTGACGGTTTCAGCAGGTGGAAGGATCGGGCTCCTGCTCGCCGCTGCCGGAATGTCAGGTCGCAACTTGGACCGTGAGCCACGAAGGCTCCCTCCCCTAGACGTTGGCAGAACCACCTGGGAGTCAGCTGCGTACCTGGGAGTCAGCTGCGTACCTGGGAGTCAGCTGCGTACCTGGGAGTCAGCTGCGTACCTGGGAGTCAGCTGCGTCAGTAGATCTCACTACTTAAGACGAGCGCCCATCCGCAACTAAGGGTGGCTACGCCTTGAAGAATCGGCGCCAGGTTTGAGCCACCAATTCTGGGTGCTCCATCTGCGCCGCATGCCCGGAGTCGGGCAACACCATGACATGGGCAGCACGAAAATGCCGGGTGATGCGATGGGCCGCCTGTGAATCTACTAAAGGATCCTTCTTGCCGTAGACAACCAAAGTCTCACATTGCACGCGCTCAGCTAACTTCCAGGGTCGGTCAGGGCCGACATCAACGAAGGTGCGAAGTAGGCCGCGTAATGAACGCAAAAATGCATCGCCGGCGTAGGTGAGGTGATCGCGATTTCGGGCCTCGTCGATAGCTTCATCCACTCGCTGACTAGGCAACCGCCCAGGTTCGGCTAAGCAGGTGTTCATGGTGCTCCTTACGCGGGCACCGGCATCGAGTTCAAGATATTTCGTAATCAATTTCTCGCCGACGCCCGGCACCGCAATGAGCGGGAGGTGCACATTGGCCTTGGTCGGCCGCATGGCTGGAAGTGCTGGTGAGATTAATGTCAGCGAGCGCACTAGATCTGGGCGGCGTGCGGCCAGTTGCAATGCCACCGCGCCACCGAGAGAGTTGCCGAAGATGTGCGCCGGAGCTTGCAGCTCATGTTCGATGAATTCAATTACAGAGGCCGCGTGGCCGGCCGGACTCATGTCACCGTTACGTGGCGGTGGCGACTGCCCGAAGCCGCCAAGGTCTACTGCCCAACCGTCGACTTCGGTGCGGAGGTCTTCCATTAAGTCGGTCCAGTTAAGGGAGGACCCACCCAGCCCGTGGATAAATACCGCGGCCGGGGCACCTTGGGTTAATGCCGGAGCATGGCGAACCGACATTGAGCAGGACGGCAACCAGAACTCAGCTACCGGCCAAGGGGCAATTAATTGATCCACGGGGGACAGATTACCCCGACTCTGCAAAGGTGGAAACTGAAAGGTTACTCGTGAGTAAGATTTCGGAGTGACCATCACCGGAGCGAAGCCCAGTGGGCGCCTGCCCAAATCTGAGCGCCGGACTCAGGTGCTGTCGTCAGCTCTTGAGGTTTTCGTCGCCGCCGGGTATCACGCCACCGGCATGGACGACATCGCCGAGCGTGCCGGGGTGTCCAAGCCGGTGCTCTACCAGCACTTTCCGAGTAAATTGGACCTTTATCTCGCACTGTTGGATGCCGGAATCGAAGAGCTTCACGCCTCCTACACCGCGGGGCTGCGCTCTACTTCTGATAATAAAGTCCGAGTGCAACGCACGGTCCAGGCCTACTTCGCATTTGTCGAAGACCCTCAAGGCGCTTACCGGCTGGTATTCGAAAGCGACCTGATCAACGAGCCTGCGGTGCGCGAGCGCGTTGATCAAGCCGACTTAGCAGTTGCGCAGGCAATTGCTCACGTCATCACCGAAGACACCGGTTTGAATCCGCAACAAGCGCTCTTGCTCGGGTCGGGCATGCTCGGGATGTCGCAGGTGGCAGCTCGACGTTGGTTACGCCACGCGCGAACTGACATCAGCCGCGAAGAAGCCGCCGAACTCATCGCTTCCCTTGGTTGGCGCGGCATTAGCGGATTCCCGCTATCGCACCCACCGGAGGAGCAGACCTCGCCGTCTTGACACTATGACCACCAGAGATGACTATCAGCAGCACAACTACTGGCAGCACAACTAATGTTGTTAAACACTTGACAGGAGGACCGGCCGTGGAGGTCAAGATTGGTGTCCAAGACACCGCGCGTGAAATTTCACTCGAAAGTTCACAGGAACCAGCCGACATCATCAAAGCGGTTGAAGCTGCTATCACAAAAGGCGGCTTACTCTCGTTGACTGATGACCGTGGCCGCACGATCTTGGTGCCTGCGGCGAAGATCGCCTACGTCGAGGTGGGCGCAGAGGCTACTCGCCGCGTTGGGTTTGGCAGTACGTCGTAGCTCTTGCCGTGCAAGAGTTAGGCAGCTAGGCCGAGAGCGGCCATGCGCTTGGTGTGGTTTTCGGTTAGGCGCGCAAGCATGCGGCCGATCTCGGCGAGGTCAGCACCTGGGCGATCCACTCCGCCAACTAGCAAACTTGATAGAGCATCGCGCTCAGCGGCAACGCGTTGAGCCTGCGATAAGGCCTCACCCACTAGGCGCCTGCCCCACAACGCCAGCCGGCCGCCAATACGCGGATCAGCAGTTATTGCCGCACGCACTCGATCGACCGCAAATGCCGAGTGACCCATCTCCTCGCACACACTAAGTACTAGGGCATTTGTTTCAGGGTCAAGATATTTGGCGATCTCGACATAGAAGTCAAGGGCGATACCGTCACCGACATAGGCCTTAACCAAGCCCTCAAGCCAGTCATTCGGTGCCGTATGTGCATGGAACTCTTCAAGGGGCTGTCGAAATGGTGCGATCGCAACTTCGGGTGAAACCCCGAGTTCAATTAAACGATCACGTAATGTTTCGAAGTGCCGATACTCCGAAGTAGCCATGCCAGCAAGCGCCGCCTTGTCATCGACCGTAGGAGCCATTACGGCATCAGCGGCGATCCGCTCAAAAGCGGTGAGTGCGCCGTATGCCAAGACAGCGAGCAGATCGACAACAGCCGCCCGATACTCCGGGTCGGTGTCTAATGTCTTAATAGAAGGCTGATCCATGGTGGTGAGAGGTTAGCGAAGGGCCAATGGGTAGACTCAAGGGAGTGACTACTTCCCCGGTCGACCCAACCTCGGCTCCCACCTTCGTAGAGCTCGGCACCGATCCCAAAATCGCCGAAGCCCTCGCTGCTGACGGCATTGAACGCGCCTTCCCTATCCAGCAAATGTGCATCCCACTGGCCCTTGAGGGCAAGGACTTAATCGGTCAAGCCAAGACCGGCACCGGCAAAACCCTCGGATTTGGTATCCCCCTGCTCCAGCGCGTCGACCTCGAAGGCGACCGCAGCGTGCCCCAGGCACTCGTGGTGTGCCCCACCCGCGAACTCGGCCTGCAGGTGGCAACCGACTTGGAACGAGCCGGCCGACTAAAGGGCATCAAAGTCCTCGCCATTTATGGCGGGCGCGCTTATGAACCGCAGATTGATGCCCTGCACAAAGGCATTGACGTTGTGGTTGGCACCCCTGGGCGACTAATCGACCTAGTAAATAGGCGCGACCTCATACTCACCGGGATTCGCACCTTGGTACTTGACGAAGCAGATGAAATGCTCGACATGGGTTTCTTACCCGACGTCGAGCGCATCGTCTCTGAAATCCCCGCAAAACGGCAAACAATGCTGTTCTCCGCAACCATGCCAGGGCAGATCGTTAATCTCGCCCGCCGCTACATGACCCAGCCGATCCACCTGCGCGCGAGCGAGCCCGGCGACGACAGTGCCATTGTCGACACCATCGAGCAGCACGTTTGGCGTGCGCATCCGATGGACAAAATCGAAATCCTCGCGCGAATCTTGCAGGCCAATAATCGCGGCCTGGTGATGATCTTCACGCGCACTAAGCGCAAGGCCCAGCGAATCTGCGACGACCTAACCGAGCGCGGTTTTGCAGTTGGCACAGTGCACGGCGATCTGGGTCAAGGCGCACGTGAACAGGCCCTTCGCGCGTTTCGTAATGGCAAGGTTGATGTGCTCGTGGCAACCGATGTCGCCGCTCGCGGTATTGACGTTGACGGCGTGACCCATGTCATCAACTACGAATGCCCCGACGATGAGAAAACTTATCTGCACCGAATTGGTCGCACCGGCCGAGCAGGTGCCTCCGGTGTTGCTGTCACCTTGGTCGATTGGGAAGACATCGCGCGCTGGCAGATGATTGATCGGGCACTGAAACTACCTTTCAAGGATCCGATCGAGACTTACTCATCCAGTGACCACATCTACACCGGCCTAGGTATCCCACCCGGCACCACGGGCCAACTCCCCAAAGCCGGACGCACGCGCGAGGGCCTGGCCGCCGAAGGGGTCGAAGACCTCGGCGAGACCGGCAAGAAAAAGCCAAAGCTTGATGACCGAGGCCACTCACATGGCAAGAGCAACCGCCCAGATAATGCAAGGGGCGATAAGGCGAAGAGCGATAGGTCAAAGGACGATAAGCCAAAGGGCGACAAGGCAAAGGGCGACAAGGCAAAGGGCGACAAGCCGGCCGCAGACCGACCCCAGCGGCCCAGGCAGCGAACCCGTGGCGGGAAACCAGCTACCGAGGTTTAACTACGATCAAATGCGGGTATGCCATGACCGTGACACATAGTTGGACGCTCCCCGCGGATACCACCGCGGCCGCCGCCGGCCGCGATTTTGTCCGATCCGCTCTTGCCGAATACGGTCATGCCAGCTATACCAGCGATACCCAAGATACCGAAGCTGCTGAAGTCGCCGCAGCTGTCACCTCAGAGCTGTGCACCAATGCGATCTTGCACGGAAGCCCGCCGCAGCTACTGAAATTCGTGATCGACCGTGAGCACCTGAGGATTGAAGTTTCTAATTCGAACCGGGTGGGCGGAACAGCGCCAAAGTTGGCCACCATGCCAACAAACAGCGACACCGTCGGTGGGCGGGGCCTAAATTTGGTGAACGTGCTGTCAAGTACTTGGGGTGCCGACGTCACCTCCGGATCAACTACCGTTTGGGCTGTTATTTCCCGGGGTTGAGCGGGGGAAGTAATCCCCAGTCAGTAAGTGCTTCGAGTAGCCCATCACTGGTATCCAGTTCACTTAATTGCTCGAGCGTGAAGAACCTTGCGTCAGTGGCATCGTCACCGCCAACGGGAGCTTTGGCTTCGACTAACTCACCCAAGAAATCGCGAATTACATAAGTGCCACCACCGGGTGCCTCACGGCGCACAGTGCCGATTTCACGAATCACCGTCATGTCGAGGCCGGTCTCTTCAAGTAGCTCGCGAATAACAGCCACCTCGTGGCTTTCGCCCGGCTCTACGCGCCCGCCCGGCACTGACCAGCGACCAAGTGCTGGCTCTTGGCCTCTTTTGATCAAGAGCAGCCTGCCGGCGTCATCAAAAACGACGGCGCCAACGCAGGGGATCTCGCTGCTGGCGTCCGAAATGCTCACGTGCGTCATGCTCACGTGCGGAGTTTGTATTCCTCGAGTAGGCGGCGGGCAATTATCATGCGTTGAATATCGGCGGTGCCTTCACCGATGAGCAACATTGGTGCCTCGCGATATAGGCGCTCGATTTCATATTCCTTCGAGTATCCGTAACCACCATGGATCCGGAAGGAGTCTTCAACAACTTCTTTGCAGTATTCACTGGCAAGGTACTTCGCCATGCCGGACTCAAGATCATTGCGCTCTCCGGAGTCCTTCTTGCGGGCTGCCATCACCATCATCTGATGCGCTGCCTCGACTTTGGTCGCCATGTCAGCGAGTCGAAAGGAGACCGCCTGATGCTCAATGATGGGCTTACCAAAAGTTACCCGCAGCTGGGCGTACTCGATACCGAGTTCGAATGCACGAAGGGCCACCCCACAGCCACGGGCCGCAACATTTACTCGGCCCACTTCGACGCCGTCCATCATTTGATAGAACCCGCGGCCAGGCTCACCTCCCAACAGATTGTCCTTCGAAACACGGACGCCGTCCATAATCAATTCGGTGGTGTCAACGCCTTTGTAACCCATTTTCTCGATCTTGCCAGGAATCGTTAGCCCCGGAATTACTTCACCAAACCCCGACGGCTTTTCAATCAAGAAAGTTGACATCTTCTTGTAGACGCTGGCATCGGCTGCCACATCGGCATCGGTTCGCACCAGCACTGCGACCAATGTTGAGGAGCCCCCATTTGTTAGCCACATTTTCTGGCCGGTGAGTAAATAGTCATCGCCGTCCGGGACCGCCTTGCTGGTAATAGCGGCCACATCAGAACCACAACCTGGCTCACTCATTGAGAAGGCGCCACGCACCTCACCTGTTGCCATGCGTGGTAAGTAGTACTGCTTTTGCTGCTCGGTACCGTGATGCATGAGCATGTAGGCCACGATGAAGTGCGTGTTGATGACGCCGCTGACACTCATCCAACCGCGGGCAATCTCTTCGACAACAAGTGCGTAAGTGAGCAAAGACTCACCCAGGCCCCCGTACTCCTCCGGGATCATTAGCCCAAAGACGCCAAGGTCTTTGAGCCCATTGACGATGTCGGTCGGGTACTCATCCTTATGCTCAAGCTCTGTTGCAACAGGAAGGATTTCTTTGTCAACAAAATCTCGAATGGCAGCAATGATGTCGACTTGAATCTCAGTGAGACCCTCGGTTTCAGCCAGCTTCTTCATTTGAATCCTCTACTCCGGTGGGGTGAAAGTCTGGGTGCGCGTCATACCGGCAGAGCGACCCTTGGCTGAAACAACCAGGGCCATCTTGCGTGAAGCTTCGTCGATCATTTCGTCACCGAGCATCGCCGCGCCCTTAGCGCCACCTGAGGCCGAGGTGTAGTAGTCGTAGGCGTCAAGAATCATTTCGGCTTTGTCATAGTCATCTTGGCGCGGTGAGAAAATCTCGTTCGCTGCATCTAGTTGACCCGGATGTAAAGCCCATTTGCCGTCGAAGCCCAGGGCCGCAGACCGGCCAGCAACCCGGCGGAAGCCGTCATCATCTTTAATCTGCAGATATGGCCCATCAATGGCCTGCTTGTCGAAGGCTCGTGCCGCCATCAGAATTCGCATCAGGATGTAGTGGTACGCGTCGCCGACGTCATAACCCGGCGGCTGCTCACCCACCACAAGTGACTTCATGTTAATACTCGCCATGAAATCTGCAGGGCCAAAGATGATGGTTTCGACCCGTGGACTCGCCTGTGCGATGGCATCGACATTGATCAGGCCGAGCGCGTTCTCGATCTGCGCTTCGATCCCGATTCGGCCAACTTCAAATCCGTTCGACTTTTCAATTTGAGTGAGCAGTAGATCAAGGGCTACTACCTGGTCGGCCGTCTGAACTTTGGGCAGCATTATGCAATCAAGGTTGGGGCCGGCACCTTCAACAACTTCGACCACGTCTTGATAAGTCCACTGAGTTGTCCAGTCATTAACCCGAACCGAACGAACCCTGCCCTCATAGCCGCCTTCATTAAGGGCAGCCACGATGTTCTTGCGCGCCTCTGGCTTGGCGATCGGGGCGACGGCGTCTTCGATATCCATGAAGATCTGATCCGAAGCCAAGCCCCGGGCTTTATCGAGCATCTTGGGGCTACTACCAGGCACCGCAAGATTCGAGCGACGCGAACGGAGCACTCTTGGGCTAGACATTTGGCCTCCTTAGGGCAAACAGATCGTATCGACACTTCATGTGGGCGCCTAACCGAAAACTAGATTGGCGGGCTCTCTGTGGCCTCTTTCACACGGCTAGACCTAATCACCATTACTAGGCCCGCGAACATCAAGGCAGCCGCCGGGATAATGCCAAGTGGCGGGATCTGACCCAGCCACACCGCTGCCACCAAGGTAGAGCCCGGCATTTCAAAGAGAATTGCCAGCGAGACCACCGTCGCCGAAGTAGTCGATAGCACTTTGTTGATGAGGGTATGGCCGAGTAATTGCGCGCCGGCTGTTAAAGCCAAGATGAGTAACCAATCTTGCAGGCTAAAGCCCACCAACGGCACCCTGAGCACCAAGCACATGACCACCAGCAGTGCTCCGGCACTCGCATAAACCCCAAATGTTGTTACCGACGTCGAGACACTCTGACGGGCCTGCTCGGCCACCGTCACATAGGCGGCCGCGAGCATGCCGCCGAGTAACGCGAGTCCATCACCAATGAGGTGCGTCGGGTCGACCGTAAAGTCGATTCCGGTCAAGATCAAGATCCCAATTAGCGCAACCACGATGCCAAACCAGGCCTGCCCGGGAATGTGGACTCCGCGAAGTCGCGCCAAGAGCGCCGCCCAGATCGGCTGGGTTGCCACCAGCGCGGTTGACGAGGCGACCGTGGTGAACCGCAGCGACGGGATCCACGCCGCAAAGTGTGCCCCGAGCAAAAGCCCGGAGAGGATCATGAGTTTGACCTCGCGCCGGCTCAGTCGCCGCAGTGCCTGACGCTGGCGGAGCATGACCCAAACCCCGGTCGCCCCCGAACCCAAGAAGCAGCGCCAAAAGGCAATTGCCAGCGCCGGCGCAGCAATAACCGTAATGATCGGGCCCGAAGTTGAGATAAATACGATGGCCACGCCCAGCCAGGCTAGATCCACCGCGGGGGGCCGGCCGAGGCTAGTTGATGGCTGCGGGGCTGTGGACACGCCAGCGACGGTAGCCTTCGGTCGTGACGACCAGCACCGCGACCCGTGTTTTCTTGGCCCGGTTGGCCGGTATTGGGGTATTCGACCCCAATGGCGACCAACTGGGTAAAGTCCGCGACGCCATAGTCGTGCTCCGTAGTGGTAACAACCCACCAAGGCTTACCGGCTTAGTCGTTGAGGTGCAGCCGCGTCGTCGCATCTTCGTCCCGATGACCAAAGTCACCAATATTGATACCGGCCAAATCATCGTTACCGGCACGGTGAATCTGCGCCGCTTTGAACAGCGGCCAAATGAAACACTCGTCACCGCCGAAATCCTCGACCGAACCGTTGAACTTCTCGCGGTCGGTGAACAAGTTTCAGTGCTCGACATGGCCGTTGAGCAAAACCGCGCACAAGATTGGCTAGTGTCACAACTTTTCGTGCGAAAAGGTGGGCACGGATTTCGCCGCCGCGGTGAACGCTTCATAGTTCAATGGCCAGAGATCCACGGCCTCTCGCTACCAATTGCGGATCAGCCGGCAGAACTGCTGCTAGCAAGTCTTGAAACACTTCCCGCCGCCGATATCGCAGCTGTGCTACATGACCTAACTCCAAAACGGCGACTTGAAGTTGCACGTGAATTAGACGATGAACGACTTGCTGACGTCTTAGAAGAATTACCCGAAGACGATCAGGTTGAGATTTTGCAGATGCTTGAGGCAGAGCGCGCGGCAGACGTCCTGGAGGAAATGGACCCAGACGATGCCGCCGACCTAATTTCTGGGCTACCAAAGGCCCAAGCCGAAGACCTCCTCGAGCGCATGGAGCCCGATGAAGCCGAGGATATTCGCCGCCTTTTGACCTATGACGATTTCTCTGCGGGCGGCATGATGACGACTGAGCCGGTGGTGCTGCCGGCAGATGCCACGGTTGCTGATGCACTGGCCCACATCCGTAATGCTGATCTTTCACCGGCACTTGCCTCGCAGGTTTATGTGACCCGCTCCCCCACTGAAACACCAACCGGTAAGTACTTGGGTGCCTGCCATTTCCAGCGGTTGCTGCGCGAGCCACCAGCAACGATGATTTCGTCAATCGTCGACACCACACTGGTGCCTATCGGCCCGAATGTGAACCTCGCCGACGTGGCGCGCACTTTTGCGGCCTATAACTTGGTCGCCCTACCCGTTGTCGATGAAAATAACCGACTCCTAGGTGCAGTAACAGTTGACGACGTTATCGACCACATGCTGCCCGGCGATTGGCGCGAGAAGGAAGTTCACGGGGGTGATCACCTTGGCTAACTCCGCACCGCGCCGTCAGTCACGCCTGGATCAACCACTCGAGCGTGGCTTACACCTGCGCGACTCCTATGATCCAGAACTCTTTGGCCGACTTTCTGAACGAGTAGCTAGGCGCATCGGGTCTTGGGCATTTATCGCCTGGATGACCGCGGTAGTCGTGGGCTGGGTGGCCTGGAACTCATTGGCACCGGTCGAGTTGCGCATTGACCCTTTCCCCTTCATTTTCTTGACTTTATTGCTGTCGCTCCAAGCCTCATATGCAGCCCCGTTGATCTTGCTCGCCCAATATCGACAGGCCGACCGCGATCGCGTGCAATATCAAGAAGATCGCGCCCGAACCGAGCGATTACTGGCTGATAGCGATTACCTAGCCCGCGAGATTGCGGCACTGCGCATAGCGATAGGAGAAGTCGCTACTCGCGATTATGTCCATGGTGAAATTCGCGACCTGCTAGCAGACTTAACCCAAAAACTCGATGAGGCAAATGCGCAGCCGGAGGACCCTAGATAGTCTGTCCGTATGAGCGTTGACCTAGCAGCAGTTCACCTTGCCCTTGCAGATGTTAAAGATCCCGAGATCAACCGCCCAATAACCGAAATTGGGATGCTCAAGAACGTCGAGTGTTCGAAGAAGGGCGTCGTCACCGTCACTGTGTGGTTGACCATCAAGGGCTGCCCGATGCGCGACACCATCACCGAGCGGGTAACAAATGCGGTAAAGCCCATCCCCGGAGTAACCGGCGTCAATGTGGTACTCGATGTGATGGGTGACGAGCAGCGCGCCGATCTAAAGAAACTGCTACGCGGTCACGATGCCCGTGAAATCCAATTCACCCAAGCCGGATCACTTACTCGGATTTATGCAATTGCATCCGGCAAGGGCGGCGTCGGGAAGTCATCGGTCACCGCGAACCTCGCCGTCGCGATGGCCGACATCGGCCTGGCGGTCGGACTCGTTGACGCTGACATGTATGGCCATTCAATCCCGCGCATGCTCGGCACTACAGCTCAGCCAAATATGGTCGAAGGCATGATCATGCCGCCGATGGCTTTCGGGGTGCGCCTCATTTCTATGCTTGCTTTCAAGCCGGGTGGGGTGACCCAGCCGGTTGCTTTCCGCGGGCCCATGTTGCACCGCGCCTTAGAACAATTCTTGTCGGATGTGTGGTGGGGCGATCTAGATGTTTTACTCCTTGATCTGCCACCGGGCACCGGCGATATCGCCATCTCCACCGCACAGTTACTGCCCGACGCTGAAATAGTGGTAGTTACCACCCCGCAGCCCGCAGCCGCAGATGTCGCGGTACGCGCCGGCACCCTCGCCGAACAAACTAAACAAAAAGTTGCCGGGGTTATCGAGAATATGAGCGGTTTCCCGTGCCCGCACTGTGGCGAACCACTTGACCTGTTCGGTATGGGCGGTGGCGCGTTGGTTGCGGAGCAACTATCGGAAGTTTTCGGCAAACCAGTACCGCTACTTGGCAAAATCCCGTTCGACGTGGCGCTGCGCGAAGGCGGTGACTCCGGTTCTCCGTTGGTGCTCAGCCAACCTGATGCACCCGCCTCACTGGCACTGCGTGAGATCGCCCGCACCCTTGGCATGAAACCTCGGGGCCTGGCCGGGATGAACTTAAGCCTGACTCCAGCAAAGGCCTAGGTGGCGTCGGGGTCAAATACTGGTCGGGGCGTTTGCCCAACTTCACTCGCAGTTTTTGTCGGCTTCACTTCGTCTGGTTCGTCATCATTGAATAATCCGGCCACCAATTTACGCGGATGCAGATCACCGAGGCTGCGCACTGACTCCATGGTCTCGCTCATGTCTAGCCCGGCGGAGTCAGCTAGATCTCTCTTCGCCCCCGTTGCCATCTCCCGGAGTTGGCGTGCGAGGCGGCCCGCGTCAGCAGCGGCTTTAGGCAGCCGCTCCGGCCCGAAAATCAACAGGCCCAGGACGGCCAAGATCATGATCTCGCCAATGCCAATATCGAACATGGTTGAAGAGTACCTGCTTAACTAGGTTCGGCGGAGCCCAATTTGATAGTTACTTCTCGGGTCACCCCACCCCGAGTAAAACTAAGTAGCACCGGGTCACCCGGGGCATACTCACGAATTGCAACCACTAGTTCGGTTGAGTCATTGATAACCCGATCGCCGAGTTTGATAATAATGTCGCCCTTAAGCAAGCCAGCGTCCTCTGATGGTCCACCTTGGTTAATCTCACCAACCTTGGCTCCGTCATCGGTGTAACTCAAATCCAAAGTGACACCTATTACTGGAGTACTCGCGGAGCCCGTAGCAATAATCTCCTCGGCGATGCGTTTGGCGGAGTTCACCGGGATTGCAAACCCAAGGCCGATGCTGCCACCTTCACCGCCACTTATCAGCGTGGCGATCGCGGAGTTGACGCCGATGACGCGGCCGGCCGCATCGAGCAGTGGCCCGCCCGAGTTACCCGGGTTGATGGCTGCGTCAGTCTGGATTGCATTGATGTACGAAACATCGCCCTCCGTACCTGCGGTAACCGGGCGATCAACTGCACTGATGATGCCGTAGGTGACCGTGCCATCAAGGCCGAGCGGTGCGCCAATAGCAATTGCGGAGTCGCCAACAGCAATATTGGCCGAGTTGCCTAAGGTCATCGGCTGCAGGCCGGACTCCTTGACTTTGATAACAGCAAGGTCATATGCCTCGTTGGTGCCGACCACTTTGCCTTTTATTTCGGTGCCGTCATTTAAGACCACGGTGATCTTGCCGTCTTTGCCCGCGAGGTTCACCACATGGTTGTTGGTAAGAATGTAACCATCAGGACGAATTACAAAACCTGAACCACTACCGGAATCCGCTCCGCCTTCAACGAGGATCGACACAACCGACGGCAGTACCGCTGACACGATGCCGGCGATCGATTGGTCAGAGCGCGGTGAAGTATCGCCACCGGACTGCACCAATGGCACCACCGCGGCGGAAACTACCGTTTCGCTCACCACCGTGCCGTCGTCGACGGCCTGGCCTATTAGGTACCCGCTGAGACCAGCCACCAAACCGACAACCAGTGCGGTGACACCAGCCACTAGAACGGTCGAGAAGAATCCCAGGCCGCGTCGCGGTCCACGGACATACGGCACCGGATCCGGGGTCGGATCCGGGGCCAAAACTGGCTGGATCGACTCTTGTACCGGGGGTCCCGGCGGGGTCATCGGGTCACTGCTCATGCTCATCTGCTCCTCGTATCTGGGCTAAGGCTAGGCTGCTGAGAATCCAAGGCCAGCGGAGGTGCACCATTACGAGCAACCAGCCCGAATCATCGGGGCAAATGTCAACACCACCCAATACTGCCTCATGGGCATATGTCGAAGATTGGCTAGTTGAGGACGAACACGTCCGTGCCGCCCGAAGCAGAGCCGTCGAACTTGGCTGCATGCCGGTAACAAAGTCCACCGCGTCGGTCCTGCGCCTGCTCGCGACGGCAATAAGTGCCCAGACCGTTGTTGAGATCGGCACCGGCACCGGTGTCTCAGCGGCAGCCCTACTGTCGGGAATGACACCAGACGGTATTTTGACCTCGATCGACACCGAAGCCGAAAACCAGCGGGTGGCCCGTGAGATCCTCACCGAATTGGGCTATGACCATGTGCGCGCCCGGTTAATCGCCGGCCGAGCCTTGGAAGTACTCCCCCGACTGGCCGATCAGGCCTATGACCTGGTTTTCGTCGATGGCGATAAGGCTGAATACCCGGCGATCTTGCAACAAGCTCGGCGCCTGCTACGTGTTGGCGGGATATTGGCTTTTGACAACGTGCTGTCCAACGGCGCCGTGGCCGACCCCGGTCAGCGCGATGCCGAAACCGCCGCCCTACGTGATGTGGCCCATTCCCTTCGTGATGACGAGCATTGGGTTCCGTCCTTGATGACGATTGGTGATGGCTTACTGGCCGCCGTACTGCGCGGCGAGGGCGAATAGCTCCACTTTAAAAATATCGAGGTGACAACCCCGTTGGGATGTCACCTCGATATTAAGAAACTTTGGCTTTTGCCCTAGGCGAAAACCGCCAATAGTTTGTCACCTAGCTCGCGGGCTTCGTCGGCCTTGAGTTCGACCACGAGTCGACCGCCGCCTTCGAGTGGGACGCGCATCACATAACTGCGCGCCTCCTTGGTTACCTCGAGGGGACCATCACCCGTCCGTGGCTTCATCGCTGCCATGTAGACCCCTTTCTCATTGGGACATTATCGCTTGTCTATCCCCGGGGCGACCTGTTGGGGTTGCCCTAGCGGGGCAGGACCCCACCCTCGACTAGGCGCCCGAAGGCCAGCAGGGAGCGCCTGACCCCACTGAGGAACGCAGGGCGGGCAAGTGGCCAGCCGAGTTGGCCGAGTCGGCCCAAGGGCAGGTCTAGATCCTCGCTCCAGATGAATCGCGAGCGCCCACCCGGTAAGGGGCATCCCAGCGGGTGATCGTCATGGTGTCGAGGAAACCCACCGGGCCCAAACCGGTAAATGCTGAAAGCTCCGAGCCAACACTGGCGCCATCGCCTTTGGTTACTTCGACGCGCGTACCGAGCATCCATCGACCCTGCTCGGACCACTGGCTAAATGCCACAAACACTGCCGATACCGGGGCATTTATTACGACGTCGAGGGCAACGTGCACCGTCCTTTTCAACGGTCGCGCAGCTTAGCTACCTGTGCCTGCAATTCCTCGATCACTTGATCTACTTCGTCCATTCGGTATCCGCGCACCACTACATCGAATGCTGGATTGCCAAATTTCTTATCCGGACGAGCATCGCGCACCGGTTCGGGGAGTTCACCAAGTCGGCCGGTCGCCAATAGGCCAATTAAGGCAATGACCGCAACCGCCAAAAGCACAAAGATGAACGTCATGCCTCTATCCCACCACGGGACGGGGGCTCGCGCACCGCGGCCGCCAATTTGTCGGCGATTAGGTCTAGTGCCTGCGCTACCTCGGTGGTCCAGGCCAGTTCAGCAATGGCCTCATCACGCACGAAACCCTGCTGCTGCCACTGATCAACCTGCTGACGCAACAATCCGAAATCACCCCAGGGGTCTAGGCCCACAACCGGCTTGTCATGCATCCCAAGGCAGCGAGCTGTCCAGACCTCCATCAACTCTTCTAAGGTGCCAATTCCTCCTGGCAAGGCCAAGAAGGCGTCAGCGCGGTCGTCCATGATCCCTTTGCGCGCGCGCATGTCATCAGTAATTATTAGTTCATCGGCGTCGTGGTCTGCGACTTCCATAGCAACGAGCGCTTGCGGGATCACCCCGATGGTGTGCCCGCCTGCTCGTCGAACCGCCCGCGCCACCGCCCCCATCATCGACACCGAGCCACCGCCTGAGACAAGTTGCCAGCCGCGTGTTGCAATCGCGGTACCCACCTCATCGGCCAGAACCAGGTAGCGGTCATCGATCCCCGAACTCGAGGCGCAATAGACGCAGATCGTGGGCACGGCCCCCACCCTAGCCGCTCAATTTGGCACGAATTGACTTCAGTCAAATCTTCAACTATATTAGTAGAACATTCAACTAAACTCTAACTGTAATAGGAGACTCATGAGTAACCTGTCGCCAGCCACTGGCACCTGGATCATCGATCCTTTCCACACCACCATCGGCTTTTGGGTGCGCCACGCGATGGTCGCCAAAGTTCGCGGAAATTTCGGCACCTACTCCGGCTCGTTCACCATTGATGGTGACAACCTGTCCGCTTCGCGCGCTGAACTCACGATCGAGGCCGCCAGCATCAACACCAACTCTGCCGACCGCGATGCCCATTTGGCATCCGCGGACTTCTTAGACGCTGAGAATTTCCCCACTCTCACTTTTGTCTCAACCGCTGTTGCCGCCAAGGGCGACGAGATCTTAGTGACCGGTGACCTAACAATTCATGGAGTGACTAATTCGGTCGAAGTGAAGTATGAATTTGTCGGCGCCAGCACCGATCCTTACGGCACCAATAAGGTCGGTTTCGAAGGCACCGCGAAAATCAGCCGTAAGGATTTCGGCTTAGTCTGGAATGCAGCGCTCGAAACCGGTGGCGTCTTGGTCGG
>WLLZ01000030.1 GCA_009700485.1 Actinomycetota bacterium | reverse complement strand
GGCTTGGATCGGTGTCCTCCAAAAACACCTCGACACCTGCTCGCTTGAGCGCAAGTGCGATTGAGGTACCTATTAAGCCAGTGCCGATTACCAGTACCGGACCGATCACAGCGGTCCCGCGGTCGAGGTTCACGGGTGTAGATCCTGCCGGAGCACTTCAGCCCCGCGCAGGTAGACATGGTTAATCAGTTCGCGGTCGCGATCCCCTTCTATGTGCATGAGAACTCGCACGACTCGAGGCAGGGCTCCGTGCACATTAATTTCTTGAGCACATAGCAGCGGCACATCGACGAAACCAAAGTCGCGGGCACCAGCGGCCGGAAAAGCGGATACCAAATCCGGGGTGGCGGTCAAAATCAAACTAATGACATCATCGCTGGTGATCTGGTTACGATCGAGCATGGCACCGAGTAACTCTGAGACGGCTTCTCTCATCTCCAATGGGTCATCGGCCTGCAAGCAGACGGCACCTCTAACTCCGCGCACCCGCACAGCCTACAGACCGGCCTGGGTGTACAAAGCGTGCAGTTCACTGCCCTCAAGAACGCGTAGGGCACCGGGTCGTTGTTGGCCCAGTGATACCGGCCCTACCCGGGTGCGAACCAGAGCTAGCACCGGGTGGCCGATCGCCTCAAACATTCGTCGAACGATGCGATTTCGGCCCTGGTGAATAACCAATTCAACCATCGTTCGATCCGACAGCGACTGCACGATTCGAGCCGTATCGCACTTGGCCAACCCATCCTCGAGTTCCACGCCCAGACGCAAAGCCCGGAGTCCATCACGTTCGACCACCCCGGCTACGGTTGCAACGTAAGTCTTGGCCACCTCATGTGTTGGGTGCCCAAGGTGCTGCGCCAATTGCCCGTCATTAGTAATGATTAGCAAGCCTTCGGTTTCGGCATCAAGACGCCCAACATGAAATAGGCGCTCGGGCCGTTCGGCCACATAGTCACCAACACATTTCCGGCCGTGATCATCAGCCATTGTGGAGACCACACCTTTGGGCTTGTTGAAAACCAGCACCACAGTGTCGGGTGCGGTGGGCACGCGCTGACCATCTACCCGCACGATCGCCTTCACCGGATCAACCCGGGTGCCCTGCTCAACAACGATCTGGCCGTCAACTTCAACGCGCCCTGAAGCAATAAGTTCTTCGCAGGCCCGCCTGCTCCCTAGGCCGGCCTGCGCCAAAACCTTCTGTAGTCGCAGACCTTCTGCAGCCGACTCCTCATGGGCTCCTGTCACTAGTCGCCCGTGGCTACCGAATCAAGTACGTCATCTAGGTCTGCCAGATCCGGTAGATGTTCGGCGATCGGTGGTAGGTCATCAAGGGAGGCAATACCCAAGCGCTCAAGGAAGTGTGCGGTTGTGACATAAAGAATTGACCCTGACTCACCTTGATCGCCTCCTTCGGCTATTAGCCCCCGGCTCAGCAAGGTTCGAATGACTCCATCGACATTAACTCCGCGAATAGCACTGATGCGACCACGTGAAACCGGCTGTCGATAAGCGATCACCGCTAGCGTCTCAAGGGAGGCTTGGGTAAGGCGAGCCTGCTGGCCATCGAGTACCCAACGCTCAACCAGTGGCGCACAATCGGCCCGCGTATAAAAGCGCCATCCGCCGGCAACCTCGCGCAGTTCAAACCCGCGGCCTTGCTCGGTATATTGCTTGGCGAGGTCGTGGACGCTCTCCCAGACGTCATCAGATGGGCACTTAATAGCTTCGGCCAAGGCAAGTACGCTCATCGGTTCATCGGTCAACAGCAATAGGGCCTCGATTGCCGCGGCAATTGATGGAGCACCAATACCATCTGTCATGTCATCTGGTTCGGTCATCGACTCAGTAGCCACACTTTCATTACTCATCGACTTACTCATCGACTTACTCATCGACTTACTCATCAACATCCACCTCTATCTCTTGCTCGGCAGGTACGTCGTCGATATCACGCTCAACATCGAACTCATCTGTTACATCAATAGATCCATCATCTGTTCCCGTCCAGCGGATTGTTAAGTCACCGAGCGGGGTGATCTGTTCGAATGCCACCACCGTTTCACGATACAACTCCAAAAGTGCCAAGAACCTGGCCACAATCAATAATGTGGTATCACAGTCGGCAATCAAAGCCCGAAATGTCGAGACCCGCTGCCTACGCAACCGGTAAACAATAATTTCAGCCTGCTCGCGCACACTGACCCGCTGCAGATGCAAGTGAGCAATAGAGACTGACTCCACAGGCTTGGGGGCAAGAGCCCGCGCAGCAAGTGCGGCAAATTGCTCTGGCCCCAAGCCAAGTAGCACCTCTGGCAACATGGCTGCTAGATGTGGTTCAAGCCCAACCGTGCGCGGTACCTGCCTGCTGGCCAAGTCGAATCGCTGGGTAAATATCGTGGCGATCTCTTTGAAGGCCCGATACTGCAATAGCCGCGCAAACAAAATATCTCTGGCTTCGAGTAACGCGAGGTCTTCTTCGTCCTCTACTTCACCGCTAGGCAATAGCCGGGCAGCTTTCAGGTCTAGCAAGGTTGCCGCAACAACTAAGAAGCTGCTGGCTTCATCCAGTTCCCACTCGGAACCCTTTGCTCGGATGTAGGAGATGAACTCGTCGGTGACTTGGTGCAGAGCGATTTCGGTTACTTCAAGCTTATGCTTCGAAATCAGCGAAAGCAGCAGATCGAATGGCCCCTCGAAGTCACCGACACGGACTAAGAATCCACCCGTCGACCCGGTACCCCCATCGGTGGCTCGCTCGACTGTTGCCTCGACCATGTCAGTCGGTGCGGTCACCTGTCTAGGACCTCCCGCGCCAACTGCTGGTAGGCCTTGGCGCCAGAACTACCCGGTGCAAATTGCGTGATCGGCTCACCAGCGACTGCCGCATCGGGGAATTTAATGGTTCTATTGATCACCGTCTGGAATACTAAATCACCGAACGCCTGCACCACTGTTTGGTAAACCTCGCGGCTATGCAGAGTCCTCGGGTCGTACATGGTTGGCAGCACCCCGATAATTTTTAGGCTGGGGTTCAATCTGGCGGTGACTTTGTCAAGGGTGTCCTTGAGCAGCGCGACACCGCGCAGGGCGAAGTACTCACACTCCATCGGAACGATAACCCCGCTACTTGCGGTCAAAGCGTTCAAAGTCAGAAGGCCCAGCGAGGGCTGGCAGTCAATCAGGATTACGTCGTACTCCCCCAATACCGGCTCAAGTGCCCTGCCGAGTGCATGCTCTCGCCCAACTTCACTAACCAATTGGAGCTCGGCTGCCGATAAATCGATATTACTTGGCAGTAGATCTAGGTTTTCAACATCGGTCGACACGATGACATCGCCAATGTGGCAGTCGCTTTGGGTCAGCAAGTTGTAAACGGTTAGATCCATCTCATTTGGATTCAAGCCAAGGGCCACCGAGAGCGCGCCCTGTGGATCGAAATCTACGAGTAGCACTTTGCGGTCGTAGCCGGCAAGTGCCGCACCCAAACTAACCGTGGACGTCGTCTTGCCTACACCACCTTTTTGGTTCACCATCGAAATAACTCGGGCCGGACCGTGTGCGGTCAGCACGGACGGTTCGGGGATATCGCGGGCGACTCGCTTGAAGTTCGGGTCGTCGGAATCCATGGTGACCCTTTCTTTCGCTCCATCGAGGCATAGAACTGACTCGCGAACAAGTTGATCCGCTAACCGTTACCGGGCCTGAGCCTACCGGGCCAGCCACCTGGTGAGCCGGAGCACGGCCGTGGCCGATCGCACAACCCGCTCAGAAGTGACCAGTTTTGGCAATTCAACGGTCAAGGCGATGGCCAAAAGGTGGTTATCGACCCACCCGGTCATGGTGCCGTAGCAAGGCCCCGGGCAGCCCACCACTTGCGCCGGCAGCCCGAGCCAGGCCGCCAGCCGCTGGCCGGCAGGACGACTATTCGGGTGGGTTAGGTCTACGACAGCAAATGGCTGGTGAAATGCCAGTAGTGCTGTGGGGTCCATTCGCTTCAAAAAAGCCATGACAGCCTGGGACTCCGGCTCACTGCCGGCACCGGGGCCGGACCAACTTGAGCTACCTCGGCCCTGCTGGAGCCAGTCCGCTGGAAAGTTGCGATTTAGGTCAACCCCGGCAGCGCTTACCCGCGTGTTCGCCGCAGCGCCATCTGGATTGATGCTGCTGATAAGCCAGATTGCCGCATCCGCTGGGAGCTCATTCCCGCCACCCAATCGGCGAGCGATCTCATTAATTACCCGTCTACCCGCACGTTCATTACCGTGCATTTGGCCAACCACCACCACCCTCGTGGTTGCAGACTCCGATCCGTATCGAGTAGCGGTTATGGCCCGGCCTTGCACACTTGTCCCAATTACTTCGCTGACACCAACCTCGGCGGAGTGCGGTATCGCCGCCACCTGCCCGCAAAAACCAAGAATCAAGCCGAGCCCAACACCGAAAACTAGTGCCGGTCGAATAACGAACCCGTGAAGGGAGGTCATAAGGCCCTCGGGTGGCTGGTGAGATAGACCTGTTTGAGCGTATCGGCGGTAACCAGCGTGTAAATCTGGGTGGTGGTAACGGAGGAGTGCCCGAGTAGTTCTTGCACCACGCGCACATCAGCGCCACCTTCAAGTAGGTGCGTGGCGAAGCTATGACGCAGAGTATGTGGGCTCACTTTAGCATCAAGTTCGGCGCGCTCGGCGCTGGATTTCAACACCGACCAGGCACTTTGCCGACTGAGTGGAGCGCCGCGGGTGTTCAAGAACACCCGTGAAGTGCCGCGGCCCGTAACCGCAAACATGGAACGCCCTCTTATCAAATATGCATCAATCGCCCGCGCTGCATAATCACCAAGTGGCAACTTGCGCTGCTTATCACCCTTACCGACGACAGTGACAGTCCGATTTGTTAAATCAATATCATCCACATCTAGCGTTATCGCCTCGGATATGCGCGCGCCGGTGCCGTACAACAACTCCAACAGCGCGTGGTCACGCAAACCGATCGGTGAATCTAAATCACCAGCGCAGGAGATCAACCTCTCCACGTCAACATAATCAAGTGCCTTAGGCAATCTGCGCGAAGTACTAGGTGGCTGCACATCACAACTTGGGTCAATAAGTGTCAAAGACTCAAGCAGCGCGAAGCGATGAAATCCACGGACCGAAACCACTGTTCGCGCCGCGCTCGCTGCCGATAAGGCACCGCCGAAAACCGACTCCGAGCGAAGTGACGCCGCGAAATCCGCAACATCATTCGTGGTTATTGACCGTACTTCAACCAAACCGCGCACCTCGCACCAGTTCGCATACCGGGTCAGATCACGCCGATAAGCAGAAACGGTATTGCCAGATAGCCCGCGCTCGATTGTGATGTGATCGAGATACCCAGCTATCGCCGTGGTGAGCCCGGAACTCAGGCCAAGACCTCATCGAGCGATACGCGCGCGAGCCCAAACGATTCAGCGACCGCGCCGTAGGTGATCTGCCCGGCGTGAACATTTAGCCCCAGAGCCAGTGCGTGATCATCACGTAACGCCTGCTTCCAGCCTTTATCGGCTAAAGCCACCGCATAGGGCAAGGTGACATTGGTTAACGCATAAGTTGATGTGTATGGCACGGCACCCGGCATATTTGCTACGCAGTAGAACACGCTGTTGTGGACGGTGTAAGTGGGGTCGGAGTGCGTGGTAGGCCGTGAATCCTCAAAGCAGCCGCCCTGATCGATGGCAATATCCACTAAGACTGACCCAGGTTTCATCCGCGCTACCAGATCGTTGCTGATCAGTTTCGGTGCCTTCGCCCCCGGCACCAGCACGGCCCCGATGACTAGATCGGCGTCAATCACCGCTTCCTCAACTTCAAATGAGTTCGATGCGATAGTTTGCATATGACCTTGATAGATGGCATCTACTTGCCGAAGTCGAGCAATATTCTTATCTAGTAATAGTACTTCGGCTTGCATCCCAAGTGCGATTACTGCGGCGTTCATTCCGGCCACTCCGGCTCCCAAGACAACTACTTTCGCAGCATACACACCAGAGACGCCGCCCATTAACACTCCGCGGCCACCATGCGCCCGCATCAAGGAATGCGCGCCCACCTGAGGTGCCAACCGGCCAGCAACTTCAGACATTGGCGCGAGCAGCGGTAGTGAGCCGTCTGGCAACTCAACGGTCTCGTAGGCGATTGCGGTGGCTCCTGAACTTATCAACGCATCGGTACATTCGCGTGATGCGGCTAAATGCAAATAAGTAAAAACTATTTGGCCTGATCTAATGCGATGATACTCATCTGCGATCGGTTCTTTAACTTTAAGGATTAGGTCGCCTATCGCCCAGACTTCATCGGCCGTTGCCAAGATTTTCGCGCCGGCGGCCAAGTAGTCGTCGTTCATGATCGAGGATCCCAAACCCGCATTGTCCTCGATGAAGACCTCGTGCCCGTGCCCAACTAATTCGTGGACTCCGGCCGGGGTGATCGCGACCCGATACTCATGTGTCTTGACTTCGCGGGGAACCCCGACCTTCACAATGCCTCCTAAACCAGTCGCGAACGCGGAATCGCAGTGCGGACTTATCAGATCGTATGGCCCAGCTAGGCCGGATGCACGCGCCCCTGCTCAAGGAGGGTGGCTCGGACCGGCCACGGCGCATCAGCCGGCCGCAAATTCGCCCAGCCGGTATCGCGCGCCGCCCATGCTGCCAAAATCCCGCAAACCGCCGGTGGGCTGCTAATCGCTCCACTCAGGACGAGATCTTTGGCCGTCGCCAGCTGCACCCACACCCTTGGCAAAAATACTTCCTCGGCTTCACCGGTGGCCGGCCGGCCGCCTTCCAGTGGCGTCAGCCCCCTGGCTAAATAAACCCGGATACCCTCACTTGAGCCACCGGGGCTGTTCAAAAAATCCACCAGCACCTGCCAGGTTTCGGCCTGAAAGCCAGACTCTTCGGCAAGTTCACGGGCAGCGGTTACCTGCGGTTGCTCACCTGGGATATCAAGTAGCCCAGCCGGTGGCTCGAACAGCGCCATCGCCACCGGATGCCGATACTGGCGTATCAGCAGCACCCGGTCTTGATCATCGATTGCGATAATCGCGACCGCACCAAGGTGTAACAAGATGTCGCGCTCAATAAGTTGCCCATCAAAATTAACGGTGTCGGTACGAACTGACCAGATTCGGCCGGTGAATTGGCTGGTGGATTTAACTATCTGGCGGGGCTCAAGAGCATCGGCGACATCGCCTACCCATTCTTCGTCGCAAGAATCAATCATCTGGCAAATTGCGCAGCGCGACTTTCTGCGCGAGCAAGTGCTGCACTAACCAAACCGATAAATAGTGGATGCGCCCTGGTAGGCCGTGACCGAAATTCAGGATGCGCCTGAGTGCCGATGTAATAAGGGTGTACCTGCTTCGGGAGTTCTACAAATTCAACAAGGCGACCATCCGGCGAAGCACCGGAGAAGACCAAGCCGGCTTCTTCAAGGGCTGGCCGGTACGTATTTGCAACTTCGTACCGATGCCGGTGGCGTTCGTCAATATAAGGAAGCCCATAGGTGTTTGCCACTTGCGAGCCCTCAAGTAATTTCGCCGGATAAAGGCCCAAGCGCATGGTGCCACCCATATCGCGCTCACCGGATACCACATCGCGCTGATCAGCCATGGTCGAAACCACCGGGTGCGCTGTGGTTTCGTCAAACTCAAGGGAGTTAGCATCGGCAAGGCCGGCAACGTTGCGTGCATACTCGATCACCATGCATTGCAAGCCGAGGCAGATACCAAGTGTTGGGATTCCAGTTTCACGTGCGTATCGAAGTGCCCCAAGTTTGCCTTCAATACCACGCACCCCGAAGCCACCAGGCACCAAAATGCCGTCTAGGCCCTCGAGTCGCTCGCGTGCCCCAGCAGGGCTCACGCAGTCATCACTGGTGACCCAGCGGATCTCAACCTTGCAATCATTATGGAAGCCACCGGCGCGCATTGCTTCGGTAACCGACAGGTACGCATCGGGTAAATCTACATACTTGCCGACCAATCCAATGGTTACCTGCTTAGCTGGGTGATGCACCCGGCGCAGTAGGTCATCCCATCTGGTCCAATCCACATCGCGGAATGGCAAGTCAAGCCGGCGAACAACGTAAGCATCTAGCCCTTCGGTATGCAGCACCTTGGGGATGTCATAAATACTCACTGCATCGACCGCCGCGACCACTGCTTCCTCGTCGACGTCACACATTAAGGAGATCTTGCGCTTGATCGCTGTTGGAACGGGGCGATCGGCTCGCAGCACAATGGCGTCAGGCTGAATACCGATATTTCGCAGCGAAGCTACTGAATGTTGAGTGGGTTTTGTCTTTAATTCACCAGATGGCCCAATATAAGGAAGCAGTGAAACATGCAGGAAGAACACATTGTCGCGGCCAACTTCGTGGCGCACCTGCCTTACCGCCTCCAAGAACGGAAGTGACTCAATGTCACCGACCGTGCCGCCCACTTCGGTGATGACAACATCGACATCAGGGCCGGCCATCCGACGAATCCGCGACTTAATTTCGTTAGTGATATGCGGGATGACTTGGACGGTGTCGCCCAAGTACTCGCCACGGCGCTCCTTGGCAATTACCGTGGAATAAACCTGCCCGGTGGTGACATTCGCCGACCCATGTAGTTCGGTATCGAGGAAGCGCTCGTAATGACCAATATCTAAATCAGTTTCGGCGCCGTCATCGGTGACGAAAACTTCACCGTGTTGGAAGGGGTTCATAGTTCCAGGATCAACGTTTAGATACGGATCCAACTTCTGCATTGTCACGCGCAATCCGCGAGCCGCAAGCAAACTACCCAGACTCGAGGCGGTGAGCCCCTTACCGAGTGAGGAAGCAACGCCCCCGGTAACGAAGACATGCTTGGTTTGCTTTACTGAACTCACGGGACATCAGACTATCAGTGATTAGACCTGATGCGAACACATGACCCGCGGGTAATTATTTGGCCAGCCGCTCTTGGGACGCCAGTTCAAGGAGTTCTTCGGCATGGGCGGCGCCAGCCTGCGAGTTGGTTAAGCCTGACAACATGCGTACCAACTCGGTAGTGCGCGCCGCACCCGTAACCGCGGTCACGCTCGATGCTGTTACTAGCCCGTCAGCGCTTTTGGCAATAACTACATGCTGGTCTGCAAAAGCCGCCACCTGGGGCAGATGGGTGACCACAATTACTTGGGCGGTACGGGCCAGCCGGGCTAACCGGCGGCCGACCTCGACCGCGGCACGACCCCCGATCCCGGCATCGACCTCGTCGAATACGAAGGTAGGCACCGGGTCAACCCCGGCCAGCACCACTTCGATGGCCAACATCACCCGGGACAGTTCACCACCAGAAGCCCCCTTGCCTATGGGCAGCGGGCTTGAGCCCACATGGGGTTGGAGCAAGAACTCGATCTCATCGGCGCCGTGGGTGCCAAATTGCGCCAGCTCTGCCACCGTTGCAACACTTACCTGTAATACCGAGTCAGGCATCGCTAAAGCTTGTAACTCCCCGGTGACGGCAATGGCAAATTTCTTTCCAGCCTTGATTCGGGCCGCTGACAAACTCGCCGCCAACTTGGTAACCGTCGCCTGAGCGGCAATCTCCTGCTCCGCCAGTACCGCTAATCGATCTTCATCACCGAAGACTTCAGTCACGGTTTCCTTGGCCTGCTCCAGCCACTCGAGCACTTCGTCCACACTGCCGCCATATCTGCGCCGAAGGCCGGCAAGGGCATTTCGTCGCTCCTCAACCCAGGCCTGGCGCGCCGGATCAGCATCAATTTCACTCGCATAAGCGGACAAGGTGACCGCGGTATCTGCGGCGATGCTGCTGATTTCGCGAAACCGATCTCGAACGGGAGCCAACTGCGGGTCAACCTCGACCGCTCGATCCAAGGCTTTGGCGGCCGCCGCCAAAACCGACAGCACATTTGCGTTGGCTTCACCCGCCCCGGTAACAATCGCCTCGTCGTTACCAACAAGTGCCAAGTGGGCGGTGGCCACATCTTCGAGCAAGGTTCCCGAGTGCACTAATAGCGCGGACTGACGATCAAGTTCAAAGTCCTCCCCGGGTAGGGGGGCCACCGCTTCGATCTCGGCGATCCCAATTGTCAACATCGCGGCTTCGCGCGCCCGAGTTTGCCGCTGCCCGGTCAACTCCTGAACTTCGGCTCGCACCCGGCGCCAATTAGTGAAGGCACGTTGATACTCGGCCAGTAATTTCGTGGCCGCAGCACCGGCGTATCGATCCAAGAGCTCACGCTGCTTACCTGACTGCCGTAAGCGCAATTGCTCAGACTGCCCGTGCACCGCGACAAGATCGCCCGCTACTTCCTGCAAGAGGGTCACCGGGACAGTTCGCCCGCCGGCGAACGCCCGGCTTCGGCCTTCACCGGCAACCGCACGAGCCAGCAGCACTTGTGCTTTACCGTGCTCAATATCTATTTCAGCACCTGCCTCGCTCAGGCGATTAAGGACAGCTATCGAGTCTTTTTCAACAAGTGTCCACTCACCATCAACTTCAGCCCGATCCCTGCCGTGACGCACCACCTGTGCATCAGCTTTTCCGCCGGCGAGCAAACTCAAGCCGGTAAGGACCATTGTTTTACCGGCACCGGTCTCACCGGTAATTGCGGTTAGACCAGAGCCAAATGCGATGACCGCATCATCGATGACGCCTAGCCCGCGGATCCGCAAACTCTCGATCACGCAGTGCCTCGAGTGCCGCCCCGCCAGCCTTGAACTGGCAAATCAAATTTCGCCACTAGCCGATCGGTAAACGGCGCGGTAGCAAGTCGGGCAAATAACACCGGCTGCTGATGCTGACGAACCTCGACACGCGCACCTTCGGCCACCTCGAACATGCGTCGGCCATCAGCAGCAAGCACCGCGGAACTAAACGGCTGAATCTCAAAGGCAATAACACTTCGCGGTGAAACCACCAACGGGCGGGCAAATAGTGCATGTGCACTAAGGGGCACCACCAGCAAAGCCGCCACCTCGGGCCAGACCACCGGACCACCCGCGGAGAACGCGTAAGCGGTGGAACCGGTTGGAGTAGCAGCTACCACGCCATCACAGCCCCAGCGCGACAGTGGGCGCCCATCTACTTCGACAACTAGGTCGATCATTCGCTCGCGGCTGAGTTTTTCAATGCTTATCTCGTTTAGTGCCCAAGTCTGTGCGACGAGTTCACCGGCAACCAAGATTCGCACCTCAATTGCCATGCGCTCCTCAACATGCCAGCGATGATTAATTACCGAATCGACAACCGCATTCACCTCCTCGGACTCTGCCTCGGCAAGGAACCCGACGTGGCCGAGGTTGACTCCAAGAATTGGTGCACCAGATGCCCGCGCCCTTTCAGCCCCACGCAAGATCGTGCCATCACCCCCCAGCACCACCACTACCTCGCAACCATCGCCGGCATGCTCATCGGCCGAGACCGCATCAACTTCGGGGGGGCCATCACCTTCGGCAGCTACCGCTGCCCACTGATCAAGGTCGTCAGTCGCCATCGAGACTTTGACACCTTCGGCCTGCAGCGCATTTGCAACCAGCAGTGCTACCTCGCGGGCCTCCGAGCGGCGCGGATTGATAACCAACAACACCCGGGTTGCTGAACCACTCATGCCGGCCCTTCCTCGACTGCGGTGTGGATCGCGACATCAAGTGCTGTCGCACTTAAACCATTATCCTCATTATCTCGATCGCCCGGTGCGACCTGTTCAAGCCAAAGGAAGTACTCCACATTGCCGGCCGGTCCGGGCAGCGGGCTTGCGGTCACCCCACGTACGCGTAGCCCCAGACCAGTTGCCGCCAGTGCCACCGACCGCACCGCACCCGCCCGCAACTCTGGATCGCGAACCACCCCAGCACCGACCGCCTCTTTGCCAACCTCGAATTGGGGCTTCACCATCACCAGGTAGTCAGCGGCTGGCGCCGAACAGGCGACCAGCGCCGGGAGTACCACCTGTAGGGAGATGAATGAGAGGTCGGCAACTACCACCGACGCCAGCCAAGGCAACTTCTCCGCGCCCAAGGTACGGACGTTCGTGCGCTCCATTAGGTGAACCCGTGGGTCACCGCGCAGCGGCCACGCCAACTGGCCATAGCCAACATCCACGGCCAGTACCCGAGAGATCCCCCGCTCTAGCAAGACTTGGGTAAACCCGCCGGTTGACGCACCGGCATCAAGCCCATCGCGACCGTCAACCTTGAACTCAGTAAAGGCTTCTAGAGCGCCAATGAGCTTGTGGGCACCGCGTGAGACATAGTGCGCACTTTCACTAACCTCATTGACAACTATTGACGCATCACTGTCGACTTGGGTGGCGGGCTTCAGCGCTACCGTGCCGCGCACCAGCACATTTCCAGCGGTGATGAGTACACGCGCTTGATCACGCGAACGAGCCAACCCCCGCCTCGTCAGTTCCGCGTCGAGCCGGCGCAGGACCATTACCGGCTACGGGCCGGTACTTAGATCGGCTAGCCGCTGATGCAACTGCCGATGGACGCCTTCATAAACTGCGATTCGCTCGCCTGGTGGCAGATCTTCAAGCTGGGTTAACTCATCTAATGCCGCGTCAATGCCGATATCACCCGTTGGTTCCCAAACGGCCAGCGCTAACTCGGTGTTAACTTCTTCAAGTACTAGTACGTCATCAATTTCGAGATCTTCGTCAGACACCCTTATCTCCTTCATTAACGACAACGACCTTCTTCTTTTTCTTTTTCAGTGGGATGTCTGCAGGCGCAGCGGAGTCACTAGCCGGAGGTTGTGGCGCTTGCGTCGGCGCATTATCGCCCGCACCAGACTTTAGATCAAGCAACTGCTGCTCGAGGCGCTGCACATGGCGCCGAAGTGCTGCGAGTTCATCCTCGCGCACAAAGCCCATGCGCCCTACCGCGCGATCAACCTCAGAACGAATCAGGCCCAGCAGCATTTCGCGGTTCTCTTTGCTGGTGCTTACGAGATCATCTGCCAGCTCCTGCACCTGCCCAACCACATCAGGCGCTTTCGCGGACATATTTAAGCCTTGACTAACCAGTGCCATCGCAATCTCTTTGGCTTTTGCTGCGGTAACTTCAGTGAGGCCGCTGGCCATCTGCAAATAGCCTCGCAGGTCTTCAAACATCAATTCCTCCAAGTGCCGGTGCGGCTAACAAGCCGACGGTGAAGACCACGTTACCCCTTCACCCATTTGAGGTGCTCCCATGAGGTCCCGGCACTCAAGCACGAAAGGTTTGGTGCCACATAGGTTGGCTCCTCAAGCCCGGTAGCACCTGCGAGCTGACTTTCACTAGTTACCCCGGTCATGACCAGCAAAGTAGCCATCCCCAACCGGTTGCCCGCGGCAATATCGGTATCAAGGCGATCACCGATCATCAGTGGTCGGGTGGCTCCGGTGCGGGCGAGTGCCTCCAACAGCAGCGCCGGCTCCGGCTTGCCCCCAACTCCATCTGGCCTACGGCCGGTGGCATGTGCAACTGCCTCAACCATCGAGCCGTTGCCGGGAGCCAACCCCCGCGGGGTCGGGAAAGTCGAATCCAAATTAGTTGCAACCCAAGGCAATCCTGCGGCGATGGCAAAAGTGGCCTCGGTCAAAGCCCGCCAATTTAAATCCATCCCGATGCCCTGTAAAACCCCAACAGGTGAATCGTCAGCGGACTCCACCGGAACAAATTCACGTTCGCGTAAAGCCTCGAATACCCCCGGACCTCCGATGGCCAAAATTCGACTCCGCGGTGGGACGAGGTCAGCCAGTAACGACACCCCGGCCTGTGCGGAGGTAACGACATCACTTGCACTTGTCTGAATACCCAAACCTTGCAAGTGTTCGGTCACCTCGCCCGGGGTACGCGATGCATTGTTAGTGATGTAGCAACACCGCACCCCCTGCTCGTGGGCCGCCCTAATGCCTTCAATGGCACCGGGTACCGCATGTGGGCCGATATACACGACGCCATCAAGGTCAAAGAGCAACAAATCGAATAGTTCGGGCAAAGATGAACTCATGACTCATCGACCCCGTACACATCAATGATTGGTTGCCCACTAAGTGGCCCGTTCAGAGGGAGCTGATCAGCTGCCCGAGCCCGCAAAGTGGCCTTGACCTGGCTGAGGGCTTTGCCGTATTCGGTGCGATCAGGGCGCATCACAAATGCCATTGATAGATGGTCGCGGGCGAGGACGAATTCCTGCTGGCGCCAAAGTGACATTCCCATCCCAAAATGCGCGTAGTCATCGTCTGGAGCAACCTCCAACAGTGCTCCAAATGCGGAGACCGCATCTCCATAGCGCCGCGCATCAAATACCGCTCTGGCATACGCCTCAAGTACTGACCGGGAGCCGGGTTCGGCCTCGAGTAGGCGTTCGAGTAGTTGTGCTGCTGCATCACTGTTACCCGAAGCCAATAGGTCTTGAGCCCGCTGATACCACTCGTATGGGCTGCCGGTTGGGCCGGCAAGACTGGATTCGCAGCTTGACACGCCCCTATTATGCTAGGTGGGCCCGAGCGCTGCACGCGGCGCAGGCGGCTGCGCTTAAATTCGCACTGCGGCTACGGCGCCAATTTAAACCGCACCAGCCTTCGCGCCTCAACTTCCATGGAACTCGCCAACCCAGTACCTGCTCTCCAAAACCTGCGACGCAACACCCCTTGCACTTCAATCCATTGCCCCGGATCTAACAGTGCCAAGCGAGCAATAATCGGTGATCGCATCGCCTGACATGCGATCGTATCTACTTTCGTGCGGCCCCATTGCTCACGAACCGGGCGGTCAATAATTACCGAAAATACAGTGATGACATCACCACTGGGTAGTTGACGCGCCTCAATTGAGTTGCCCAACCTGCCAATGAGGTTGACCTCATTGCGTGAACCTGGCCCGTCAAGGGTGGCGGAGGTTTTATTTGCCATGGACGCTCCTAAGTCAGATGCCTGGTAGGTGCCAGTAACTCTGGCAGCGGAATTCGACTGTGTCGTATTCGTGAATAGACCGCATTAGCCAATTCACTTGCTGTGCAGGCCTTGACACCTCACACTTAGCCTGTGGGAAACCCAATAACTACCGCCCTCGGCGATGAAGTATTTGAAATTGATACTCAAATGGGGGGGCATGCTGGTATTACCGCCAGTTACCTCATCAGATCGAGTAAGCCCTGTTTGGTCGAAACTGGCACCGCGAGATCAGCCCCGATGGTCGTTGACTCACTTCGCCAACTTGGTATCGATGCCGCGGATTTGGCCACGATTGTGGTAACCCATATCCATCTTGATCATGCCGGCGGCGTTGGTGATCTCGCCACGGCCTTCCCCAATGCCACCATCGTGGTACATGAAAAAGGGGCGCGCCATCTCGCTGATCCAACCAAACTTGTGGCAAGCGCCCACCGGGTTTTCGGCCCCGAAATGGATCGCCTCTTTGGTGACCTCTTACCCACCCCCGTGGAGCGCATCGTTTCACTCGGTGACACCGGGAGCATAGATTTAGGTGACGGCCGGGTGCTGACGACGTTCCATAACCCAGGTCACGCCTCGCACCACGTTGGACTACTCGATTCACAGACCGGTGACCTCTATACCGGCGATGCAGCCGGTGTTTATGTGCAGCAAACCGCGCAGGTGCGCCCTGCTACCCCACCGCCAGATTTTGACCTTGACCTCGCGCTCACATCTTTGGCACGCATGCGCGACGCGGGTGCCGAACGCCTTCTTTTCTCCCACTACGGCCCCGTGACGGCCGTCCACGATGTGCTCGCTGAATCTGAAGCCGAACTTTGCTACTGGGTTGAAGCAGTACGTGAGGCCAGATCACAGTCACCAGATATCGATCACGCAGTGGCTCTAGTGAAAGAACGCGATCGAGTACGTAATATGGACTTCTACGCCGACCCCGATCGAGTCACGACTTACGAAGACCTCTCAAGCGTGCAAGCCAATGTGATGGGTATCAGTCGTTGGCTGGATCAGCAGGAGAACCAATCTCCTCAGTAAAGGCAATACCCGCGAATTCCTCGCAACGTTCGGCCGCGTCTGTAGCCCCGTCAATATCAGAGGCCGCAGCGCGTTCCATCCACTCCCAAGCTTCAGTAGTTCTCCCTACCTGAGCCAAGAAATCCGAATACGCATACTGCAGTCGCGCCCTTGCGGTGCCCGGGCGCAACTTCGTTAGCTCTGGAACCTGCAAGGTGACAACAGCAGCATCAAGTTGGCCTAGATCAGCACGTGCGCCTGCCCCAACGATCAAGAGTTCAGCACGAGTTTCATCATCAAGGGTCTTTGTATTAGTGGTCTTTATTAGATCGAGCGCCTTTTGTGGTCTACCCAAGCCGCGCTCGCAATCGGCGATCATCGGGATAAACGCATTTGATCCAGTCATGCGACGAGCCGTGCGCAACTCCGATATTGCTTCGGGGAACTTACCGGCCTTGTAGGCAGCGACGCCAGCGGCTTCGCGCACCGCGGCAACACGACCTGCTCTACGCCTAGCGGCCTCGATGTGCGCCATAGCTAGTTCTACATCGTCGGCGGCCATGGCCAAATCTGCCGCGACTAAGTGACGCGCAACGATTTCAGCCAGACCATCAGGCAACGTACGAAGCTCTAAGAGCACCGAACGGTCAAGTTGTTCAGCGGTAATCTCATCTGGAATCTGCGGGTCGCGTGGGCGATCTGAGAGTGGGCGGTCCGGGATTTGACGATCCGTACGTGGACGATCGTTCCAGGGACGATCACTCGACGGGCGATCCGAACGCGACCTGTCACTAGACGGGCGGTCACTTCGCGGCTTATCACTCCAAGAACGATCCCCACTTGGACGATCCGAACGAGGCCGATCACTCGACGGACGATCTGAACGAGGCCGATCACTCGACGGACGATCCGAACGCGGGCGATCACTCGAGGGACGACCAGAGCGCGACCTGTCACTAGACGGGCGATCCGAACGCGGGCGATCACTCGAGGGACGACCAGAGCGCGACCTGTCACTAGACGGGCGATCCGAACGAGGCCGATCACTGGACGGACGATCCGAACGCGGGCGATCACTCGACGGACGATCCGAACGCGGGCGATCACTACGAGGCTTGTCACTCCCCCAGGTATCGGTACGAGGGCGATCAGTGCGCGGCTTGTCACTCCAGGAGCGGTTACTGGCCGGCCGATCTGAACTCGATCGATCACCTGATGGTCGCCCCGAAGCGGGCTTACCACTGGTCGGCCTATCCGAGCGCGGACGATCACTGGAAGGACGATCAGCCCGTGGCTTATCTGTCCCCCAGCGGTCAGGCTTCGGCTTACCGCTTGATGGTCGCCCCGAAGCGGGCTTACCGCTTGCTGGTCGCCCCGAAGCGGGCTTACCGCTGGAAGGTTTTCCGGAACCTGATGGTCGCCCCGGGCGCGAGCTGCCACCGGACCCACCTTCTCGAGGGGTTCGCCTGTCAGCCACGTAGTTCTCCTTTTTCAGTTTGCAAGTGAAATGCTAAGGGCCACTCCTTGGAGTGGCCCTTAGCGAAAGATTGTCCGGCGGCGTCCTACTCTCCCACGCAGTCACCCGCGCAGTACCATCGGCGCTGAGAGGCTTAGCTTCCGGGTTCGGAATGGAACCGGGCGT
>WLLZ01000003.1 GCA_009700485.1 Actinomycetota bacterium | reverse complement strand
TCGATGGAACTGGCTAAATGACTCCCGCCATTTGGTCGTTGAGATACCGCCTTCGGTAAAGGTGGCAATTACGAAATCGAGGTAAATCGGATCAGCTATTAAAGTCAGTTTCAAGAAGGCGGCGTAGTCAGCGACAATTGAATAAGTGTTATCGAATCCACCTTGCCTAAGAAGGGTTTCGCGGTGCACAAACGTTGCTTGGTGGCACGGGAAGTGCCCACGACTAAATGAAACTGACTTCTCACCCAAGTAATCCCAGCGCGGAGTTATGACCTTCGCCCCAGAAAGTTCGAGGATCTCGGCGTCACCGAACAACCAGCTAGGGGAAGTCGAGGCAATCACCGCGTGCACCTTGCTCAGCACATCGACGGTATAGAACGTGTCCCCAGCATTGGCGAAATAAACGTAATCACCGGTGGCCTGCGCGAGCCCGGCGTTCATCGCCGGATAAATACCTGCGGGCTCAACCCACGAGTACCCAGCATCGATAGCTGGATACTTTGCGAGGGCTTCGGGGATAGAAGTGCGGTTTGACGAACCATCGATGACTAAATACTCAACCCCGGTAAGGTCTTGATGCAAAATTGAATCAATAGTGCGTGCAAAATCTTCTGGCGCATCCTTGACTACCGTGATGATGGTTAGCCAGATAGGAGAGGTCATCTTGATAGCGGTTAGCGGGTCTTGATGAAGACGCGGCCGGAGTAGTCGATTGGATGCATGAACGGCCGGTGGCCGGTGGCGGCGAAGTACTCATCGACCGCCGTGCGTGCACCCTGCCAGTGCCCATAGTCATCGAGAATGCAAACCCCGCCCACTACTAAACGTGGATAAAGAATCTCGAGCCCCAACTTGGTTGATTCATACCAGTCGGTGTCAAGGCGTAGCAGCGAGATCGACTCAGGCACCGACTGCTTCAAGGTGACCGCAACATCGCCTTCCACGAAAGTAAATTGATCGAATGGGTAGCCGGTTGACCGAACATTGGCCTGCACATCACTCAGCCCGGCCACGCACCACACGTTGTTTCCGTCACCTACTTCGGTGCCCGCCAGCATGGTCTCGGCTGTTACACCGGTGCCCGCCTCGACATCGGCCGCTGTTGGCGCCGTCATGCCGGCGAAGGTGTCATAAAGCCAAATGCGTCGATCATTTACACCTAGAGCACTTAGTTGCTTTGCCATTGCCATCACACTGCCACCGCGCCAAACCCCGCACTCAGCAAAGTCGCCGGGCAGCCCTTCATCAATTACATACCGAACGGCGTTCAGCAAACTCCAGAGGCGCTCGCCACTTGTCATCGTGTAGGGCCGCAATGAGGCAATTAGGGCCGTGTCGACAGCGGTAGCCTCAATGGGCAGGTGATTTTGTGCGCTTGATATCCGTGAAACCTGGAGCCCAAAACGACCGGCGATGTAGTTGATCGCTCTTTCAGCTTGGGTCACCTAGCCATTATCGCATTGAGAGTTGGTCGATTGGCCCAGGCGTGACTGTCCAACAGTCACCCGTGCCAATTCTCCCGTCTGCGGTCATCGCCATCAATGCCGCATTCAATTTCCAGTCGATGGGTACGACTGGACTCAAGGGCAAGGAGTCCATGTAGGTCAAGAGGTCTTTTAGAAAAGTGGTGCGATAGAGAATCGCGCAAACAGTGTTTGTGACGGGTCGAATAGATAATGCAATAACTCGAGACGCTGATCCTGCCCAAGTAGAGCCGGAGGAGGCCGTGAGTAGGTGATCAACACCGAGTTGTGCAGGTGTGAATGATTCAGAGATATTGACATAGGCGGGGCCTCGTTCTCCAAAGGAGGCATTGATTATTCCTAGCAGTCCGTCTCTACAGTCAACGAGGTCAAGGGTAGAAGCATCATCCTCGATGATTAGTGTCCAATCGGTGTCGAGTCGAATCCCTTCACGCATCAGGCGCACGTGCGACAGCTCAATGTTCAGTAGCCGACGCACCAGGCTAATTCCTGGCGAAGCAGTTGAATCGGAAGAAAGCCATGGCCGCCAGTAGCGGATGAAAGCCCATAACCGGCGCGATATTGACCTGAATGAATTAACTAGTGCGGTACTGGGTTGCGAAGCCCCATGTCTTAAGTATTTACCCCACTGATCTTCAATCTTAAGAGTTTCGGAAACCGAGGCCCACGCGATCTTGCCGTCTATCTGGAGCATGTTTGGTGAGTACTCATCGCTGGTATTTATCTGAACGTGAACGTCCAAGCCCTTCTCGACTAGGGCCACTTTCAAGGTGTTCGCGAGACCATCATGGCCTTGGTTATAAGCGAACTTAGATTTCTTGTGGCTCACAAGGCCGATAAATATGGACCTCACGCGATGCACCCGTTGGCAAATTGCGAACATTGATTTGTCATCACCGGTCGAGGCTAGTCGTTTCAGATGTGGTTTTGATGCATTAAACGCTGCCTTTTATGGTGGGACCCCTCGTTCAAGGGTTAGCGCTCTCAGAGCCAAGGCTCGGGTGAGCCACAAAGGGTCGATACCACTGCAACTGATCAAGAGCTGGTGTCTAAAACGACCCGGGGAACAATTCGCTGTGAGCGTCGCAATTCTTCTTCACCTGGATATCATCAAGGGGTGAAATGGGCGATATGGGTCTTTGTCGCTCTGGGAGCTATTGGCGTGGCGCTTTCTTCGGTCGCACTTTTCATCGCAGGTATCGGCTGGGACGCCACGTTCGTAACTCAAGCTTCGTCATTCGCACGCGCCGTTGACCCGTCCATGTCGCTTCAGGCGGCGTATGAATCCGTCCCGAACACTAATGAGTTTTATGGAATTTTGGCTGACCAACTAGCTGACCTCCTTCACACCGCGTTTACGGGCTCGACGCTGCCTTTAACCCCATATGATCCAAAGACGTATGTGTGGCTTGGAGCGGTCAATATCGCGATGTCGGCCGTAGCGGCTGCGTCCATGGGCATGGCGGTCAGCTTTGCTCTTCGGTCAAATTTAGCCGGGGCATTTACTTGGGCCGCCTTGCAGACTTATCCATGGTGGCTTGGTATGAGCCATGTGAACAATCGCGATATTCCTGTTGCGGCTGGGTTGACAATGCTTAGTTCGGGCCTGGTGATTAGTTGGGCTGATCGAGAAGGATCCGGGCGGCTTGGTTCAAAACGCGGGGTAATCCTCGGAACTCTGGTTGCATCCATTGGTGCTGCGATGGCGTTAGCGACAAGGGCTGGATCCTTCGTGCTGCTAGTGGCGGTGGTCATTGGTTTCAGTTTGGTGCTCATAGTTGCGCAGTATTGGCTCCGCGATCCCAAACGCCTGATCGCGCCAGCGATCACATCCGCGGTCGCTGTCCCGTTTGCGATGGCGTTTTGTTGGGTCACTGATCCGATAGCGCGGATCTCCCTTCTGCACTGGCTGTACGACTCCTTGCTGTATTCACGTGGGCAGTTCACGTGGGTTGTGTTGATGCGTACAAACGGTGTGGACGTGCCTAGTAATGAGATCCCATGGTGGTACATACCGATTTGGCTATTGGCCCAAATGCCTGTGCTTTTGATCCTCCTGGCTGTGCTGGGATTAATTGTTGTTCTAATGGCGACCTTTCGCAAGCGGCGTTCATCGACCCCAGCTGCACTAAATCGCCAAGAATTGCTAGCTATTACGCCCTTTGCGGTGCAGGGTTTCGGCATACCGGTCGCGATGATTTTTGCTCATGTCCAACTTTATGATGGTGTCCGTCATCTACTTTTTGTGGCACCGCCCGTTATCGTTCTGTGTGCTTTTCCGATTGTCTGGTTTGAGCGCCGGAATACTCCTTTGTTCCGGGGCCGAATTAGAGTTTCAGGACGAGTTACCGCGATCTCGATTGGGATGTTGGTTGTATTGGCGAGTCTTTGGGGGGTTGCGCGCTGGTACCCATATGCGTATGCATTCATTAACCCCATCGCTGGGCAGAACCACGCTGAACGTAATTGGGATCTCGACTACTGGGGAGTTAGCGCTCGCGAGGGGATCGAGCAGCTAAAGAACTTGGGCATCGCACCGATTGTGGTGGTTCCGCACGGTGAGCCGGGGCGACCGTATGGGGGGCAGACTTTCGGGCCCCCAGATAGCAGCATTGTCAACGCGGATCCAGGATTTAGCCCGGTAGCGGGTGAGCCATTCGGCTACTACTGGTTTGAGCGGTTTGACTTTCCCTTCCCCGATTATGAGTGCACTGAGAAGTTCTCGATTTCACGGGATGGACATACGATCGGTAGAGGCGGGGTCTGCATTCCTTAAGGTGAATGTTCGGCCAACGTAACGGCTTGCAGCAGCAGCGATGCATCTACGGGGGCATGTTCTGATTCCTGTCTGACAACTTGATGTGTGTGGCCGCAGGCTGCTGCGAGGTTCGCAAAGATTGGTGAGACATAGTCAGGCAGCGGGGGCATTATCTCGACGACACGCCCTCCCCTAGGCATCCAGATCATGTTTGTTAACCCAGCCCCATGCTGCGCGACGAGAATATTTGTCATGCCAAACATGGCCAATTGATCAGTTACCGAAAGTTCTGCGGCGTCAATGATCCGCAGGGATCGCTCCGTACGGTAACCACTCATGACAGAACTCAGGTTTGGAGTGGATCGCACTGCTGCACCAGACGCCGGTACTTCAGCGGCTGAGGTTGAATTGAAAGCCCCGCTTGTCAGCCTATCTACCACGGTAATAGCGAAATTGTCTGTGACAGGTGGGAGGTTTACCGCGTTGAATACCAACTGGCGAAAGCGAGCTAATTCTTTTGTATTGAAGTTTTTTGGGTCGTCCATGCCAGCGAGTACGGCGGCCTTGTTGTATTTCCCGGCGAACAGGTGCAGCATGTCTCCAGGAGTCATGATCTGTAAATCTGACCTGTGGAGAAGAAGGTCGAGCCAAGGATTCATCGGCCCACAGTCGCGCATCGCAAGTGGCTTTCCGGGGTTGCGATCTATCCAGAGCATTACGGGCGATAGGTAGCCGAGGATGAAGTGGTAATACTCCTGCACAGAACCACTCCATTGATCAGGGACAAGCAAAACCCGAGCCTTCTTCGGCCGCCTCTTTGCCGGCAGCAATCGTTTGAGCGAGTTCACGTGATTGTTACCTCGGATCCTGCGTAGATAGCGCGGAGTAGGGCTTTGGGGCGAACGTAGTCGGCCACTTGAACTGGAGCCTCATGCATTGAAAGCAAATAATGCCGTCGGTCAGAGTCGACCATTTCACTTGGCTGGCCGAGGTATCTGACGATTGCAGACTCTTTAAGGTTCCATGCTCGCGGCTTAAGCACACGAGCATCTTGTGTTTCTGAGAAATTGAAGTAATACAGAGAATCGACATTTCTCATCAGTCTCGTGACCAGCTCGGAAATTGCGATATGCATAGGGTGTCCGTATTCGCCATCTGGTCCGTGAGTTACAACTTGCACTACGCCAGGACCATTTATCAGAGGCCCGATGAATGCGGCTAGTTCCTCTAAGTCATCGTTGGTGGGCGGGTGCTCGCGGCGATCGGCAACATCAAGCATGATTCCGCAGCATCCGAGAATCTTCATCGCCTTAACGAATGCGTTCGCGCGTGCTCGGTTTTTCCCATTGGTGGAACAAATAACGCCCCAGTTATTCCCTTCGGCGAGTTGGACACCACCCCAAAGAGTCTCGTCATCTGGATGGGCAACGACCATAAGGTGCGTACAGGTGCGCAGGGCCTTTAAGGCTCTGCGATTGCGAAAGCTCATGAAAGTCATCGCCTACTTAGGTTTCGTCACTGACGTGGCTAGGGTCTGAATAGCCTTTCGTACTCGTGTGAATAGGCCGTATTTAGGAGATTGTGCACTAGCAGAACGCGCGGAAGCAAAGCTCACTGCGGGAATGCCGAAAGGTTTAGTCCCGCGGGTGCCGCGAACACAAGACCATAGCGTGAAGCTCTCGGTCAATGCGTCAATCCTGATCTGGAGAAGATCTAGGCGTTGTGCTTCAGCAGGGGACAACTCAACGTCAGATTGGTCATCTGGTCCGATGTGCCCGGCATGCCACTGAGAGTTATGATCGAAATTCTTGAAGTCACCGGACCAACTTTGTTTTTCGTCAAGCTGAGCAACGACACTTTTAACAATTTCGCGACTAAATTTCTGAGCAATAGACTGACACTGTGCAGCATCTAGGCTGAGATCAAGAAAATCAGTAAGTTTGGTGATTACCTCAAATGATTGAGCGGCAATCCACTCCTCACGACAAACCACAACATTCCGCATTATTGGAAGTGCAATTTCATAGGACGTGACATCAGCTTCAAGCCAGCTGATTAGCTCGGCACGATCTGCTGTTTGCGTTCGGATCAAAGATCTGAAAGTAGCCTTAGCGTCGCGTAGCATTACGCAAGCAAGGAGATCCATTTTGCCGTCGAAATTCGAAATCAAAGCAGGGTCATCAGCGCGGTGGGATTTCAAGATGATTGGGCCAGCCCAATTAGGCGATGGATCAGGCACCTGGTCGGCGACAACGGCCGCCTTGACTTCTGCAAGAACCAGCATCTCGCTGAGCACGTTGAACATCCAGGTGGTGCCCATGCGCGGAGGCCCCCACGAGAGGACGACGCTTTGAGGTTGCACTGTCGAACTCCCTGTTACGTGGGGTTGGGCTATTCGGCGATTTCACTCTGCGGCTCTGGCCACAGCCTACCGTGACAAGGGTTGCTTTCATTGTGCCGTGAGATCTCAAGGCCTTAGGTGAAAGTAGGCTGGGTGGGTGACCAGCGCCGACTCCTCGAGTGTGATGGAGCCTGATGATCCAAGTGGCAGCCTAGGAGTCACTGCTTTCGAAAACCCTGGCGTTGCATCGGCAGTTCGCCAAGCGGTTGATTTGCTGCCCCCCAAGAAGCGACGGCTTTTGATAGTCGCCGCTCTAGTTCAAATCTCGCTGGGCCTTCTTGACCTCTTGGGAATCGCTTTGATCGGATTAGTCGCTGCCGTGGCGGTTTCTGGTATCGGCGCCAAAGGCACTATTCCAGTGTGGGCGGAATCAATTCTCGCTGCAATGGGTTTGAGTGGGCTAACTGTTTCGCAACTTACTGTCTACCTAGCTTTGGCGGCTGTGACGATATTGGTCCTGAAGACCGTGTTGTCAGCATTTATGTCGAGACGCATCACGATATTTCTGGCAAATAGGCAAGCTGACGTATCAGTCAAATTGGCGAGGGCATTCTTGCGGAGACCACTTGCAGATGTGTTGCGATGGACTACTTCTGAAGCTACCTACGCTCTCAACAACGGAGCGGGAGCTGCGACCGTTTCGCTTTTGGGTTCAGCAATCATGATTGCTTCTGAGTCGTTCTTATTCATAATTGTTGGTGTTTCGCTCTTCATATACGATCCTGTTCTGACTCTAGTTAGTGCGGTTTTCTTCGCCAGTATTGTGGCTTTCTTGCATCGTATTCTTGGTTCATGGTCTGCTCGCAACGCTAAAGTTATGACTGATACTTCGATCAATACTTTGACGGCAGTATCCGAAGCGCTCTCCACTTACCGTGAAACCATGGTTCTAAATAGGCGCGATCTTTACGTAACAAGATATGAAGGCTTGGTCGGTAGGGCTGCGACGGCTAGCGCATCTAATGCTTTCATTATGGAAATCCCAAAGTATGTTCTTGAGTCGGCGCTTTACCTAGGGGTGTTGATTCTTGGAGTAGTGCAATTCCTAACGAAAGACTGGGCTGCAGCGGCTTCGACCGTGGCCGTTTTCCTAGCAGCAGGTTCTCGGGTCATTCCTTCAATGCTGAGGCTACAAGGTGCGGGAATCACGATTCGCAATGCAGCAGTTCAAGCCCAACCAACATTCTTCATGGCTGATTTTCTTAATCGCTTGAATAAATCTGATCCGAGTCCCCAGACGCCCAGAATGACCTCGCAACGGATTAGGGAACACATCATTCGTGGCTTCCCGGATTTCGAAGCATCGATCAAGGTACAAGGTGTGACTCTCACTTACTCAGATGCGCCGGAGCCAGCCCTGATTAATGCTTCTTTCCAAGCAAAGGAAGGTTCATCTGTTGCCCTTGTTGGCTCCACGGGTGCCGGTAAGTCGACGCTTGCTGACGTGGTTCTAGGTGTCCTTGATCCTGACGAGGGTTCAGTTTTGATAAGCGGTCTTGCCCCCAGGGAGGCGATTGACCGATGGCCCGGTGCGATCGCCTATGTGCCGCAAAGTGTGGCGCTTGTGGCCGGCACTGTCCGGGAGAATGTTGCTTTGGGATTACCTGATGAAGATATTGACGATGAATTGGTCTGGGAAGCCCTTCGACGTGCTCACATTGCTGACTTTTTAACAGATAGTCGCGAGGGGCTCGATACGTTTATCGGGGAGCGCGGTTTTCGACTAAGTGGCGGGCAACGTCAGAGGCTTGGGATCGCGCGTGCTCTGTATACAAGACCAAAACTTCTTGTCCTTGACGAGGCCACGAGCGCTCTGGATTCAGAAACTGAGCAGTCGATCATAAAAACGCTTGATGAACTTGAAGGAGAGGTAACAACCTTGACGGTGGCCCACCGACTTGCAACTGTCCGGCGAGCTGACCAACTGATATTTCTAAAGGACGGCAGGATTGAAGCTCGAGGCACTTTCGAAGAGGTGCGCCGACAAGTTGATGATTTTGATCATCAGGCCGCATTACTGGGCTTGTAGCGTATTCATGAAATTTCAACCCATCGACGTTTCAGTGGTCGTCATCACCATGAATTCTGTCAGTGGCATAGAAAGGTGTTTGACCAGTCTTAGGGCTTCTGGTGTTGGACAGATCGTGGTCGTTGACGCGAGTTCCACCGATGGAACAAGGAAAATCGCGGAGCAGCTAGCGGATGAAGTCTTAACGGACCCGGGCACGGGGGTCGGCTACGCGCGAAACATGGGTATTGCTGTTACTACCAAGCCACTGATCCTCAACATGGGATCTGACAATGTGATGCCGGATGGCCAACTACAGATAATGATTGATTGCTTGGAATCACAAGACCGGCAAGGAGTAAGTGCCCAAACCTCCATTGATGGCGACGACTTTGTGTCGAAAGGCTTAAACGCTTGGCGAAAGGGTCGCTTCCGCCCAGGACCAGCACTTGTTATCGGCACCCCCACCCTCTTTGATGGCGAACTCTTGCGAGCAAAACCGTATGACCCGACCAGGCGGTTCTCCGATGACTCGGAACTGTGCGAACGCTGGGCTAACGATTTCGGCGCGACATTTGCAATTTCGAATGCTTATGTCGATGAAGTCGGCAAGTCTTCATGGGAAGAGGTTGTCGTTAGGTGCCGCATGTATGGCATCTCTGACGAGGAGATATTCCGGATCGGACGCGCAAGCAATTGGTCACCGGCTCGTCAGGTTAAGTCGCTGCTCCATCCGGCCAGAGTCGATTTTATTGAGCCCGTAACTCGCTTGACGCTTAAAGACGCGGTAGTGAATGCGCCATTTCTTGCTGCCTTTACAGCATTGAGATACGGGGCCTGGGGGAGAACAACGATTAGGACAAAGTGGGGAGTCTAAGTAAGAAGTTTTGTGAGTAGGAGCCTATTAACTGACCAGTTGCACTCATTCCTCACGAGGTTTAGTGCAGCCTCGCGGCTAACCTGCTCGGGATGCGCAGCGACCATTAAGTACGCCAGTCCATCCACGTCGCCAACATCAAACAGTTGACCAGTCTCACCGTTTCGGATCCATGTGACGTTACCGGCATTTCGTGACGCGATTACCGGAATACCGCATGCCATTGCCTGCAGCAAAGTCACCGAGGTGCCATCGGTCTCCGATGCTGTGACATAGAGATCCGCACCACGCAGCAAGGCGGGCAGCTCAGCTTCATTGACCCGCCCGATGAATCGAACCCGCGACTCCAAGCCCAACTCTCTAACGCGCGCCCGATAGTCAGGAGTCAATGGCCCATCGCCGCCCATCACCAACATCAATGCCGGATCAACAAGTGCCGCGCGCGCAAAAGCTTCGATCACATCCGAAGTTCGGTAAAGCGTGTCATGAGTTCGCAGTGACAGCACCACCCTTGACCCGCTAGCAAAACCATGGCCAACAGCGCTGACCGCTGGCCCGGTGGGAGTGAAGAGGTCAAGATCAACTCCCCATGGGGTGAGTAAAATGCGCTCAGGCGCCAAGCCAAGCGAAATGGCCAAGTCACGCGTGGCCGGGCTATCAACCACTAAGCCGTCAAGCCCGCTGATCCAGGCCAGATCCTCCAGTGCGACCGCCTGAGTGTGATCCTGTTGCAGGTCATACCCCCAAGAAAGCCCGATAACGGGCCGTGAAAGCCCCACCAGCAGCCGTGTCACCGTATTCAGTGGCCCAGCCAGCACCGGCGCCGATAGGGGCTCAAAAGCGTTCACTGCCGCACGAAGATCTCCTGAGGCAGCCAGAACTTTGACCTGGAACCCGCAGGCTGAGAGTGCTTCGACCCATCGTTGGTCGTGGATGCCGGCACTTGCTGACGCGTAGATGACGTGCGGGTCACTCATGTGGCAGGTGCCAGATCGGCCCAGCTCACAGCCTCGCCAAGCACCAGATCACGCGATAAAGTGCGTCCGATCAAATCAGCAACTAATTGTGCCGGCACCGCATCCAACGGTGCCGGGCGCAGTACGGCCAGATCTTCACGCGTGAGCACGGTTCCAGCAGCCAAAGCGCGTCCCGCTCGCACGCATCGACGCTGCACGATCAAAGTCTTTTGCTCGTTCGCCTCGATTACCTTGATGCCTGAGCCGAGTGCTGCTTCAAGTCGCCGCGTGTCATCGACCATGGCCCGCCATGACACCGGGTCTAAAGAGAAACCATGATCGGGCCCAACGCGGGTGGTGTCATCGGTGAAGTGCTTCTCGATCACCCGAGCCCCAAGGGATACGGCGCCCAATGTAGTCACATGCCCCGGGGTGTGGTCCGACAAACCCAGCACCACATCTGGATACGAAGCGGCAAATGACTCAAGCACCCGCAAATTAACGAATCCCAGGTTTTCGATTGACCCGGTGTAGTTCGTATTGCATTGCATCAACACGATCGGCACACCAGCAGCAGACAACACCGCGATCGCCCGCTCAACATCATCAGCGGTCGATGCCCCTGCTGCAATTAGCACGGGCTTTCCTAGCGCTGCTATGAATTCCAACTCTTCGAGCCAGTTGATATCGCCCGAGCCGATCTTGTAGGCGTTCACGTAGGGGTCTAGGTGAAGCACAGCTTCGAAGTCATACGGAGATGACATGAACTCGATCCCCAGTGATTTGCAATGCGAGGCCAACGATGAGGTCCACTCCCATGGCAGCGAGGCATCTTCATAAACTTCGAATACCGACTTCGACCACGATGCTTGGTGATCGAGTTGCTCGCCAAGATTGCGGAAGCCGAAGTCACTGACGATGTGCTCGGCCCTAAAGTGTTGGAACTTTGCCGCATCGGCGCCAGCCTCAGCAGCCAGCGTGATCAATGAGAGTGCGCGCGAAAGATCACCGTCGTGATTCGCCGCGATATCTGCGATGAAGTAGGTGGGTTGGCCTAATCCAATAAGGCGATCACCTATTCTGAAGTGGTTCAAGTATCTACTCCCTAAATCCGGTGACTCGCGGTGCGACGGCACTTTCATCATCGTAGGCGCTGGCAATACCAAACTCCTGTGTCGGTATCGACCGGCCAAGACAAGACTCCATGAGAGAAGTGTTAAGGGAAAGATCGCGTGCTCGGGAATTGGCATGACCACCTACAGCGGCAGTAACGGGGGAGATCAGCTCTGCATCAAGGCCAAACTGGCTGGCCACCTGCACCCCGAAGTGATACTTCGAAAGTGCATTTGAAGCACCCAGATGAACCACGCCGCGCCGGCCTGAACCAACCAGATCGTAGATCGCCGAAAGCAGATCCTGAACATAGAGAGAGGAGACGACAAAGTCGGTATACCCCGAAACCTGCTGACCTGAGCGCAGTGCATTTACGAAGAACTCCAAGATCGACCGCGTGCCGCTTGGGCTCCAGCCGAAAAAGTTGGTTCGGGCGATCAGCACATCCTCGTGTATGGCAAGTGCTGCCTGCTCGCCGAGCAACTTAGTTGTGCCATAAACAGAGAATGGATTTGTTGCATCTTTTTCGGTGTAGTTTCCACGACTGCCGTCGAAGACCGCGTCCGTTGATAGATACACGAGCTTGGCACCGACATCGGTGCACGCCCGCGCTAGGTGCTTTGTCGATTCCACATTGACGAGCTGAGCAAGTGCCGGGTCAGATTCACATGCCTCGTGGCTTGCCAACGCCGCTGCATGCACGACCACATCGGGGCGCACTGCATCAACTACCTCGTATATGGACGAGCCAGACCGCAAATCGATCGAAACATTAGTTCCAAATAGTGAGCTAGCTGCGAGACTTCTAAAGGCCCCTACCGACTCAACTCGACCATTAAGAAAGGCCCCTGCGTTGGCTCCGAAGAATCCACCGGCACCGGTTACTAGCCACTTTGTCACGGTGACCAATCACAGGTTTAGGTCGTTGAGCATTGATCTCAGTTGGTCAACGTCAAGCCACAGGTCGTTGTTGTCGGAGGTGTAGGAGAAGCCGTCTTCGACAGGGTCGCCTGCTGGCTCTCGATATCCCCACTGTGAAAGAGTTGGCATGACCACGTAGCGGTCCGCAAGCTGCAAAGTTCGCCTTGAATCTTCGGAAGAGATCATCTCCTCGTGAAGTTTCTCACCTGGTCTTATTCCGACCTCGATGAGTTCGGCATCCGGAGCTACCGCCCGGGCAAGATCGGTGACCCTCATGCTCGGTATGCGTGGGACGTAGAGTTCTCCACCGGTCATCTGGGTGAATGAACTGATTACGAACTCGACCGCCTGCGGGAGGGTGATCCAGAAGCGAGTCATCCGAAGGTCGGTGATTGGTAGCGGCTGTCCCTGCTCTGCCAAGCGACGGAATAGCGGTATTACCGAGCCGCGGCTACCCATGACATTGCCGTATCGCACCACCGAGAAGGCGGTGTTGTAGGCGGCCGAGTAGTGGTTGCTTGAAATAAAAAGCTTATCGGCCGTGAGTTTCGTTGCCCCATAAAGGTTGACAGGTGAAGAGGCTTTGTCGGTGGATAGAGCAAGGACTTTCTTGACCCCAGCTTCTATGGAGGCTTGAATGACATTCTCCGAACCAAGAATGTTCGTCTTCACGTACTCCATCGGGTTGTATTCAGCGGTGTCAACTTGTTTCAAGGCCGCCGCGTGCACGACGTAGTCGACCCCGTGCAGAGCCATCTTCAGGCGGTCGCGGTCGCGGATATCACCGAGAAAGAAACGGACCCTTGGGTCATCACCCCAGCGCTCGCGCATTTCATATTGCTTGAGTTCATCTCGCGAGAAGACCACCACCCGTCGTGGAGATCGAGTTTTTAGTACTTCCTCAAGAAAGGCTTTGCCGAATGATCCAGTGCCACCGGTGATTAGTATCGAGGCATCGTCAATAGTTGATTCCACAGGAGCTCCATTCAATTGAATTCTCAACTCGAGATGTGGCGTAGGCGTACGAGTGCACAGCCAGTAGCAAAGGGCTGCATTGCGCTGGTCTGGCCGGAGAGTGCGGCAAAGGTTTCCACCTGTGCCCAACCACGAGTTTCATCGTGACTGTAGTAGGCCTCGGCTAACACCGAGAAGCGGTTATCCCCAGTAATACGGGCCCATGAGGCTTCGTCGTACTCGAACTGGTGAGTGAATAGCCCCAATGAATCCTGATGAAGTATGGGTAAGCCACTGCCGGCTGGTACCGAAATGAGTAGGTGCCCGCCAGGTACTAGAAGTCGGTGCGCTGCATCAAGAAAGAGCCGATCAGTTTCAGGAGCGCGTGATGCGATTGCTGTTTCGGCTGAGGTAGCCCTCACAAAGGCGCTCGTGAGATCTTCAGGTGGTGATGCAATGTCGAAGCCAATGTGCTCCAGGGTCGATACGCAACTGATGGTGTCGTAGTGGCCCGAGGTTGGGTTTGCGTTGAGAATGTCTTCGACTCGTGCAGGTACGGAGAGCACAGCATCCACTTGGTCGGCCGGATAGCGACTGCGAACACGCTGCGGGTCGATGATGTCAATACCGGTCAGGTCGGCTCCGCGATCGCGGATGGCGAGCAGGACACCGAGCCATTCAGGGGGTGACATTGCCCAGCCGACATCCAAGAGTCGACCGGGAGCACCTAGGTGGGCGGCTACCCACGGTAGCTCGACGCATCGCTCGGACATCTCGATGGTCTCGGGCCCGGTCAACGGGTTGGGAGTTTCACTCTCCAGGCATTCGAGTGCCCGGGCCAGTATCATCTGGGCGGCGGAGCCAGAACTGATGGTCATGCGACCACCCACTGGGAGTCGGCAACGTAAGTCCCTGCAAGAATCTCCACGCCCGGCAGTCTAGCCGCCGAAAAGTGAGATCATGGTCGGGTGCAATCCCTCGTGCTCGGCACCGCCCAGTGGGGTAACCCCTATGGAGTGACCAATAGCCAAGGCCGATTGACCGATGAAGCCCTAGCCGAGATCATCGCGGTGGCCCAGGGCGCTGGTATTGGCGCCATCGACACAGCCGGCATGTATGGCGATGCCGAGGCCCGGTTGGCCTCCTGGGCTTCGGATTTTTCGATTACGACCAAGGTGCGTGGGGCCGATCCGCAAACTATCCCAGCCCAACTAAAAGCCAGCCTCGCCGCGCTGGGGCAAAGCAGTATCGCTAACTGCCTGATTCATGATTGGGCGCAATTGACCGAGGCCCAGGCCAACGCGTCGGCCAAACAACTAGAAGACATGAAACGAAAAAGGTTGGTGCAGCAAATCGGGGTTTCGGCCTATGACGAAACCGACCTGAATCGCGCTGCCAGTATTTTCGGTCAACTTGAAATCGCCCAGGTGCCCATAAATGTGCTCGACCAACGGCTGATCAACAGCAACATCCTGCAAACTCTCGCCTCGCGAGGCACGAGAATCCAAGCGCGAAGCGTGTTCCTGCAAGGCCTGCTGGCTGCACGTAGCGATACGCGACTGGGCCAGCACCCTGAAGTGATCAAGTTCCACGATTGGTGCGAGTCGAACGGCGAACAGCCAATAGAGGTAGCACTTTCTTTCATCAAGACCATCGCCCCGATAACTGAAGTAGTTATCGGCGTTACCACCGGTGCAGAACTTAATGATCTCGCCCAAGCGTGGGCGACTTGTAAGCAACGCCTCGATACAGAGGGCCTCGCCTCCGGCGACATTGGGCTGTTGGATCCCCGAACATGGGCATGACCGCCCGCATCTGGGAGGCTTGAGCCGTGACAACGCTGGCAATAGTTCAAGCACGCATGAGTTCATCCCGGTATCCCGGCAAAGTGCTCGCCCCACTTGCCGGCCAACCGATGATCTTGCGTCAACTTGAGCGCATCCAACGAGCTGAAACCCTCGATGGCATCGTGGTCGCAACATCGACCGACGCCTCCGATGATGAGCTAGCAGAGATAGTAAAAGCCAATGGATTCGATGTTGTGCGCGGTGACCTAAACGACGTGTTGGCGAGATTTATTCGAGTGATTGACCTGTACCAGCCCGAGACCGTGGTGCGGCTAACCGCCGACTGCCCATTAATTTCACCCAAAGTGATAGACGAAGTTGTTGCGCGCTTCAATCAAGGAGACTGCGATTACGCCTCCAACAACATGACACCGACCTACCCCGATGGTCTTGATGTTGAAGTCGTGAAAGCGAGTGTGCTTCAAGAAATTTATGAAAGCTCTACCGACAAGAATGAACGTGAACATGTCACGCTCGGTGTGTATCGGCAACCGGATAAATACCGCATCGTTAATGTTTCAGGTGTGGGCGATCTCTCCCACCTACGCTGGACTGTCGATACGCCTGAGGATTACGCCTTCGTGAAGGCGATTTACGGCGAGCTCTATCCAAAGAATCCAAATTTTGACTTTGTCGATGTGATCTCCTACCTAAAGGAATATCCGGAGAGATCACGCACCACAACGGACGCAATACGAAATGCGGCTCTGGTCGGCCTAAATACGGGAGCGATGAATGCTTAGCCGGACACGCGGGGAATGGGACGTATAAGCATGCGTGTAGCCGTGGTCCACAGCTTCTATCGCTCAGATCAGCCAAGCGGAGAGAATGTCGCGGTTCTTCAGCAGGTAGGCGCCCTTAGAAACGCGGGTATAGAGATTCTCGAGGTATTCCGTAGCACTGATGAGGAGTCCGAGGCCCCTCTCTACAAGGTGCGCTCCGCCATTAGCGTGGCGACAGGTGTTGACTTTGGCCACCCGCAGAGAGCAATCAGTGAGTTTGCTCCGGATCTTGTCCACGTCCACAACACCTTCCCCAATTTCGGTACGCGCTGGCTGACCAAGTTGCAAATCCCGATTGTTACGACGCTCCACAACTTCCGCGCGTCATGCGCGAATGGTCTGCTCTACCGTGACGGTCACATTTGTTTGGAGTGCCCCACATCGGGCAGTAAGGCGGCGTTCGTCCACGGCTGCTACCAGGGCTCTCGGGCCGCCTCGCTCCCTGCGGCAATTTCGACAGCGGGCGGAGCAAAAGGGAACAGGCTTCTCAAAGCTTCGGCCGCGATCATTACCCAGTCGGCTCGCGTTCATTCCTTCATGATCCAGCAGGGAATCCCCGAGGTCAGACTTCATCTCATACCCGGATTCGTTGAGGAGATTCACACGCAAGTCACCGAGCCCCCAACTATTCCCAGATTCATCTTTGTCGGCCGAAACACTCCGGAGAAGGGCCTCGCTGAACTCTTACAGCTTTGGCCGACCGAACTGCAGCTTGACGTCGTCGGTTCAAATGAAATGGCTCCAACTCTGCACCAAGGCAAGAACAATCTCGGAAACCTAGGAGTCCGACAACGCGCTTGGATCATGGAGCACCTCCCGAACTACACGGCATTGGTTTTCCCAGGCCGAGTTTGGGAGGGCGCATACCCGCTCGTTGTTCGCGAGGCGTTGGAGGCGGGGATCCCGGTGGTGGCCTTGGCCGATAGTGGTGCCGCTGACCTCATTACAGATTTTGATGTCGGCGCGATTTACGAGGATGGATCTGCAAGCCAGTTGCTTAGTGGATTGGGGGCGACTATCAATGGCGGGCAGCGGCTGCGCCTGCACGCCCGAGAGGTTTACAAGTTGCTTTTAACGAAAGACAAATGGGTGTCGGAGATGGGAACCGCCTACAAGCATGCGCGTGCCATGGGTGTTGGCAGTTAGAGAAATATTGGGGCGCTTCGCCGGATAATGGTGAGGACTATGACCGATGCATGTGGGTGACCTCGAACCATAGAACATTTAACGCTATCGGCTAGCGAAGAGTTGAAAGGCTTTGGCGTCCCCGGTTGTCCAGACCGTCGCCCAGTCTGCAGAGTCGGGCGACCATGGGCATAGCCGCGCGTCGCCAAAGATGTACTCATTTCCAAGAGGCTGATCAGAGGGGACAACGGAAGGCCGGTTGGCAAGGAAAGCGAAGGTGAGCCCGGACAGCCCTAGGTTGGCCGCATATCGGTTGTAGTGATCAGGTGCCTCCATGCATGAGACGTAGACGGTCGCACGCTCCGCGTCAAGTTGCTTAACGATCGGGGAGGCGAGGAAGTCTCCGACAGATGCCAGGCTCCCATACACAGCGGGAAGCCTGAAGAGCAACCATGCTGACGCCGAAATGACAAGGACCACAGCCAAACCTACCTGCTGCCATGATGAGCGCATCCAACTCGCGACCGCTGCAGCCGCGCAGCCCACCATGACACTCGCAATGGCTAGGAAGTAGTTCCTGATATCCCAGATCACGAATGTCCCGCACATGCTGATGAGCATGACGGCGGGCACCCAATCGGGAGGCTGATTCCTCCGAAGGATAACTCGGGTAACTAGCGCAAGCACGTAGAGAATGGTCAGCACAGCGAGAAACTGGAACCGTCGGTCACTCAGGAATGACATGTCGAAGGACCCTTGGGTTGCCTTCGTGTAGGAGCCTCGGAGAGCGAGCATGAGCAACAGAGCCGACAGCAAGAGCAGGTACCCGCTCACCACAATGGCGCGAACCTTACTGAGTTGTCCGCCAGCAGTGGAGCGGCACGCCCACAGCGCGTAAAGGAACCCTGGGACGAAGATGAGGATCTGAGTCTTCGTCGCGAATGCGAAGAGACTCACTGCCACAAGGCTGACCCAGTAGGCGATCTGTGACGTGAATCGAGGCGCCTCGGCAATCCACCAGAACATCAGTGCTGCTCCGAGTATGATCCCCTTCTCGGAGAGACTCGGGTAGAAGAAGAGTTCCGCCGTGTACGGCCACAGCAGCGCCGCTGACAGGAATACGACGCCCAGCCACGCCGACTTCCAGCCCAGAAGCCGGCCCATGGCTGAGCCGAAAACTATGAGGCAGGCGAAAACCAGAGCCGTATTGGCAAGGTAGAACCAAACAGGGCCTGCAACGGTGCCCAGCCAGTACGTGGGCCAGACGATAACCATCGAGGTAGCGCGAATGAACCCAGTCTCGGTGCCGCCGGCCAGGTAGTTGGCAAAGTGAAGAGGGCCCCCTGATTGGGCCAGGCTCAATAGGCGGCCGTCATCCATATTCCCGAAGTAGGGGTGTGAATGAAGGGTGGCGATGAGGACGATGATGAAGATCGCGAGCCCGAGTCCTAGTGCTGGTAGGTTACGTGCCGCATGCGGGGCTGATCGTTTCATGGTCCGGTCACCTCTCAGCTTGAGTGGGACACCCGGGTGGGATTCGCACGATTGTAGGCGCGTCAAAACAGTGGGCCTATCTGCGCTCCGGGGAAGTGACGTTATGGAGCGGAGAACCTTGCCAACAGTGCGGGCCAGACTCCGCGAGGCGTGAGTGCGCCAACAACCAGATACTTCACCTTGTCGATTCCCATGATCATTTGCCGGGCGTTTCGCAGAGTTTTTGAGCGGCTTCCTTCGATCAAGGACTGTCTAGCGAGTATTTGGTAGGTAGCGGATTGGAAGGCGCGACGGACTCTCTCTCGGCTGATGTCCGGAGGACACCACTCGTTGAAGGCTTCCAGCCACGCGTCGCGTTCCTCGACTAAGAGTCCAACGTCCCTGCTGAAGTTATTGTCGTGCATGCGGTAGGTTGCAAGGGCTTCGCTGACGGCTGCTAGAGATCCTCCTTGCAGCACTCGTGCAACTATGTCTAGATCTTCGATGATGCTGAAGTCTGGGGGTGTCTCAGGGAGAAACCGCTTGCACGCATCTCGCCGGATCATCAGAGTTAGCATTCCCACGCGGTAGTCAGAGAGCACATCGATCAACTCAACATGACTTGGGCGGTATGTCCGAGTTACACGCATCGCTTGTGCTGGATCGGGCTGAGAGTAGAAGACGTGATAGTGGGTGCAACTTGCGACGACCGATGGATCAGAGAACTCGGGCACTTGCCTGCTCAATTTGTCAGGATGCCAAGTGTCGTCGCAGTCAAGGAACGCGATAAGTGGTCCGGATGCCCTAGCGAGCGCGTTCACGCGAGACTGGTAGAGCGAGACTTTGCCAGGCACCTGGAAGTAATGAATACGGCCATCTTCAAGGGACTCAGCGACGGCTCGGCTTCCATCCGTTGATGCATTGTCCCAAAGGATAACTTCCCAGTTCGTGTACGACTGTGCTAGTACGCTCGCGAGCGCCTCAGCAAGGAACTCCTCGGAATTATGTGCGTTCATGATCACTGAGACGAGGGGCGAGTCCTGCGAGTCAGTCATCCAATGGGACTTCCTGAGACTCAGCAGCCACACTCACGAATTGCGCGATCTGGGTGACTTGCTCTACCGAGAGTTTGGTATGCAGAGGTAGTGTGAGCATCCGACTAAACGCATCCTCGGTAACGGGTAGAGCCTCGGCGGGCAAACGGTACCGAGCCAAGTAGTGATTGGGATACCAATGGAGAGCAGTTTCGACGTTCAACTCGCTGAGCAGTCGAGCTTTCACTTGGTCGCGCACCGCTGAAGACGCGAAACGAACCACATAGATGTGTGGTACTACATCGTCATACGAGTAAGGAAGGATCTGGATACTCGAGGACGATCCTAAGATCTCGTTGTACTTCTGGGCGAGTTGCTGACGCATTGCAGCGCGCATAGGGAACACCTCGAACTGAGCCTTACCAATCGCAGCATTGATATTGCTCATGTGGTAGCGCCAGCCCTGCGAATCCACCTCGAACTCATACAGGCGGCGCTCACTATTCCGAGCTTTCGAGTCCCCCTTGACCCCTAGCAACCGGGCATCCCGCACCCGCTCCATGAACTCCGCATCGTCTGAAACGACGCAGCCGCCCTCGCCGGAAGTCAGGTTCTTGATGGGGTCGAAACTGAAGCAGGCAACATCACCCGTAGACCCGACCCGCTTGCCGCCGAAGACCGTGCCAAAAGCATGAGCCGCATCCTCGATCACCCGCAGACCGTGTTCTTCAGCCAACGAATAGACCCGATCCAGTTCGCGAATTCCACCCCCGTAATACACCGGCATCACAGCCTTGGTGCGGGCAGAGAGTCGCCGACAAGCATCGTCGGGGTCGATCGTCAGCGAATCCTGGAGGACGTCAACGGGAACAGGGGTGGCCCCCGTGGCCGAAATAGCCTGGAAGGCCGCCACGTACGTCAAGGAGGGTACTAGCACCTCATCCCCCGGCCCAATACCGCAGCACTGAACCGCCAGTTGTAGGGCCGCCGTGCCGGTCGCCACGCAGGCGACGGGGCGACCGAAATAGCCTGCTAGCAGCCCCTCAAATTCCTGGACGTCGGCCCCCATGCCCAAATAGCCACGTTCAAAGACGCTGGCGATCGCCGATAACTCAGATTGTCCAACATCTGACCCAGAGACACGTATCGGCGAACTGCGATATTCCATTGCAGGAGACTACCCTGTGTCTGACAGAAAGTACTGGTGGCGAACAACTTTTGCGGGCCCGATAAGGTACAAGTTATCGGGGTCGGTTGACTATTAACGTGGAAGTTGTGCAGTTTCCTGCTGTAGCGAACATTCAGGAAATCAACGCCTAGGAACTAGAGGAAACGGGACATGACTGCCTTCTGGGACCACCACTACGCTGATTTCAATGAGGATTCTCCGTCTCCGTTCTGTACGAAAGTAGCGGCTGATCTACTCCTTCCAACTGATTCGGTGGTCGAACTCGGGTGCGGCAATGGACGTGATGGTCTCGCACTTGTGCGCCGCGCCGATTTCTATACAGGTGTCGACCTATCCGCCAATGCGATACAGAGTGCAGGCGAGCGCTTCTTGGGAGCACGGATTGCGACTCAGCGCTATTCCCTTACGGTAGGAGACTTTTCGAAAGTCAATTTCGCCACTTTGGAGGCGAGCAGACTTGTTGTCTACAGTAGATTTTCGCTACATGCAGATTCTGAGGTAGCCGAGAACGCCTTGCTGGATCACCTTGCAGAATACGATTTAGGCCCAATATTGGTCTGCATTGAGGCGCGGACCATCTTTGATGAACTTTACGAGCAAGGTGAATTGATTGAACGAAACACTTACATGACAGATCACTACCGGCGCTTTATCGTCCCGGATGAGTTCAAAGAGAAGGTCGACAGGCGATTTACCGTCAACTCTTTTGAGGTTGAACGTGGCTTCGCACCATACGGGAGTGAAGATCCCATAGTGATGCGAGTCGTCTTCTCCGGAAAGTCGTAACTTATTGTGACGACTAAGGATGCGCGGGTTACTGCCCTTGTAACGACCGTGGAGATACTTGACGAATTGGGGCTGGACTATTGGCTATGCAACGGGACACTACTTGGTCTGGTTCGTGACGGTGAACTGATCCCTTGGGATGTGGATCTCGACTTCGGGCTCGGTCATCTTGAGGATAGGGGTGCAATTCGCCGCGCATTCGAGTCACGCGGGATGATTGTTCAGGACGACGGCTCTGGAAGTGACTACCTGACCTTCATATTCATGGGGACGAAAGTTGATCTCAACTTCTTCGCTCCCCAAGGTGATGAGATGGTGACCCTCTGGAAAGTCCCCAAGAACTCAGGTTGGATACGCTACATAGTTGCCATTTGCAGTCGGATGCGCCTTCCTATCTCCAGTATCCAATGTCTATGGACGCTAGAAGGCTACGCACAACCGACTACAGCGTTGTTCCCACTCGGCGATGCAACGTTTTATGGGAAGTCAATGTCCGTGCCGAGAACGCCTGCGGTCATACTTGAATACACGTATGGCAGCGAATGGAAAACGCCTAGGAGGGACTATGACTGGAGGCGCGATGGCGAGCACAATGCCTATGGATAGACGGATTTTTACTCGAGATCGTCCGGGCCGCGCGTGAACATGCGAACCCTAACGAATGACTCCACGCGGTTTTTTCAAAGCGTTCTTAGGCGCTTGGCAAGTAAAGCGCGAAGGTCTGCTGAGTCAATTGAATTGCGAGCCATCGCCGCCCTGGATTCGGGCGGTCCTTTTTCCTCTTCTCATGCGGATCAAAAACAGACCATTATTCACTCAACCAATTACAACATGTTGACATCTGAGAGCGAGGATTATTACGCCGAGCAGTACTGGGCGCAAATACTGCCAATGCTGCCGGTTAAGGATTCGATCAAATCGATACTGGACCTAGGGTGCGGACAGGGCAGGATGTCGATGCGCTTCGCCAGCCGATATCGGCAAGCAGACGTTACCGGAATTGACATCTCGGAGGCGGCCTTGATGACTGCGCGCAGCGCTGCTGCTTCCGAAGGAATCGACAACGTGGTATTCACGTGCAGTGAGATCGGAGAGGAACTCAAAAGAACGCAATCAAGGAGCGTTGATATAGCAGTAATGACAGAGGTCGCTTTCTATCACCCGAACTGGATTAATGAGTTCGCTCGGCTCGTTGAAGTGCTCAAAGATAAGGGGCTCTTCATCGGCTCCTTTCGAACCACCTACTACAACGTTCTGCTCCTGCTAAAGGACAATCGATTTGCAGATGCAAGGAGGGTGATGAATTCATCTTCGGGGCCATTGTCACCCGGTCGAGAAATCCAGTTCTCTTGGATTCATGCAGATGAACTCAGAAACGTGATGCAAGCATCAGGTCTTGAAGTACTATCAGTGTCCGCAGTTGGGTCATGTTCGGGTATACCCGGAGACCCGCACGCATTAATTTCTCGGCCAGGAATTCTCCAGGACCATGAGAGAAAAATTCTGATGGAGATTGAAATGTCATTAAATACCCATGTGCCTGACGCCGGACGTTATGTTTTGGTCGTTGCTCGAAAGTCAACAAGTTCAACCTCGCCCGTTGTTTTTCCGTGAAGGTCCCTATTTAGAGACAGTTCATTTAGAGGGCGTAGTAACGTTGATTAGGGACATAGGTGAGTATTTGATGTGGGCTTAGCGAAACCTTGGCGCCCTAGGTAGTGACAATTCAGGAGCCCGTAAATGTATCCAAGGAAAGGTCTTTCCCGCCGAGTGAAACTTCCAGTCCATAATTTGGTAAGCCGGCACGAAATGCCACGCATTGAAGTTCTACGATTGAATAAAGCGACCGGGTTTGTGTGTTAACCCGAGGCTGTTTTTAATCTAGGATTACTAAGGGCGTCGCTAACTGGGCGCTCTTTGCGGAGGGAAATGTAATTTCAATCCAGGTTCAATTGTTTAGATTCTGCCTCACCAATCGATAAGTGCACTCTTTAGCCGACCTAATGGGCGCGCTCCCACGTGCGCGAATCGCTCAGAAAAGGATATAACGGCGGACTGGACGTCAGGGGACTCCCACCAAGCAGGCACGTCATCCCATATTGAATTCACCATCGCTGCACAACTAACGGGATCGTCGAAAAGAATACCGGCCTGCCGTAAGACGTCAAAGTATGGTTTGGCTTCAATCGAAAGTTCCCAAAACTCCGGGTCCCAGAAGATCACAGTAGGAATTCCTTGGGTGAAGGACTCAAGAAAAGTTGTCGCGTTGTAGGTTGCGACATAGAGCCGAGCCTCGCGCAGAATGCGATCCAGTCGTTGGCGACCAGGGTCAGTAGCAATAGTTGGTTCACGGTCCTGCCATCGTTGCTGTAGGTCCCAACCGTAGTCACGATGGTAAAGACGCACCAAGAGGTCCTCCCGCACATTGACGTTCAGCGCGGCAGCGAAACGAAACTGGTCGTCGATGTAGTCGTGAACCTGCGGCCCGATGGGGGCGCCGAACATCCAATAGCTCTGCCTCGGCAGAGAAGCAGTAACTTGAACGCACTTTCCGGTTCGTCTTGGGCGCCTAACGCGCATTCCTACTAGTTTCGTAGCTGGTGCTGGATATGCCTTAGCCTCTTGGGGGTCGCTCCATCCCCATGTGAGATAGCGATCGCTGATGCTCATTTCGTAGTTCTGCATTGCCGACCACTGTTGTGAGCCATACCCTCCACCATGCTGAGCAATGACCAACTTCGCTCCCTTGTCGACCTGTTCTGCCGCCCACAGCTTCCATCTATCATCGCTGTCGAAAGCATTGGCGGTCATGACAACACGGGGGTTGCGTATCCACCCTGAATGAGCTGCGAGAGCCTGCGCCTGTTCAAATCCTTCGAGAAAGCACGTTGGTAAGTATTGCGGGATCAGTACCGCAAGCGCGTTTTTGAACGCATCGCCGTCGGCCGTCGTCAGCCCCCATGCTCGCGAGGCAGTTCGGGCGTCAGTCTGTGGAAGTTGGATAGGCAAACTCATCGAGGGAACCTGGCGCATAAGAACGGAAAGTGCGAACCTATTTGGCCGGCTTAGATAATCCGAATGTAGTGAAACTCCCTCACCATAGAAGATACGTCGTTGGGCTAACCAATCCAGAGGCTTAACAACCATGGAGTACAGAATCCGCAGGATGGATGATCTGACGTTTCCTGCCTGCTCGCTTTTTAGCCTGAATGGGCGGTTGATAACTTGACATTGTTGGGTCTTAGTTACTTCTATATTTGTCCACTGATCAGCAATGTCCGCGCACAAGCGTTCATTCCACTCGTCGCTTTCAGTCGCACGCAGAAAGGCCGCTGAGTTAGGCGAGGCTAGAGGTGTGTCATCCGGAGTAACCCTAAGAAGCGTGGGCCTCGAATAAGACTCACTTGCGCACTGTAGAACTCTCCATCTATCCATGACCACCTGGGAGAAGTAATAGAGCCAAGAACCCACGACGATGCGCCAATACCGCACCGAGTAGCTCACTCCATGAATCTCGTTTAACACCCGAGCCAATTCCGGGAGCAGGGCCTCATAGATGTCATTGATGTATTCAAGATCTTTCGGTATTTGCGCTCGATCATCCCAGTGGTAAGGGGCGACCGAGTAGTCTAGCCCTGACCAGACTTCGCGCCGCGAATATCGAAGGCACCATTGGCCCAGGAAGACGATATGTCTGTCCGATGGCCAAGTACGCTCAAGCGCACTTGTAACAAGATATGTGCGGTCACCTTTGGTGGTGTTGGAATCCGTGACCTCGCTCATCAGCCGAATCTTATCGTCCTGTGCACGGTAGGATCCATCGCAATTGGGCGATTCGTGAATCAACAGCAACGCTCACATTTCACTAATCCGCTAGATATTCGGACCTTCTTTGTCCCTCAACTCCCTCGCCGCCGCTAGTCGCGTAGACAAATGCTTCTCAATCACCGGGCCAAATGGAGTCTCCTCCAGCCGGAACGTGGTTCGATCACCGAAGGGGTCATGTATCACCTGCCAATTACGGCGCAAGTGAGCGGCGAGGAAGCGAGCATTCGCTGTCCGGCCGTCGGTGATGATCATTGTCTCCGGCCAAACATGCGGTTCGATGCGCAAAATGTCAGCGCCCATCGGAAGGGTATGGAGTTCGCTGTATTCAAAGCCGTTAATTGCGCCGTGGACTTGTTCCGGATCCGGCCCGTCAAGATAGATAAGGTCCGCCACGAATTCTGGGACGTTCTCGTAGAGGTGCACGTACGACCCATATCGATCAACGAGATTGACGCTGCATGAGACGGGCCGCACGGTTGATCTCAGCCAGTCAGGGAGCCGGGCGAGGGCCACCTCCTGCCAGTGGTCGGAGGCATCGATGGTCAGGATTTGAAATGGATTCGGGTGGCGAACTAGCCGCCGGTGCTCGTCCCCGAAATACTCTGCATTCTCGTGAAGCGCCAACGCAAAGACTACCGTCGACCAACCAGATCCGAATTCGAGGACGGATACGCAACTAGTTCTGCGCACGGTCGAGTAAAGGTGGAAGAGATCATCCAACTCGTATTCGTACGGCAGGTCGCTTTCATCTCCGGATGATTGCGTTAAGTCAGACGGCGCCGGGGGGGGGGCAGTCTTCAAGAAAGGCACGAAGGTCGGCCAAGTCCATCATTCTCACTTGTCCCATTTGGTCTCAGCCTCCCAGCGGATAGGAATCTTGGTCTGATCGGAGTGCAGACTACACGAGGTGTCGACGACGTGAAGACTCACGAGGAGGCTTCCTCTACTTGATGCCCACCCCGCACACCATCAACTCGCGACTCCAACGTAAGAACTTCCGAGTCGTCCGGCTGGGCACTAAGGGCGCGATTGCTGCACACACGGCGTTCATCGCCGGGTATCGCCATGTGACGGGCAATTGCCTGAACCGATAACTGATCACATTCTCAAAACCGCTCAACACGAGCAGTTGCTGCATCGTGACGGTTGAGAATGGAGTCACGTGGGTGACATCGTCGAAGAAGATTCGGTGGTTCGATTCCCAATCCGGAGTCAGGAAGATGACCTTGCCCCCAGGCTTCAAGACTCGATAGCAATCCTCGGCGAAGTTGATTGGTTCGCGCAGGTGCTCAACGAAGGACTTGCAGAAGACCACGTCAAAGGATGCATCGGCCACTGGCATCGGTTCGTTCGGGCGGATTACCCCTGAGATGAAGTCCGCCCCCCCCTGGATGGCGAAGTGCTCCGCCTCGGGGGACGCATCCAGTGCAGTGACCCTTAGCCCCAGTGAGGTGAAGCCTGTTGACATCTCCGCACGTCCGGACGCAACATCAAGCAGACTCTGGCCCGAGCGGATATCCCACTTCGACGCCAAATGAGCCGCCAGAAGACTTGGATAGTCCGTCATGGGCCGAGCAGTTGCCGAGTACTCGACATCAAGGTAGTCACGACTCATGTTGGTCTATCCCGACAGGCAGTTCCTCAAAGTGTTGCGCGGTCATGGCATTGCCTCAACGAGTTCAATGAGGTTGAGAGCAGGATCCCGAACGTAGGCCACACGAAAGGGGGCCTCAGGATTGGTGACTGGGCCTCCGACCAAGTGACCTCCCATGCCCAGAACGTCGCTCACGGCCTCGTCACAACTGAGCACAGTAAAAGCGAGATGCGACCAGTTTCCTGCACCTCCCGAGGTTAACTCGCCTGCCAAAATCGATGGTTCGATGATCTCAAGCACGTCTCCAACAGAATTCTTGAGCTTCAAGATGCGTGCTGCAGACCAGGCCCCGCCCGTAAGAGCCTGGATGTACTCGGGGTCGGGTGACTCCTCAATAATCAATTGGGTGAAACCGAAGTACTCATAGAATTCTTGAAGGATGTTGGCCGACGGTCCTGTCACTGCATGATGCCTCAGGGCGTTCAGTGGGCTAACTGTGCTTTGCTGTGACATCGTCGATCACCTTCCTTAGGACGGACAAGCCCTCGATCATTGCGTCTAGGGCAATCGTCAGTGGCGGTGCGATCTTTACCGACTCGCGTCCAGTATGGACAACCAAGAGCCCTTGTCTCATGCACTCCCATGAGATCTCAGTGGCAATGGCGGATGCATCAGCGTCGCCCACCCCATTGGTAATGATGGCAGCGACCATGCCAAGTCCTTGAATGCTCGATACTGCGGGTGACGCATTTGCAATGCTATTGAGCTCCGCATGGAACTGAAGTCCGAGGTCACGCGCTCGCTCGATAAGTCCCTCGTTCTCAATCGCCTTGAGATTGGCAAGTCCTGCTGCGCAACTGATTGGGTTCGCTGAATGCGTCGATGACATCGAGCCGACGGAAGGTAAGTCGAGTAGGTAGCCTGAACCCAGTACGAATGCGAGCGGCACACTCGAACTTGCACCCTTACCGCAGCACACCAGATCCGGTTGCACCCCATAGTGCTGGTATCCGAACAGTTCACCTGTGCGCGCAAAACCCGCCTGCATCTCGTCAAAGACAAGTAGGCCACCACTCTCTTTTGCGGCCCGCTCCACTTCCTTCACGAAGTCAGCCGGGTAGAAGACCGCCCCCCATCCTTGATAGGTCTCAAGCATGAAACCCGCTATGTCGTCCTTCAAAGTCCAGCCGCGAGCGTCCAACTCACGTTGCAGCGTCTCGCGGAAGAACCCTCGAGGGTCGCTCGTGGCCTCCGCGATCCACGGATAGGGGAAGGGTAGACGAAGTACGCCCGGATCCTCATGGCCAATCCAGGATCGCTGGTCGACGTTAGAACTTAGGTGTTGAGCGCCGGTGGTTCTCCCATGCCAGTTGCCTTCGAAACTGACGACAACGGAACGTCGCTTGCCTGCAGCCATTGCGTTCATGCGCATCAATTTGATGGCAACTTCAATCGCCTCTGTGCCCGCTGAGACTAGGAATGCCTTCTCGAGGTAAGAGGGAGTCACCCTGATGAGTTCTTCGAGATAGTTCAGGCGCTCCGCGGTCGGGTAGTTGTAGGCATGAAGAAGTGGTTTCTGAGCGGTCTTTACAATCGCATCGACGATGAGCGGATGCGCATGACCTGCGTTGGCAACGAATATCGTGCTGGTGAAGTCGATCCAGCGATTGCCCCAAGGATCGTAGACGGAGGACCCTACGGCCCTATCCCAGACGACCGGCAGTTGCCCGTGCATGGAATGAGATTCCACAGCAGCAAGACGGTCAGCCATTTCGAGAGCCTTTGGATGGGGGACTTCTGTCACAATCGTTCGGAATTCAGTCTTGATCATGAAGGGGTAGTCTCCCTTTCCGGAGCGGAATTGCGGTTACCGCGAACAAGTGAAGCTGCCGACAGCAGAGCCGGGGGAATAGAGTCTGCCCGACGAAGAAGTTCGAGTTCGAAGGGGCCATCAACTTCGATAACTGGCTCAGTAAGAAAAGGTCGAACAGCATTCCCATGAAGTAGGTCAGTACGGATGATATGAGACGTGAAAACCACGTCCGCATACCCGTTCGGAATGTAAACATCTTCGAATTCCGCTCGAGAGCGGTTGGATGCGTCGAGCTCTCGCCCTCGGTCAAACGTCGTTAGGTAACCGTCGGTATCTCGAAGAAACCACTTGAAGGGGGATTCTGCGGCGGCATGCACAGACCTAATTGCGGTCGCAGATGCGGAGACCTCTCTTGCGAGTTGAACGGCCTCATTCACGCGCTCCGGCTCGCGGCATGGGGTTGTCGGGCGAAGGTGCACCACGGCCCACGGCAGGTGTTCGATATTGGCAGCGGCCCAGTTGAGGAAGTGAAGGAAGACATCAAGATCAGTCGCCGTGTCACTGGATGCACTATCCGGCCGGAGATAGGGCACTTCCGCTCCGTAACGGCGGGCCTCGTCGGCATACGCTTGGGAATCCGTGCTGACAAAACACCGATCAATCGCGGCACTTGCGGTGCCGGCTAGAACCGAAAGACCAAGAAGACTGACACCCTCAACCTCCTGCAGGTTCTTGTCGGTAATTCCCTTTGATCCTGACCTTGCTGGAACTAGAGCCCAGACCTCATCGCGAATCATGTTCTCATTAGCATCCAAGCCGGGCGTCACCATGCCGTGCGCCCGCCGTCCATCACCAGATTGGCGCCGGTCATGTATGCCGATGCATCGGAGAGCAGGAACACCAGCGCCCCCTGATACTCACCTGGTTCAGCAAGACGTGCGAGTGGAATGCGGGATGTCAATTCCCGTGTCAGGTCCGGGCTCTGAGTGCCGCCAACAGAACCGGGGACGAGCGCGTTGCAGCGCACCGGGATCGGGCTCCAGTAGGTGGCGAGGTACCGCGTCAATCCGAGGAGCGCCGACTTAACCACCGAGTAGGAAACTGGCTTCACCGGTGCGGATGCGCCCTCCGGGAGGCCTACGGAATACATGCGCTGGTCTGGTGAGATCAGAGCGAGGTCGGAAGCCACATTGATGATCGAACCGCCACCTGCTTCAGCCATCTGCTCGCCGAAGTGGCGGGAACACAGAAACGCACTCGTCAGCCCCAACCGGATGTCGTGATCCCATTGGGTGAGCGGAAAAGCCTCAAGCCGGTCAGCGCCCTGCGCCGCCGAGCCCATCGGGGGGTTGGAGGCCACGTTATTGACCAGCCCCCACACAGCGCCGAACTGTTTTTTGATCTCGCCCGCCGCGGTAGCGATTTGGGCCTCACTTGTGAGGTCAACTTCAATGGCGAGGTGCGAGATCGCCTCCGCATCCAGTCGGCGGGCCGCCGCGGCCAGGGCCTCGGGCGAGAGCTCAAGAAGTACGGGTATGCCACCAGCGCGACCGACTGCCAAGGCGTGCTCTTGACCGAGCAGCCCGCCGGCGCCTGTTATGACGACTACGCGGCCGGTTAGGTCGAAGAGCGATTGGCTCACCATTGGCGTACCTGTCCGCCATCCACGACCACTGTGGATCCTGTCATAAAGCTCGCTGCGCGGGATACCAGAAACACAGCCACGCGCGCTACCTCCTCCGGCTCGGCCACCCGCCCGAGGGTGACCTCTCTTGAAAGATACTCGTCCAACGCGGTTGGATCCTCGCGCATGCGCCGCTGCCAAACGGATCCCTCAGTAAGAATGTTTCCGGGGGCCACCACGTTGACGCGCACCGGCCGCAACTCACGCGACCAATGCGACGCGTAGGCATGCAGTGTCGCCTTTGCGGCGGCATACTCAGGAGGGCAATCGATGTATTCCATCGCCGCAACAGAGGAGATGAGGACGACGGAACCGCTCGAGCTCTTTCGAAGTAACGGGCCGGCCGCCTCGAGAGTCACCAAGGCGGGCATCACATTAAGTGCAGTCGCTGTCGCAAAGGCCGTGGTTTGCGGCTCACCTGTCGGCCGCCCGCTACCGGCCACCACGATCACTCCGTCCAGACCACCTTCGTCGGTCAGGTAGGTGGCAAGTGTTGCGGCTGAAGCTTGATCCGAAAGGTCCAACGCAAGAGTGTTAACGATGGCGTTTGGTTCACCCGTCAGCCAAAACGTTCTTGCGGCAGCGAGTGACTCTGGGTCTCGGCCCACCGAGGTTACCTTGGCCCCCTCGGCCAAGAGGTTGCTGACAATGGCGAAGCCCAGACCCCGGGAAGCCCCGGCAACCAGCACATGTCTCCCAGCGAGCCCAAGATCCATCAGGCGCTGCCTTCAAGGATGGGCATCAGCCAGCGCAGTTGATCGTCCAAGATTTCGATGCCCGGGGCATCACGGAAAGCCTGCATCGTCACAGGGCCATTGAACTTCATCGCCCGTAGCCGCTCGATCACCCCCGGGATGTCAGCGTTGCCGTGCCCCAAGGGCACTGATCCGCCCTCGAAAAGTCGGTCCTTTATGTGAACTAGGGAGATGCGGTCGCCGTAGGCGTCGAACTCCTCATCGTGCGCGTACCCGAGATAGGCGCTGTTACCGATGTCGTAGTTGACGCCGAAAATCTCTGGATCCAAGTTGGCGAGTAGTGCAGCGAACTCGGCGGGCCCGAGATCAGATTCAAGGGAGACGCGAATACCTGTCCCGGCCAACTCCCCGCCAAGTTGATCAGCAGCGCTCGCAAACCGAGCCAGCGATGACGGGGTGCGCAGTGACGATTGGTCTACGCAAGGGACCACCAGCCACTGCGCTCCGAGTTCCCGCATTGCATCAGCGAGTTGACTGAGAACTGCCCACGAACCGGAGTCAGTTACATCCAAGGGTCGATCCATCAGGTAGTCAGCACAGACCGAGAGGACCTGAACCCCTGTCTCCTGAGCGCGTCCAATCACGCCGCTCGTATCGCTCAGGAGTGGGTTTTCGTCAAGTCGCCAGGAATCCAGCACCCACTCGATGTGCTCAAGGCCGCGATCGGCGGCCAATCCGAACTCGGCTTCCCAAGTCTCCCAGGGGAAGGACTGGTAGCCACGGTCGGTTTGGGCACTGAGGCGGCCCTGAATAATCCCGAAGGAGCAGCCCAAGTCGAAGGTTCGCGCCATGAACTAGCTCGCAGGTTCAGATGGAAAGAGTCCGAGGAACTCCTCGATGAGCAGGCATAACGTGTGACCAAGGAGGATGTGCATCTCCTGGATGCGTTCGGTGCGATCACTCGGCACGCGGATAACATCGCACCGCTCGGCGACAGCGCCGCCGTGGGCCCCCGTGAATACGAGAGTGGGAACACTCATCACGTTGGCCTGATCGACAAGTTCTAGGACGTTGGCGCTGTTGCCACTCGTAGTCAAAGCGATGACAACACAGTGGGGTCGGCAAAGGCCCTCCAATTCACGAGCGAAGGTGAGTTGGTAGCCAAAGTCATTGCCGATCGCCGACATCGATGAGCTGTTTGTACCCAACGCGATTCCAGCAAGCGGTGAGCGCATCCTGCCCATCTTGCCGGTTAGTTCGGCCGCGAGATGCTGAGCATCGGCGAAGGACCCGCCGTTGCCCGCGAAGAAGATCACCCCACCTTGGGCCAGAGAATCCGCGCAGGTCTTCGCCCACGTCACGATTTGATTGGTAATCTCGCTTGAACCCAACAGTGCTTCATGGACACTCAGCGCATCCTGCAGTTGGGATAGGACAAGGCGCCGAGCGTCGACGCTATCCACCCGCCGACTCCCAATAGCGCAGCTTCCCGGCGACTTCGCGCTCACCGGGGGCCCAATCCTTCTCGCCGGTGCCCAGCATCGAGGGGATCTTGTGGATGGTGTTGACGAGTTGGCGCAGCCCGTTCTCCTCCAAAGAAGCAGCTTGGTCGCTTCCATACATCGATCGGTCGATAGTGATGTGGCGCTCGATCACCGTGGCACCAAGTGCTGCCGCGACGACCGAGGGGGATACCGACGGCTCGTGACCGCTATAGCCAACAGGCACGCCATACCGCTCCTGCAAGGTGTGGATCATCGACAGGTTCAGGTCGGCCTCGGGTGACGGGTACGTCGAGACGGTGTGAAGCAGCACGAACGGCGTGCAAGCGGCCTTGAACACGTCCACGACCTCGTCAATAATGTCAAAGGTCGCCATGCCGGTCGAAATCAAGGTCACGCGGCCTTTGCTGGCCACTGCCCTTATGAAGGCCTGATGGGTGAGCATGGCTGATGCGACTTTATGGAAGGGCGGGTCGAACTCCTCGATGAAGTCAAGGCTGGGGATATCCCACGCCGATGCCGACCAAGCAATACCTCGGTCACGGCAGTAGGCATCGATTTCCTGGTACTGCTCGCGACTGAATTCGAGCCCCTCTTTCTGCGCGCGCTGGGTAGTGCCCCAGGGGCTCTCACGTGGAGCGTCAAGGACCTCGGCTGCGTACACGAGGTGAATGGTGCGCTTTTGGAACTTGACGGCGTCGCAGCCGGTCTCCACAGCGATGTCGATGAGTTGCTTGGCCAGAGCTATGTCGCCGTTGTGGTTGATGCCGACCTCGGCGATCACGGTGATGTGGTCGGGCACTTGCCAAGTCACGTGGCGGTGAGGCGCATTTTGGCCTAGTGGAATGCTTTCGGTCAATTCATCCTCCCGAAGGACTAAACTTTAACTACCTGCACAACCCACCTGATCATAGCCAGAGGAAGGAAACCAGTGGCAATGGCTTGCCCGGTATGCAGTGAAATCGGTTCTACCTTTTTTCCATATCTTGATGGCGGTTGGCCGGACTTGGATCTATTCTCGAACCTGAGCATCGAAGTATGTCAAATGTGCGGTTTCGGCCAAGCAAGCCCCGCACCTGACTCAGGGTCATTAAATGAGTTCTACCGAAGTCACTATCGCGAAAAATCATCAGTATATTACATGGATTTTGACCGACGAAAGAAGGTTCCGGGGAATGCCGGAATCGATTTTCGTTCGCTGTCGCAGTTGTCCTTAGCCACCATGTTCTGTGACTTCCAAGCGGGGGATGCGTTGCTTGATTTGGGGCCGGGTTGGGGGGGTGCGTTTCAGACGGCTCAGCAAACTCTTCAAGATCCTGCCCTGTCAGCAATCGAGTTGAATTCCGGGGCGGACCTCATGTATCAGCGACTGTTCGGTGCAAAGAGTTACGGCTCCATCAGTGAACTCCTCGAGTCAGGTGGGCAGCAGGCGAAGATTGCCATCCTCAGTCATTCCCTTGAACATTATGCGGCTAGAGATGTGCCCGCGTTATTGGACGATCTGCATCGAGTCGTCTCTGATGATGGTGCATTAGTAATTGAAGTTCCACACGACGATTTCCGATCACGAAGTGCAACGTTGGCATTTCAGACACCTCACCTATGCTTCTTCTCGCCAGAAAGTCTTGAAATGACATTGACTCGCGCAGGTTGGCGCGTGGAGTTCTTGAAGTCATGCTCACACCCGATACTGCCTGATCCGCCTGGCGAACAAAGCCCGAAAGAGTTTCATCGGCCAGGGGTAGCGTGGAGAACTAAAGTGCGCAACGGCCTACCCGAGTCATTAGTTCCGTTCCTTAGGGCAGTGCGGTCAGCCAAGAACGAGATACTGGGCACGCAATCCGCCGATCGAGTGGCTCAGTTGAACTTCGTGTACGGGACGAGCCGCGATTGCCTGAGGGCAGTTGCCACTCATGAATGAAACTCAACGACCTCAGTTTCTGCGCGGCGCCGACACCGGGAAGGTATGAGGCATTGGGCGGCGGCCCACAAAGATCCCGGCTCGAGGCACCTCGCCTGCATGTGAAGGCTCGGCCTACTTCACCAATTCACCGTACTGACTGCTATTGATTACTTCCCTGATTGGGATCTTGGCGGCGTCGGCGCGAACGATGTACTGCTGGTTGACCCGTGCCCAAGGCACTAGGCGGTCGCCATCGATTCCGTAGTAATAGCTTCTCCAATCGTTGATCTGCAGGTAAGGCATTGACGAGTAGATGGGCACTATGCCCATGCCTCCGCCGATCCGCTGGAAGTAGAAGTCCGCGCCCAGAATCCAAGGAACGGCTGCGGTGAAGCCAGTTTCAGGTTGACCTACCACTGCCAGACCGTCTCGTTCCATGTCGGAAATCAATCCTTCATCTGAGAGTACCTGTAGCGCGTGCTCTATTCCGTTTGGTGTGCTAAACAGCATGATGGAGTGACGCGGGAATATTTCTCGCAATTGGAGTAGGTCGGACGCCAGTGCACTATCGGTTGCGTTGCGCTCTGGAGACCAGGTGCCTCTACGAACGTGCCAAGCGATGTAAGGCTGTTCCGGAGGCGGTGTTTGAATCGAGATGGGAAAGGAATTCGCGTCGAGGAGAAACCCCGCTGGTATGGACCGTGTGCGTCCGGTGGAAAGGACATGTAAAAGGTAGGGGGCCAGAGAGTACACGGGTGGATCATATGCTCCCGAAAAGAGGGTAAGAGCGGGGTTCCAGGCATGCTGTTCCTCTACCCTCAGGGGTGACGACAGCATGTGCTGCACGACGGGTTTCGGCAGAAGGTATCTGGCGAGGGCGACTTGATCGTGGGCGAAGTTGGTTTGAGCGGTGGCATCTAGTTCGCCCCAGTCAGCTCGTCTGTCGCCTGAATCCACAATGTCGAACTCGACGCGGTGACCACCTGCTTCCAAGAAACGGGCGAGCATGATCACTTCAAAGAGATTCCCATACGTTGGCGGTGAGACCGCATTGTCGTTGACGACTCGGAGTCTGGTGTTTGGATTGATGGCCAAAGCCTGGGTGATGGCCGCGGCCTCCCGATGTACGCGACGACGTATTGAATACGTGCCACGAAGTCCCGACCGTGCTGATAGTAGGGAGCGACCAAGCGGCGCCCTGCTCAGCCACGCCCGGAACCGAACTTTGCCGCGACTGCTCACGTCTCGAGTTGCCCTCACTGATCGATTCTTCCATCGCCCATGGCCATCAAGACACCGTTACCGGCTGAGAAGTCGGGTGTGTCACTCGCGCATAACTCATCCAAGCCAAGTAGCGGGCGAATCGTGCGACCCGCTTCCATATCGTCGAGAGCCTGGTTGACCTCCTCCAACGCGTACTCATCGCTGACGAGTACCTCAAGATCAATGCCCCGGCCGCGAATAGCAGCGGCCATCCGAGGGATGTCTGAATCAGGCTTCGCCCCGCCCCCCCATGACCCCAGCAACTTCTTCCCGCTGATCAAGTGGAAGGGATCAACACGGATCCGATCACCCGCGGGAGGGTGCGAAGCGAAGAGCACCGTGCCCCCGGCTGGCCTGACACAGTCGAGGGCTAGCTCAATCGTCGCAGTGGTTCCGGCGCACTCGAAGCAAGCGTCCGCTCCGCCGTCGGTGAGGTCGCGAATGTGGTCAACGAACTCCGGATCCCAGGAGTCCAGCGCTATGTCGGCTCCCAACTCTAGGGCCAACGCCCTCTTCTCAGGTGAAATGTCGACAGCGATCACCATCGCCGGTTGAGCCGTCAGGGCTCCAATGACAGCGGCCATCCCAACACCGCCCAATCCCATAACGATGATGTTGTCCGTCTCCCGAGGGGGTAGTTCATTGAGAACCATGCCAGCACCGGTCAGAAGGGCGCATCCGAAGAGAACGGCGGCTTTATCCGAGACTCCCTCAGGCTTGGCATAAACCCGGTTCTCAGACACCACGGTCATCTCGCTGAATGTAGTTGCGGCACCCGCATTGATCCGGACGTCGCCACTCATGAATATAGGATTAGCGGACGTCAGCCCACTCGATTGGATCCATCCAATGATAACGACCTGACCAGGTGACACTTTGGTCACGCCCGGTCCCGTTTCCACCACAGTTCCGACACCCTCATGGCCGAGAAGGTGCGGTAGCCAGGGGTCGTCTCCTCGCATACCCCGAGCCTCCATCAGCTGGCTACGGCAGACGCCGCTGTATCGAACATTGATGAGCACCTGACTGGCCCCGAGCTCGGGGATCTGCAACTCCCGGATCGCGAGGGGACGACCGCACTCCTCAAGGACCGCGGCGCGAAAAGAACGTTGCAATGTCACGTGGTCTCCTCGTATCGAGACACGTCGAGTGGCTCTACGATCATGGCATCGAGAAAGGAGCTTCGGGGAAGCAACGGCTCCATGTCCTCATTCGGCCGTCCGTACTTCACCTGTGGGATCACCCGCGCATCGGTTGAGATGGAAACATGCAAGAGGTGGTTTCGTTGGCTCCTCCAGAATTCGTTGAGTTTCGAGGAAGCTTCCGCATCTCGCGTAACTTTGTCGTACTCGAAACCAAATGCTTCGGCGAGCTGTCCGAAATTCGGAAATGTAAGCCCGCCTTCTGGCGAGGACGCGGAATAATCCGAGCCCAACCACTGGTCCTGAGTCTGCCGGATCATGGAGTAGCCCGAGTTGTCCATAAGTATGATTTTGGCTGCCCCCCGGCGCCCGGCCAAAGTGGCCAACTCGTGGACCGACATCATGAGACTTCCATCACCGGCAATGCAGGCGGCTGGCCTTTCCGGGCTCGCGGTCATCCCACCCACTAGGGCGGGCAAAGCCCAACCCATGGCAGTGTTATTGAAGTCGTGAAAAATGCGTTGGCTGGGCTTAGGTCGGAATTCCTGCAGGAGCCATGGCAGAGTGCAACCAGTGTCAAGGAAGAGATCAAGCATCTCTGGAGCCGAATCCCCAAGGTCTCGCATGAAGCGGTAGGGGTCAACACCTTCTCCCTGCCTTGCTGCATCATCATAGGCTTGGAAGGCGACCTGCCAGTTTCGAATGATTTCCATCCAGGGCGAGAAGTCGCGGGCCGAACGAGGCAAAGTACTCGCTGCTTCAAGGAAGAGTCCCGCGTCAGCACGAATCATCAGGTCAACCTCTAGATTAAAGGCTGAGAACTTCGCAAGTTCTGCTGGGTCAACGTCTACGACCACCTTCCGTGCACCCCGTGCGAAAGAGTTCACGGGGCTCCCTGTTGCCTTGGTGTCCAGTCGCGACCCCACGGAGACAACGAGGTCAGCGTTCTGAATGGCCAGATTGGCGTGACGAGTTCCATGGGTGCCGAAAGTGCCAACGCGGAGTGGATGTTCCCCGTCTAGTAGGTCAGCCGCTCCCCAAGTGAGGACCGTCGGAACCTTCCACTTGGCCACCAGTGCTCGGAACGCACTCTCTGCTTTCGACAGGTGGACTCCCCAGCCCCCGACGAGAACGGGTCGCTGGCTGACCTGAAGCAACTGCGCGAGAGCAGACAGTTCGCTTGGAGACGGCCTTAGTGGCTCTTCGACCGGAGGGGCAAAGCCTTCTAACTCATCCCAAGATATCCGCTCGCGCTGCACGTCGTCCGGGATGTCAACGAGAACGGGACCAGGCCGACCATGATGCATCGTCCAGTATGCGCGCTCCATTTCGTATCGAATCCGAGAGGGTGAAATTACTTGGACAGCTGACTTTGTGATGGCGCTGACCATGGGAACGATCGGCGTCTCTTGGAAGCCGATCTGACGGACACCCGTGTCTCCCACCATTCGTGTCGTGCTTACCTGGCCAGTGATGAACAAGACCGGAACCGAGTCGTAGAAAGCACCCGCAATCCCGGTGATGAGATTGGTCGCCCCTGGGCCACTCGTGGCAATTGCAAGTCCGGTTCCGCCACTGGATCGAGCGTAACCGTCGGCAGCCATTGCCGCTGCCTGCTCGTGATGCATCGGTATGTACTCGCAGCCAGGCGTGTCGGCAAAGCCGTGTATCAGATGCATGGAGGCGCCACCCGCCACCACAAATGCTGTGCCGAACTGCCGTTCGGCACAGAAACGGGCTACTGCATCAGCCAGCTTTTCACTCAAGCCCGTCACCCTTGCTCCATCCATCGATAGCCATTGCCGTTTCGCCGGAGCTTCAGTAAGTCGCGGTCGGCAGCAAGACCAGCAGCGAATTCCACTTGGTGCACGGGATCATGTGCTACCGAGATATTGCGTCCGCCTACAACATCCTTGGGAGCACCCAGCGCCCACAGCACTGTATCAACTACGTCAGCCATGGAAACAAAGTCGTTGGCGCTTCTCCGTCTCTCGGTCTCAAGTCTGATATCAATCGGAGTGCGGGGATTCGACAAGGCCTGATCGTGGATCTTTGTATTGACCCAACCAGGGCCGATGATGCAGAAACGAACATTCGGGTACTCGGCGTCGAGGAGTTCCGTCACCTTCGTCAGTGCAATCTTTGCAGCGGTATAGGCAGAGAAGCCGACTGTTGCCGAGTTTGATCCGCCACCGGCAAAGAAAATTACGATCGGCTGTAGGTCGCCGTCCTTTCTCGCCGAAGGCAAGAGCCCTTGAACGATCCTGACCTGATTTACGAAATTGACGTCGATCGATTGCGCCCAAGCGTCTGGATCAACGTCACTAAGTCGACCGATCGGCTCCAAGGTGCCGGGTGCCACGACTAGTGCGTCCCACGAAGCCGAAAGATCCGAGATTCTCTGTAGTGAACTGTCAACGGAGGCGACCTCGCTGAGGTCACAATAGTCAATCACGCCTGAAAGATAAGACGCATCCGTCTCGCAAGTGCGCCGCACTGTGCCCACGACGGACCACTCCAGATCCAACAAAGCGTGGGCGATTGCTTCGCCGATCCCACTGCTCACGCCAACAACGATGGCGCTAGGCATCGTTCCTCGCACTCAGGTAGGTCCTGGAATCGTCCATCGATGGGTGTGTCACTCCCATGGCATCTCGGACTTGCAACTGAGGAAGACGGAGCCCTCGCGGTAGCTCGATGGCATGTCGTTGAGGCTCTTCGCCGGATGCCAATTCTTCTTCTGGGAAAAGAGGTGAACCTTGGTGCCCGCGAATCTTTCGAAGATACTCCGCGCGTTGACCTCCGAACCGATCTCCCCAACGATGTCCATGGTCGCGAAGTCACTGTCTTGGAGCGCCAGCAACAATCTGGCCTCGTAGCCCTCAACGTCCATCTTGACAAGGCTCTTACCCTCAATAGCATCACCTATTGACGTGGCAGGCACGTTGAAGCGCTCCAGTTCTCCGTATGGATTCTCCTTGGCTCCGGATATGTGCGAGCCAGTGGTGTTACCCACAACCCGGGTGAACTCCACCGATCCGCCGTCGGTGTTGACCGCGTGCGGTACGACGGAAACCTGGTCAAGGGAGTTGGCCGCAAGATTCCTGCGCAACTCCGCAAGGTGTACGGGATCAGGCTCGTAACTTGTTACGTCCATGCCCATCTTGCCCAGGATGACACTGTGAAGGCCGATGTTCGCGCCGATGTCTGCCACGTTCCTGTAGCGGTCACGGTTTCTCCAGTAGAAGGAGAAGAGGATAAGTTCGTCCAGCCCGAAGAGGTCTAGGGAATCGATAGCACCCATTTGGAAGTACGGGAACGTGGTGCTGCCTACAGGACCGAAAGGAAAGGGTGCGAGTGCGTCAAACTGAGGGCGCAGGGCGGCTATTGACTCGCGTGCCACCAAGTCATTGATGCGCCACCACGAGGTCGTACGCGCATGTCGATCGTTTTGTTCAGCTAGATAGTCGAAGAGGTCTTCGCACTCAAACATGCTCACGAGAAATCCAAACTCCTAGAAGGGACCTTTGAACCAGTCGCCTGGCACGTCGTGCGGAACAGGATCTGGGAGCTGCCCGAGCAATACGTCTCCTGTTTCGCCCATCATCTCAAGAGCACTACCGGCGATTGATCGGCTCCGAATATGGAACCCGCGCGTCAGACCGAAACTGGTTGGTTCAGGCACATCGGGCTGGGCCAGGCGTCTTGGGGCGACCTTGAGATCCGCGAACCTCTCACTGGCAACGCGGGCGATGATCTCGCCGGCGATGGAGCCGGTTAAGGCACCGGAGTCGACGGCCATGAGTCTGCCGGTCTTGTGCACTGACTTGAAGATGGCTGGCCAGTCCAGCGGGCTCAGCGTTCGCAGATCGATGACATCGCATTTGATCCCTACGCCCGTGAGGTAATCGGCAGCGCGGATCGCTTCCAATGTGAGGTAGCCAGAGGCAACAATCGTTATGTCGTCGCCCTGCCTGGCGACCCGCGCTTTGCCAATCAGCCCGTGGGTTGGTTGCTCAGGCACATCGTCTGTGAGGTTGTGGAGCCAACGGTGCTCAAGGAAGAGAACTGGATTCGGATCATCGATGCTCGCCAGCAGCAGCTGCTTGGCATCTGCCGGCGTTGTCGGCATGACGACCTTGAGGCCGGGGATATGGGTGAACCAGGCCTGGAGATTTTGCGAGTGGGTCGGACCTTGGCCCCAGCCGCGGCCAATGATCAGCCGAATTGTGATGGGCACATTGAATTGGCAACCAAACATGTAGTGCCACTTGGCGGCCGAGTTGACCAGTTGATCCATTGCGAGCAGGAAAAAGTCAAGTCGCTGGTGGGTCATGAGTGGCTTTAGGCCGGCGATGGCCGCACCAACCGCGACGCCCGTCATCGCGTTCTCCGATGTCGGCATGTCGAAAACCCGGCTTGGGCCGAACGCTTCCTCAAGGCCGCGAGTGGTTCCGAAGATCGCTCCAGGATCGGTAACTCCAAGACCAAAGCAGATCACTGTCGGGTCGGCCGCCATGGCCTGGTGCGTCGCTTCGTTGATCGCCTGGGCGAAGGTGAGTTCCCTACGGGCAATGGTGTTATCAGGCATAGACATCTCGCATGCATTCTTCGAGGTCGGGGAAGGGAGCTGCTGCTGCTTCGGCGAAAGCGGTCTCGATCTCATTGCTAATGCGTTCGCGGATTGGTTGGATTTCACTGCTGAGGTCATGGTTAGTTAGAAGCAATTTAGCCTGCAACAGATCGATTGGATCGCGTTGCTGCCATGACTGAAGTTCACCGGGCTGCCGATAGTCCAGATGGTCGTCATCGTTTGGACCGCAGTGTTCGAGGTGACGGAAGGTATGGAACTCGAGGAACTGCGGGCCGCCACCGCCTCGTGCCTGCTGTAGTGCGCGATCGACCGCGTGGTAGCAGGCGATGGCATCGTTGCCGTCGACCTCCACAGATGTCAGTCCCAGTGAAGTCGCCACCCGGGTGAGACTTCGACCTTCGGGCTGGCGTACCGAAAGAGGGCTATAGACGGAGTAGCGATTGTTCTCGCACAGGAACACGACGGGAAGGTTCTTAACGACAGCGAAGTTCGCTGATTCGTAATAGACACCCTCTTCGGTGGCACCATCTCCGATAAAGACGCAGCTTGCCTGGGCTCGCCCTTGGATCTGAAGCGCTAGGCCCAGACCGACCCCGACCGGGATGCTGTTTCCGACTATGGCGGAGGTCCCCATGAACCCGGCGTCCTTGTCGGCCAGATGCATGGAGCCACCCCGACCCTTCGAGCAGCCGGTGCTCTTCCCGTAGATCTCCGCGATCATGGGGCCGAGCGCGCCGCCCTTGGCGAGGTAGTGCGCATGCCCGCGATGGGTGCTGACAGCTAGGTCTTCCCGCTGAACGGCGAGGGAGAAGGCTGCTGACGGCGCTTCCTGGCCGATCGAGAGGTGGACGGGGCACCGCATCTCCTGCTCGGGGTAGTGGGCCGCGATGGCCTCTTCCACCATTCGCAGTCGCAGCATGGCACCTAGCAGTCGCATCTCAAGCTGGTCATCGGTCATGGAATAAACCAGTAGTAGTCACCGGTATAGCCAGCCTCGCCGAAGAAGTGAATCCACTCATCCGTGGACATCATCGTCTTGGCGGTAAGGTTCCAAGCGACCATGCGATCGCGATCGGCGTCATTGCGATAGGCATCGACGGTGACGAAGGACTGGCCCCTGGACACCCGCTCGATCTCCCGGAGAGCCTGGGCGCATCCCTCGCGGTCGAGATTATGGATCGTGTTGATGGAGATGACCACATCGAAGGAATCGCTATCGAATGGAAGACTCTTGGCGTCGGCCACCTGGACATGCTCTTGCATATCGTCGATCGTGTGCTCGATTGCATACTGCGAGATGTCGGTGCCCTTCACTGTGATCCCGGGGATCAACTCAGCAAGGTCGTGCATCATGAAGCCCTTGGCGCACCCCACATCCAGTAGTGAGGAGTCGGCTGTCAGCCCGAAGTGCTCCTGGAACGTCGGAATGACAGGTTGCCAGAACCTGGGAGAGTAGCTGAATCCTCCATACCCATGACGTCGGTCGCCGTCGAAGAACGCCTCACCGAATTGCCGGGCGATGGCGCGATCCGCCTCGGTCTTCTCGCCGCCGCGAGACTCGACATCGCGCTTCGGTTGAGGATAGTTGGCCAGCAGGTCGATCTCGCGTCCCATGAAGCTGCCCTCAGCTTCCGAGGCCGAGTTGGCTCATCCAGCGAACGGTGTGCCATTCATCGCGGTCCTGGATCTCGCCGGATCGGTAGGCGGCGATGATGTCAACGATGGCCGTGTGCACATCACGCTTCGGCGTGAACCCCGTCTGGAGGAGTTTGGTGGAGTCCTGCCGATAGGAACGGGGATCGTTCGATTCGCTGACCTCGATGGTGGCACCGGTCTCGCCAGCGACCATGTTGGCGAGGCTGGCGATCGAGATGTTCTCGAAGCCGGCGTTGTAGGCACCCGAAGGGATATCGGGGTGATCGAGGAAGTGGCCGTAGACGGCCACGATGTCGTCGATGTGGATGTTCGGGCGCACCTGATCGCCGCCGAAGACGGTCATGTTGCCATCGCGGAGCGCCTGGAGCGTCAGGAGATTGACACTGACATCGAATCGCATGCGGGGCGACACCCCGCAGACGGTCGCGGGGCGGACGCAATGGACCTGCATCTTGTCCGCGTAGCTGAGCAGGACGCGCTCGGCCACCATCTTGGTCTTGTTGTAGGCGGTGATCGGCACGAGTTCGAGATCCTCGGTGA